>DYRD01000299.1 GCA_020718905.1 Syntrophus aciditrophicus | reverse complement strand
ACGCGTTTGTCGATCCGTGGTGACAGCGCTGTGACCACTGCGCCAGCATTTCCTTGACTTGCCGGTATGCCGACAATTATATTGAACCCTGAAGATTGACGGTTTATTCAGTAAAATAACGGCTTGGCAGAGTTTACTCATGCGTTTCGCGATAGCCGACATCCACGGATGCTGTAAAACATTCAAAGCCCTGATAGATAAACTGGACATCGGGGCGTCGGACACCCTGTACCTTCTCGGCGATTATATTGATCGGGGGCCGGACAGCAAAGGTGTTCTGGATGTGATCATGAGGCCCCCATGCGAGGTTGTCCCGCTGCTGGGAAACCACGAGGATATGTGGCTGAGGGCATATTCCGGGGACGGCAATTACAAAACAGACGATCCGTATTTTAATACCTGGATGGCAAACGGTGGCCGGGCAACCCTGAAAAGCTTTGAAGGGACAGACACAAGGCCATACATTGAGTTTATCAGGAGTTTTCCCCCGTTTCTTGAACTGGACGATTTCCTTCTTGTTCACGCCGAGTTTGATTTTTCGCTTCCCGATCCCTTTGGACAAGAGGGTGTCGAAGCCATGCTCTGGAGCCGAGGGCGACCTTACCGGGGGAAAAAACCGGTAATCTGCGGTCATTCGCCCTTGCCCATGGAGCAAATTCTGCCCGGGCTGAAAACAAACCGGATCAATATCGACAATGGATGCTGTTATGCGGATCGAATCGGGCGCCATAATCTTCTGGCCTACTGTCTCGACAATGGGCAGCTTTACATTCAGCGGAACATTGAGGATGCTTCCCCGGCAGGCCAGTGAAAAGGACACGGGAGAAAAGCAGGGAAAAAGGGATAAAAATCGTAAGGGTAATCACTTCCTGGATGATTTTCAGTTGCCCCAGGGAAAGGGCTGTATGGCCGATGCGGTTTGCGGGCACCTGGAGAAGGTATTCAAACAGGGCGATACCCCAGCTTGCGAGGGCGGCGATAATCCACGGCCTGTGGGACATGTTGCGCAAATGGCCGTACCAGGCGAAGGTCATGAAAACGTTGCTTACGCAAAGCAGTGAAACGGTTGTGAAAATTCTGCTCATAATGTCGCCGTGTTTTATACCGGTGCCGTCTTTTGGGTGTGGACGGCGATGGCCTCGACGATTTTTGGCCAGGCCCCGCCGTGGGGGAGGTCATGCCCCA
>DYRD01000298.1 GCA_020718905.1 Syntrophus aciditrophicus | reverse complement strand
AACAGCCCCGGAAGGTGTGTCTTTGCTCTTCATTCGTTTGATTCTCCTTTGTGGTAGTCTTTCACATAGCTGGAAACGATCCGGGCGGCTTCCTGTTCAGCCTGGTCCCGTGATAGCCCCCCGTCATGCTGCATAATGGCGGCCCGCTCTTCAAACAGCCCCCGCAACGTCTCTTGAACCGTTTGACCTCCCGCCCAATATCGATATTTGGGCGGACAGTCAAAAGGGACTACAAGGCGGCCCCGCTGATCCAGATACGGCAAGGCAACAGGATTGAAGGGGACCGATTCAACAACCTTGACAATACCGGCAACAAGCAGCTTGCCCGCCTTGTCTTCAGCCAGATCAAGCACAGTTCCGGCGGCAATGGCGCGGGTCCCGGTGGTGGTTTTGGCTTCAAAGTTTTGAAGGAATTCAACCTTCATCTGTTGCGGCCCAGGGTGCAATAACCAACCCGATACAGCCCCCCGTAATAACCGCCCCCATGAATCCGCTTTAGACCGGCATTAATCCACAAGGCGCAACCATCAACCATGCACCGTCTACGGTTAAGCGGACATTTGCGGTTTTGCATTTCATCCACAATAAGCAACCTTTTCATGACATCCCCTTTCAAAACACTTCCGAATCGTCAAAAACCAGATCATCAAGGACCGGCGCGGCCTGAACCGGCGGGGGACCATCGGACCGTTTGAAGAAGTTACACAACACCCGCCCCTTGTTAGTCCGGTTCTCTGCTATGACATAACTGATCCCCAGGTCTTCCAAAGGTATCTTCAGACGCTCCAGCTTGCCCCTGAAGCCTTGCGGGGACTTTGGAAAGCTGTAGTCCTTGTCCAGCGCCTTGAAGTTGCTTTTCTCCCCTTCAGGGTCAACGATCTTCCGCAGATCAAACAGCACTTCTGCAAAGGTTCCGGCCATGATCCCGTCCGGCCTTTCCATACCCTGCACAATGGCGCTGAAAAAGGTGTTATGTTCAAGCAGGTCCGCTGTTGCCATGCTTGCGTTGCCGGTATAGGCAAGCAGAAACTCATTACCACGGCCCCCCAGGGCTTCCGCTATGGCATAGCCCCAGGTTGCAAAATCAGCCATTCGGGGTAGTTCGTGAAGACTGTCTTCAATATCCGGGTGAATGGTCATAGCCTGACCCAATACGTCAAAGATTCCCCCCAGGATTGACGGCAAGGCGGCGTTGAATTCTTT
>DYRD01000125.1 GCA_020718905.1 Syntrophus aciditrophicus | reverse complement strand
CCACGCCGTCCCAGGCAACCACATACATATCACCGGGTTCCGGAGTCACGCGCGGACCGTTGCCGTCCGGGTCATAGGCCAGGGTGCGCAGACCGCTGCCCACGGCCGGCGGAGAAAAGATAACACTCTTCACTCCGTCTTTTTCTATAACCTGGGGTTCGGCGGCAGTGACCTTAGCCTTGGAACCGCGCCCGGCGTTAATGTCCCCCTCGTCGCTGAGGACGACGATATCGCCTCCGAGAAAGGTCATAACCCGGCTCTCGTTGACGTTGACATCCTTCCCGGCAATAAGATTGATTGCCCCGCCACCGGCGGTAAAGATACCGGTTTCCTTGTCACCGACAACGGTTGTTGAATCGGCAGAGGCGATGGTGGTGACACCGACATTGACGTCACCATTGGCAAAAATATTGATCGCATCCTTCCCGGAAATGGTCTGCAGGGAAGAGGTGGTCATGTTGAGGTCGCCGGTTCCCGAACGGTGGTCATAGAGGAAGGGATTGAAGAGTTCCGTGCGGATTTTCTCTTTCAGAATCGCAGCCTCGCTCTCTTTTCCCTCGGCTATCAGGGCGGAAACCTCCCGTGCCCCTTCTTTCAGCTTGTCAAGGAAGTCCGCTGTTTCTCCGGCCGTTGGACGGATGTCATAGCCGACAATCACCGTAAGATCGCTGCCCTTGACCCGGCCATTGCCATCCAGCGGGGTATTAGAATCCTGCAGGGCTGAATTCTGGCTGCTGCCGATGGTCTGTACCCCGGAGGAGTCCGCGAGATCAAGGTTATTCCCGGCCTGGATAAGAAGGGAACCCGGTCCGGCCTGGGTGATTCCCTGAAAGGCGTTCACCGTGGTTCCACCCGGTTTATAGATGCCGATGACCTCTGACTGGATAAAATCCCGGCCTGCCGCAATGATGCTTGCATCGGAGGCACGTAAATTCTGACCAAGATAGGTGATATTGAGAAGATCCCGGGCAGCGACGATTACAGTCTCTTTGGGGGTGGTAAAGTCCATCTTGGCAATATCCCGGCCAGCTTCAATATGAACAGGGATGATATCATTCTCGTGCAACGGTGGATTACGATGTTCGCTTGTGAGACTGGCAACGATGGCGGCGGAATTGCTTATTAGACCGTGAAAGTCATCCGGATCAGCGTCAGACATAGTTAAAGACGATGCCTTGTTATTAGAATAGCTACCCTGAATATCATTCCCTGCCAGCAGGACAAGACTCCCTGCTTCAGCCGGGGCCATGACAAATTTTTGGGTGAATGCAATGTTCTGACCGGCAGCCATGGTCAGTGTAGCTGGCAGAACATTGTAACGACTTGAAAAGTATCGATAATCATTGCTGCCATTGAGCAGAATATTGCCTTGTACTGCAGCGATTTTTACCGAGCTTTTGGGGGTATAGGAAAGTTGAGATCTAAAAGATGTTGCACTATCCCTGGAGAAACTATTGGCAAAAGTTGGGTTATAAATGGTGCCCACCTCCACGTTGCCCAGGCTCTGCAGGGTAAGAACTACATCGCCAATCCCGATGCTCGTGTAATTGTTGGCTAAAGTAGTCCCGAAGCTGCCAAGGGTGGAAAGAAGCGCTTGCCCTTTCATGGCCAGAAAGCGTCCATCCACTTCTTCCTTGGCAAGGATTGTCAGATTTCCTTGATTGTGAGTGCCAAAGGCTCCAGTCTGGGCCAGGATATCATCGCCGGCCGTAAGTGAAATGTTTCCTCCTCCCATCGTTGCAATCCCTGTGGTAGCAGTGCCAGTTGTGGAATTGCTGTAGTATGTATTTGAGTAGTTGGCGCTCCAGCGATAGATCGTCGATATCTCTCCGTCAATGACGATGATATCCTGATAGGCTCCCTCCCACCCCTTTGAGGAATCAGAGCTTGCGGCTACCAGGTCTTTTTCAACTGTCCCTAGAATGTCACCATAGGCCTTGACATTGATATTGCCGCCATCGCGATATTCATAAAAGCGCTCTGCCCGATGTTTTTGAAGAGAGGCTTCCGAGGAATACCAGCCAGTAAATCCTACAGGGACTTCGTCCATGGTCGGCATTCGTCCTGTCGTCCGGATGGCCCCTTTTGCGCTCCCGTTGCTGGTTGCATTAAGGAGTACATCGCGACCGGCTGCTGCACTGATATCTCCTATGGCACTTTGAAGGATACCACCATTCTGCAGATTCAAATCTCTGCCTGCCTGGGCATGGATATCACCATCGAAGGTGGCAACCGTATACTGGCGTACCCCTGGCATATAATCACGGACTGTCGTAGTCGGTGGCGGTGCCATTATTTTAATGTCTTGACCGGCGGCTAAGTTGATATCACCACTTTCACTATAGACGACGATAGTGTTGCTAACTGTTTTGCCGATGGTAAGGTCATTTAGACCTGCCGTGTTTATTGGGTTGGCTGCAGTAAAATCGGCGCCAGCGACAAAATTCAGGGCCCACGAGTCATTCAAGCCGTTGGGGATAATTTCACGAATCTGATTTCCCCCGTTATCTTTGATTAATGTTCCGGTGCTACTGGTCATAGGGGCGGTGGGAACATCGGTAATGCTGGTATTGACATTGAGATTTCCACCGGCGCGGAAACTCAGAACACCAGGAAGACCATCCGGCCGCCATCGCTCCAGACCCTTCATCGTCGCACCGCTGCCGCTCTGGAAGCCGCTTGCCAGGGTGAGGTTGCCGATGGAACGGATCTCGATCTCGGGGATAAGGGTATATCCCGCTGTCTTATAACCGGAAAGCCCGGCAATAAAGCGGTAGGAATCACCGATCCAGGTTCCGGCGGCATTGGTGGCAGGATCGGCCAGGGTGATGTTGCCTAACTGGGCACTGGTGATGGAGGTTCCGGAGGCATAGTCATAGCTTTTGACCACCTGAAGATTTTTCTGTCCGGTTTGAACCATCCCCTGGGCAACAAGTTTAGCATCGTAAGTGATCGTGCCCCCTGATGAAGTTTCGGTGACATCCGTCCGATAGGTGACGGAGCCGTCTTTGTCATTGCCCGGCCCGGTTCCGGTGGTGTCGATGGTCGAGTCGGCGACCGTGCGCACATAGCCTTCTTCCGAGCTTAGCACCACTTCGCCGCCGTCGCCTTCTGAGCCCTTGGCCTCAATGCGGCCGCCTGCCGCCAGGGTCAGATCCTGATTGGCGTAAAGGTGGATTTCGCCGCCGGTTGTCCCGGAACTGTTCACCGTCCCCGCGATGGTGATCTTTCCTTTGGTGGTGTCATTCACTCCATCCGCCGCCAGGGTGATGGAACGGGCCGTCAGTGTCCGGCCGGCGGCAAGGCTCATGTCATCTTCCCGGGCCTGGATTCGCAGTTCGTTGGTAAAACCGCCGGCGCTCAGGGCCGTGGCCAGTTCCCCCAGTTCGGGCAGGGCCCTGGTAATAAGATCAAAACTGCCGCCGTCTCCTCCGCTACCCAGGAGGGTGAGGGCCGTGGAATCAAGGGTGCTGTTTTCTGCCTTGATGGTCACGCGGCCACCGTTTTGATCCTCGGTGGCTGAGACATCAATCAGGTTTTTGCCGGCGCCATCGTTTGCAAAAATGACCTTGCCGTTTGCGGCAGTAAGCTGAACTTCACCACCGGGAAGCTGAAAATCAACGGTCGCGCTCGCATCGTTCAGTCCCAGGGAATGATGAAGGATGCCGCCGCGGGCAAGGAGCTGGGACCCGTGTGTCAGAAGCAGCTGGTCATTGATCCCGGTGCCGGTTGCAGAGAGCGCAATACGGCCGCCGGGGAAATTGAGCAGGGCCCCGTCCATGGTGACGGAACGGCCGCTGACGTTGAGGCTGCCGGGTGCTCCTGAGGTCGAGGTCGCACTGGTTCCGTTGCCTTGAAAAATGACTTCACCGCTGCCGGAGCTGACTGAAAAAGAGTTTGCCGTTAGTGGCTCGATGTCTTGAGGGAAAGCTGCCTGGAAAGCAGCTGCGGTCATGGTCAGGGTGCCGGAGCCCGGCAGATTGGCCTGGAATGCCCCCTGTCCTTCAAAGAAGAGGTTTCCGGCCGGGGCAAGGTTGACATCGGTAAAGCCGTCGACCCGCACCGTGCCGGGCCCTAATGTCAGTTCCCGGGCGTTGATCCGGAGGCTGTGATCATCGACGGCGGCAGTAGCAACTGCTGCGCTTGCGTCGTGGCTGTTGCGCAATCTCAGGATGTCGGCGTCGATGGTTACCTGGTAGGGCTGGAGGGAGTTGGCATCCACATCCTCGAAGAGCAGACGCTGGCTGTCCAGCAGAAGGCTGCCGCTGGTGACGAGGCTGATATCATCGACAAAGCGGATATCCGTTTTGCTCTCTATCCATAATTCGTCGACGCTGGAAAAGGCATTCAGCAGATCCTGAGTCATGAACAGGCCGGTACCCGGGTCTCTGGAGCTGTCGGAACCTATGGAGAAAAGAGATGAAATAAGATGGATCCGGCCGTCATCGACGATCCAGTCGCCGCCGAAATCCCAGTCTCCTGTGATATTCAGGACGAGTTCATCGGAGGCATGGAGGAGGGAGCCGGGCTTGGTGACGAGGCTTCCAGTGACAAGCTCAATGGCTCCTTCCTCCTCGGCTGTGGCAAGGGCGTTGATCTGGACATTTTCGTTCACCGTGATGGAATCCCTGGCCTTGATCTCGACGCGGGGAATACCGTTGAGGGTCTGGCCTGGGGCAAAGGTGACCGTACTGGTCAGGCCGGTGTTGGTGTCGGGGTTGAAATCGCCGAGGGTGAGCCGCCCAAGGGCCGTGTCATTGCTGATCAGGTTGTTATCAAAATAGACACTGCCGATATGTAGAGCCGGGATAATGCCATCAATTTCCCGCAGGGTACGCAGGCCTTCCGGCACCGGCGCGTAGTGGATGTGCGGGCCGGCCAGGGTCAGTCCGCCGTTTGTGCCGTTATCTACGGCAGTGGCCGAAACGCTGCCAAGCATGACAACGGTGTCACCGCTGATGCTGATGTCGCCGCCATCTTTGAGCACCTCAGTGCGACGGTCAAACTTTCCTTCCGCCAGGACATCGGCCGCGTTGCGCAGCACATATCCGGTCATGGCGGCGGGCTTCTCCGTGGAGCCGAAGGCCTTTTCATATCCGGCGATAATCGGCTGCTGTAAAAGATTCGATGTTCCCTGGCTGGATAAAACCTCGGAGGAGCCGCGTTCAAGGATAAGAGCGCCGGGGAGAAAGGCGAATTCCGCCGGGAGGATGGAGTAAACCCCCTCGGCCAGTCCCATGCCGGCATAGCCTTCGACATACACTTCCCCCAGCTCGGGAAGAGAGACGGAGCCATCGGGAACGATAACCAGTCTGTTTTTTAAGAGAAGGGGATTGGCCGTGCCGTCAAATCCAGGCAGAAACTCATAGGCGCTCACGCTCCCGCCACCGTCAGCCTCTATCCTGGCCCCTTCAGTGATGAGGACTTCATGTCCGGAAACGTTGATGGAGGGCTCCGGCAGGGTCATATTTTTGGTGGTCGTAGCCAAGGTGCCGGCTTTGTCCAGAATCTTCCAGATTCCCTGAAGAATGCTGCCGTAGGCAACATCTTCCGACCCGGAGACGGAGAGACGGCTGTCAGGTGTCAGTAGA
>DYRD01000297.1 GCA_020718905.1 Syntrophus aciditrophicus | reverse complement strand
TTCTCCTCCCCATCGTCGCCGTCTTCGCCTGGCTTGGCTTTACAGGCGCGTTGACTCCTTTCCTGAGCATTGCCACAAATTACTGGGGACTCTATTCCCAGATCAACGGTCAAATGGAAATCACCACAGGCGCAGAACGACTCTCCCTTCTGTTGACTCAAACCCTCCATCTCGGCGGACACGCCCTCTGGCTCATCCCCGCCGCCATCGGCGTTTATTTCAACCAAAATAAAAAGACCTACCTCCTCGCCGCTCTCGCCTTCTGCTACGCCCTCTACCCCGCCCTCTCAGGACAATTCTTCCCCTACCACTACATCCCCTTTCTTTATTTCATCATCCTTCTGGCGGCGATGGCGTTTAACGTTCAACGTTCAACGTTCAACGTTTTATCCTTCATCCTTATTCTTTCCCTCCTTCTCCCATCTCAGACTTTTATTCGCCAACTCCAGAACAAACCCCTCTCCACCTCCACCGATCGCGCCGTACAAATTGCCCGATTCCTCGAAAATAATCTCGACCCAGCCGACACCGTCCAACCGCTCGACTGGACAGGCGGCACATTGCTTGCCATGCTCGAAACCCGCACCCGCCTTGCCACGCCCTACGTCTTTGACTTTTATTTTTATCACCACGTTTCCAATCCCTACATCCAATCCCTGCGGATAGACTTCCTGACCGATCTGCAATCCGCCAACCCGCGCTTCATCATCGAAGTCACCGCCGTTGATAAGCCCTGGGTCTCAGGCGCAGACACCTCGCGCGAATTCCCCGCGCTCCGCGCATACCTCGACCAAAATTACTTCATCGCCATCCAGAAATCTGATTATGTGATTTATGAATTGGACGATAGACCGTAGACGGCAGACCGCCGTCCATTGTCCACCGTCTACGGTCAAATTATGAAATTCCTCAATCGTATTTCCCTCGCCTACCTCGTTCTCCCCTTCCTCCTCTTCGCCCTCGGCTGGCTGAGGCTATCTATTGCCATCCCCGTTGTCCTTCTCATCCTCTGGGCAACCTGGAAACTCCTTGCCCAATCCCCAATTACTAATTACCAATTACCTGCTCCCGGCGTCATTTTTTACTTCTTACTTATTACTTTCCTCTGGCTCCTCCTCTCTGGCATTGGCGGATACACTTTCCAAAACTGGGATCACCACTGGCGCAACGCCGTCTTGCGCGACCTGATCGCCTACGACTTCCCCGT
>DYRD01000296.1 GCA_020718905.1 Syntrophus aciditrophicus | reverse complement strand
TGTTTTGCGGCCTGACACAACTGCTGCGGATGATGCATTGTCACACGCCCGTGCTTGCCGAGACAATCGGCGCCATCCCCGATCAGCGGAAACAGTACGCCATTCTTTTGGAATTACGAAATCTCTTTCCCTCTTCCTGAATTCTCCTGCGTAAAATACAAGAAAATATCTTGATATCGCCCTTCACATGCATATACTACCCCCAAAATTACCACTGCCTGGAACTCAAGGCTGAAAAGGATGTTCGTGACTCTTTTTGATAGGGATGTGATGCTGGAGGAGTCTGGGGACGCACGGTTCGGGTGCGTCATCTCGGACAACTGGTCGGTCAACGGGAATCCCAACGGCGGGTACCTTATGGCGATGATGGCAAAGGCGATGGTGCATTTGAGCGACAACAAAGAGACGCCGGTCATAACGGCGAATTACCTTGCCCGTTGCGTGCCGGGAAAGGCGGAGATCCATGTTTTGGAAATCGCCCGGTCCCGACGGTTCAGCCGCTTCGAGGCGCGTCTTTATCAGGAAGGGGCGGAAAAAATCCGCGCTTTGGGGACTTTCGTCTCGGACGATCACGACTCCGACCTTATCCGCTACGAAACAAAGGCCCCGGAGCTGCCCCCTGCCGATGCCTGTGTCCCGATGCCCCGTCTGCCGCAGTACACCCTTTTTCATCACGTCGATCTCCGGCTTGACCCGGCCTGCGCGGGATGGCTCCAGGGGGGACCGCTTGCGGACGTGTCGATGAACACGGGTTATTTCAGTTTTCGCGACGGGCGTCCCATCGATTTTCCGGCGCTTTTTCTGATGATCGACGCCATGCCGCCCGCGGTGATGGCCACGCAGGGGATGACCGCGTGGGTGCCGACGATCGAGCTTTCCGTCAATGTCCGAAACCTGCCGCGCACTCCCCGTGTGCGGTGCAGCCTGAGAACCCGCTTTATCACCCGCGGGCTTCTGGAGGCCGACGGCGAGCTCTGGGATGACGAAGGCAATCTTGCCGCCATCTCGCGCCAGATCGCCCAGTTCAAGAAAGGGTAGGGATATCCCGGTGATAACTGTAAATTTCATACAGCGCGCCGATTGTGCATGGGATGAAGTCCGATGCCCGGGATGGAGAATAGGCGTTTATTCAATGCGGAGCGATTGCCATGAGGGATGAAAATACAAATGAAATCCATGAGGAAGTGAAAATAGGGCTGGCCCAGGCC
>DYRD01000124.1 GCA_020718905.1 Syntrophus aciditrophicus | reverse complement strand
CTCCGCCTCGATCACGCCTTTTGATTGTTCCAGGACGATTTTCTCTTCATGAACAATCTGCATATCATCAACCTGAAGACGGCATCGTTCCTGCATTTCAAAGAATTCATCGGCCAGATTTTCCAAATAGCTTTTCACTTCAAGGGGATCATAGCCCCGGAATTTTGTTTGAAACTCCATATCCTTGATCATCTGGGGGGTCGTGGACATATCTCTCCTCTTTGGGTAAAAATTGTTTGTTACCTCAATATACCGCCTTCACCTGTGCATCAAGGATGGCAAGACGGACACAGTGGCAACGACACAAGCCTTTTTCAACAACGGCAGAGGCGCGCTTTGCCGATGAACATGGAACAACAAATGTAACCACTCGCTCTGCCTGTTTGACCGGCGAATGCCATAAAAAACCACGGTCAGCACCCTGAAAAAGCAGAAAAAACACCTTAATATCTGGCCATCTGCTCGAGAGTAGGCACCAGAAAACTCCTAAGAAACATAATGCCCATAATCAAGATCATGGGTGAGAAATCAAGGCCCCCCAGCGCCACCGGAACCGCTTTCCGAATCCGGCTGAGCAAAGGTTCAGTGATCTCATGGACAAAACGAACCACCGGATTATAGGGATCGGCATTTACCCAGGAGATAACCGCTCGGCCAATAACAACCCACATATAGGCGGACAGGAGAAAATCAAGCAACTGGGCCAGGGCCATCATAAAATTATTCAATACAAACATATTGTCCACTCACCATGAACCCAACCTTTTCGTCAGGAGCAAAATATGATGGTCTCGCAAAACGGCGTCATGCCCGCATAGACGGGCATGACGAAACGACCATGCTTTCGTCGTTTTACGAGACCATCAAATATCATCATTCAAATCCAAATCCAAATCGAACGATGTTTTCTTACCGTGTTCCTTATCTGATTTTGATCTTGAAATCACGACTGTTGCCTGTGATCGGGAAACGGTATTTCTTTTTATTTTTCAATGAATACTTTGTTGTTTTTCGTCCGTCTTTGGCGATAAGAACGGCTCGATTAAACAGATCATCAGCGCCTTCAAAACTCAGATCAACCTCACGAACGCCATTGGACGCCATAACCCTAAAGTTCCATTCCCCCTGGCGGCGCACGGTGGGGGCGTGAAAATCCGAACCATAGTCGCCGGAAAAATTTCCCCACTTATCGTGAGGAAAAACGATGGTGAGATAGCGGTTCTGGTCGAATGGCTTCATCTCCTTCAGATCGTGTTTGTCATAGCCGTTGGAACTATCAGAGAGCTGGCCCAGGACATTGCCCGCATCCCGCATATCTCCAGCCTCGGCTATCAGACGGATATACCAGTCGTTCATTTTGTTGCCTACAGAGGGGCTGGCGGCCGTTTCGTTGACTGCGGTTTCCTCAGTCTGCGCAATAAGGCCGGGTTCGCCAGCAATCACGGGGCCAAGGCCGCCGGTCGGCGCCTGCACCCTCAAGGCAATGTTGTCCTTGAAGGCCTTGACCCAGAAACCTTCCAGGGGTTCCAGGGTTCCCTCCATACCGAGAGTCTTGCCGTCATAGGCATTGTAAGAGGAGCCGTTCCACTTATGCATTACCCTGGACATCACGCAGTCGCTTCGTACCGGGGTAGCCGCGCAGGCGCGAACGCCTGAGATCTCCGGGTCTGCCTCGGCCAAGGTCAAGGCGCTCGCTCCGTCTATGATCCTGACATCCGCCCAGTTGCTGATGCTGTTGAAGGGGGTGCCGACCATATTGTAGCGGCCGCTGGCGTTGGAAATCAAGGGAGTATCCATGGAGGCATTGTTAATCCCCTTGGTGGTGATGCTTTTATTGCTGGCGCTGGTGACCACCCAGTAGCTTCGGCCTTCCTCCAGGGAGTCGGCAACGCCCATTCTCACATAGTTGTTGGTGGCGGCGTCGCGCCGGTACACCACCCAGTCGCTGTCGTATGTCAGGCCAACAAAGTCGTCACCGAGAATCGTGCCCACCTTCTTGTCGCTGCCGAGGTTGCAGTTGGGAGAGAACATCTTCCACTGCTCGGCGGTGAGGGCCTGGGAGCCGGTGCAGGGGCAGGTTTCGCCATAGGCGGTGCCCCAGCGGCCATTCTCAGTGGGATAGGCGGGCAGGACTGTTCCTTGCTCCATGGCATACTGGTTGTACACCCACAAACATTCAGTGACCGGATCCACGGCGGCGCCGCTGTAATCGCCCCAGCGGTTCTTGGAGCCTCCGAACTGGCGATAATAGGAGGCAGCGCCGGCCTGGACTGTCTGGGGAGCGCCGGTAGTTCCGGCAAGATCCCCTGAGGATCGGGTGGTAAAATAGGCGCCGGGATAAATGCTGTCATCCGAAGCCGAAAAGCCGATGGCCACATTATCATTGCTGTTGACGGCAATGGAGGGAAAGAAGGTGTGGGCGCCTGTGGCAATATCTTCTCCGCCTATCGCCCCCTGATCGGCCAGGGCAAGGGGGGCAAGAGTGGTCGTATTCAGGGCAATCCAGTAGGCGGTGGCCTGATTGCTGTTGGCGCCGCTGCCGAGGATGGTGGCGGTCAGCCACAGTTTGTCGTTCCGCCAGACGGAATGCAGGGCCCGGCGATCATTGGTCTCGATGGGATGGGCGGCATCGCCCGACTGGGGCGCGTCGGGCAGGACAGCCGCAGTGTTTTCAATATTACCAAGAAAAATGTACTGTTGGGTGAAGGATGGAGCAGCGGTAAGGGGATTGTCCACCCGCACCACCTGGGCATACTCATTGCCGCCACCACTGAGACCGGAATAGGAAACCAGAAAGGTGCCCACGCCGGCCGGGGCGGCGCCGAAGATGTGGGCGGGCTGGGTCGTCGTCACGGTTCCCGTGGCATAGGGATTGGATACTGAAACAATTGCCGCCCCTCCCCCATAGAACCCGAGGCCCGCCTCCCCCTTGCCGATGATCCAGAGACGCGCGCCTCCGTATTTGCCGGTCGCGAAGTCAAACATGTTGGCCGTCAGATAAACGGCCTCTTCGTCCACGGCAAAGCCGGGATAATCGGCCCAGCAATCATAGGAGGGGGCTATCGTGAGCCTGGAGTCAATGGAGGTTACGAACCAGGTTCCGGTGGGATCGGAGTCATCGGATACCGCCAGATAGATGCGGGACTGCCTGTCAGCAGCACCGTTGTCAATGTGTTCCAGGGTTACCACAACAAAGCGCTGGGCGAACTGGTCATAAATCACCTTGGGATCAAAGGTAAAAGTCTGGGGGTTGGTATAGCCGACTGGAGGGGAGGCCGGGGTAAAGAAACTCTTCAGGGACTGCCTGCCAATGAGGACCCCTGCTTTGTCGTGAAAGGCAATGGTGGCATTGACCACATTAACCAGATGGTTCGGCCCGGCGGCCGCGCTTGAATCCGGGGGGATAAAAAGAGAACCAGTTTCTGTGCCATTGTCGTCGAAATTGGTGGAGACAAAACCGGTGGAGGAGCCGGTCCAGGACAGGGGTTGAGGAGCGGGTTCAGGGGTGATGGACGAGCCCTCCTCGGCCTCGGGAACAGGCTCCCCAAAACCTCGTTTGCGCTTGGCGGCGGGACCAGGAATTTCATGCGGCGGAATTTGAATATCAGGATGAGCGCCTTCACTCTTGTATGTTGCTTCACCCTGTTTAATTTCTCTCACCTCTGCGGGCACAGCGATGGGGGTGACATCGAGGCCTGGTTCATCGAGCTGTTGCGGTCGCATATTCTCGGGTAACTTGATCTGTTCCGATTTGCCCGCTTTGTTTGCAGGGGCGGATGCGTCCACAAGCTGCATCGGCTTCTGATCCTGACTTTTTTCGACACAGCCGGAAATAAGAGCCATCGTCCCTAAAAAAAAGATGAGAGCCCCCCTGTTTGTTCCAGAAAATTTATCTAACATGAACAGCGCCTCCTATTGGTAGTTGATCTGAACATCAGGCGTCTCAATTCCCGAGAGCCGGATTGCCTTTTCGTTTATTGCCGGGGTAGTTTCAGAGCAGATTTTCTTAATCCATTGTATGGCCTCGTTTAAGTCCGAATATCTGATGCTGTAAGCGGGTATTTTTGCCAGCCAGCCGAGAAACAGAGGAATGTTTTCCCCAAAAAGACTGCTGGTTTCTATAAGTTCCGATAAAACCTGGAAAGGGGAGAGCCGCTGGTGCATAAAAGGCGCGCCGGCCAGATATTTGGGGAAAATAAAAGCTTTCACCGGCCAGGTCTTATTCCAGGAGGCCAAATCTCCCGTGGGCGGCCTGAGAAACTTCAAGGGGCGGCCAAAAATATTCCACTCGGGCTGAGTCGCCAGGGAGGGGTGAAAATTCTCCATCAGGGGCCAGCTTTTGTCTTTCAGGCCCTGACTCATCGGGGCCGGAATGAGGCGGCCCTCTGGACTCGTCAAGGGGCAGACATCATCGGAGAGATAGGCAAAATCAAGACATTGCAGGGCCGCCACCAGGGTTGATTTGCCGCTGCCCCCGCTGCCGGGAAAGAGCACAGCCGCCCCGTCATGGCTTACGGCGCCGGCGTGTAAAACGGCCAGACAATCCTGTTTTCTGTACGATTGTCCAATCAATTCAAACAAAACCCAGGCGAGCAGATCATTTCTGGTCGTACAGGTATGCAGGGTAATTTCGTTGACCGCAACCAGATAACGATTTTTTATCTCGCTTACAGTCAAGGTGAAAGCAAAAGGCTCATGTTCTGGTCTTCGCAGGTGGCCCAGGATGTTTTCCAGTTCCGCCATTATGCCCTGGTTGTCACAAACCAGTCTGGCATTGAGGCAGGCAATCCTGAAAATTCTGTGCTCGGTTGACGGGCAATGTTGAACCAGAATCTCTTGCCTAGTCGGATCATCAAAAACCAAAGGCGGAGAAGAATCCTCTGTTTTTGTTGTGAAACATTCAACAAGCCCGGCTTCCCTCCAGGAGGAAATAATATTGTTGACATCATGGCAGGCCCGGCAGGGACTGATATCAAACTTGCGAGCCACCTGATTCCCAATATATTCTGGATGCTTGTTTTTTTGGTAAAGCAACCAGATAAACTCTCCGCTTCGATTCAAACTGTATAGTCGCCTGCTTTCAGTCTGATAAAGCAGAAAGGCGCCATCGAATCGGTACTGTTGCACGGATTGTTGTTTATTATCCATTCCTGCCCCTGTTTTTGCCTGTCCAGTTGGCACCGATAATACTATTCTTCTTCTGATTCACCGGGGACAGGGGGAGGGACAGAAAAGGCATGCGCGGAATCCAGGGGGCTTAAAACGCCGATGGTAATCAGGGCCGGCGCGATATAGGCGGCTTTTTTCAAGATGTTACGACGGGAGTGTGATTCAACATGCTCCTGTTCTTCAGTAGTTTTTTCCAGTTCAGCGGTCATAATTTTTCACCCAAAAAATGTTAATCTTGAGCCATCAAAATCTCAGGCCCGTTTCTGTAAAATCCCACCCCGCCAAACAAGATGGGTGCATATACGGTTTTGATGATTTTATGTGATTAGGAGAGGGGCAACCACTTAACCATCCCCGCTCTATTCCATAGAGAACTCCCAAATAACCCAGGCGCTCAGCCTGTGTGAGTGACATAATAGACGATAAAAACAGAAAAAACAACGATTCTTTCCTTAGATATTCTTTTATGCGACTCTGCTGCCTGCGGCCACGACCTCGCTCACTGTTATGAGCGTCAATCGTT
>DYRD01000295.1 GCA_020718905.1 Syntrophus aciditrophicus | reverse complement strand
TTTATGTTCATGTTACTCTCCATCAGAGCCAAGTGCAAAACTCCACTTCCGATTAATCGGTGGCTGTCCCCAATTAAACCTGTTATTCAATGTCATCCTCGCGTTTAAGAATGCGGGTTACGCGGAACACCTCTTCGATCGTCGTCGTCCCTTCCAGCACCTTTTCGGCGCCGTTGGCAAGCAGCGTCGCCATGCCCCTTCGAACCGCCTCGTCCTGGATTTGATTGGAGTCGGAAGTCTTCAAAATCATGCGCTTTATGGAATCATCGAGAATCAGTATTTCGAAGATCGCCGTCCTTCCCCGGTATCCGGTGTTCATGCAGGCCGCGCAGCCGGTCTTCCGGTAAAAAACCTTTTCCCGGCTCGTCTTCGGGTTCAGACCCAGATTCACGAGCGACTCATCGTCGGGGGTGTAGGCCTCCTTGCACTTGGGGCACAAAACCCGGACGAGACGCTGGGCGATGATCGCGATAACGGAAGAGGTGACAAGGTACGGCTCGATTCCCATGTCGATGAGGCGCGTCACTGCGGAGGCGGCATCGTTCGTGTGCAGTGTGGAAAAAACGAGATGGCCGGTGAGCGACGACTGGATGGCGATCTCGGCGGTCTCCCGATCGCGCACCTCGCCGATCAGGATGACGTCCGGGTCCTGCCGGACGATGGAGCGCAGACCCTGGGCAAAGGTCAAGTCGATCTTCGGATTGACCTGTATCTGTCCTATCCCTTCGATCTGGTACTCGACGGGGTCTTCGATCGTGATGATGTTCACCTCCGGGCTGTTGATCGTCGAAAGCGCCGCGTAGAGGGTTGTCGTCTTGCCGCTTCCGGTCGGTCCCGTGACGAGAATGATGCCATAGGGCGATTTTATCAGATTATTGAACTGATTAACTTTTTTTTCGTCCATGCCAAGGTCGGAGAGCCTCAGAACCGACGAAGTCTTGTCCAGAAGGCGTAAAACAACCCGTTCTCCAAAAGAGGTGGGAATCGTGGAGACACGGATATCGACACTGCGGTCGGCAATTCTGATCTCGATCCGACCGTCCTGGGGAAGCCGCTTTTCGGCAATATTGAGGCTTGCCATCACCTTGACGCGGGAGACAAGCGGCGAATGGATCTTCCGGGGCAGCGAAAGGATATCGTAGAGAATGCCGTCGATCCGGTAGCGCACCCGGACATTTCCCTGGTACGGCTCGATATGGATGTCGCTCGCCCGGTCCTTGACCGCCC
>DYRD01000009.1 GCA_020718905.1 Syntrophus aciditrophicus | reverse complement strand
TCGATGCCGGTGGGGCCGCCCCGTGTCTCGACTGAGAAGAAGTGCTTTGTCGTGAAGCGGCCGCCATTGCCGTTGGGGCGCGTCACCGCCACGATGCGAACGACCCGGTCCACTATGACCTGGTTCTCAATATGCGGGTCATCTCCATCGACGGCGCCGTTAAGGCCATCGTTGCCGCCTTCAATTCCTGGAAGCGCTGATTTGACAATCTACCTGGGGCGGGGGGGTATTTCATCATGAAATACCCCCCCGCCCCGTACTACCCGTCCCCTCCTAATCTCACCCTGGCAATGGCATAAACAGGATCCCCAGTGGCCACACCGACGCTGCCGGACCCAGCACTTCCAACCATCCTCTTTCCCTACGGCATTCCCAACCATTCCTCCCGTGCCATCTTCGTACCCCAGCGGCAATTGATACTTTTTTGTTCATAATCGCCCTGATCAAACAATAATGTTCAAACTCGTTTCCTTGCGGCATGAGGAACCAGCGAGAACTACCTCAACGTAATCAGCAATATGTCCTGACAAATCCCCTCCTGGCACGGTCTTTGATCTCTCTTGGCTATCCTGCGCTTCAGGAAAATATCTTAGTCAGGAGGTTTATTATGAATACAGGCGATACCGCGTTGGTACTGATGTCCACGGTCCTGGTTTTTGCCATGACCGTACCGGGGCTGGCCTTCTTTTACGGAGGCCTGGTCAGGAGAAAGAATGTTCTTTCCATCCTGATGCAATGCTTCATCATCATGTGCGTCATTTCTTTACAGTGGGCTCTCTGCGGATATTCTCTTTCCTTCGGTCCCGATACGGGCAAAGGGATCATCGGCAGCCTGAAATGGGCGGGGCTCAATTACGTGGGGGGGCAGCCCAATGCCGATTATGCCGCCACGATCCCTCACGCCGTTTTCATGATCTTTCAGTGCATGTTCGCCGTCATTACCACGGCCCTCATGATCGGCGCCTTTGCGGAACGGATGAAATTCTCCGCCTTTCTGGTCTTTACGATCCTCTGGGCAACCTTTGTCTATGATCCCCTGGCACACTGGGTCTGGGGAACGGGCGGCTGGATGAGGAGTCTCGGCGGCCTGGATTTTGCGGGGGGTATTGTCGTCCATGCCAGCTCCGGAGTGTCGGCCCTGGTCCTGTGCGTCATGTTGGGCAAACGGTTAGGCTATAAGAAGACCCCTTTCCGGCCCCATAACCTGCCCTTTACCGTCCTGGGGGGGCAATGTTGTGGTTCGGATGGTTCGGTTTCAATGCCGGGTCCGCCCTGGCCGCCAACGATCTGGCGGCCAACGCCTTTGTCACCACCCACCTCGCCACCGCAGCAGCGGGACTTACCTGGGCGCTTATCGAGTTGGCGGCAACATGGCAAGCCCACCATCCTGGGAACCGTTACCGGCGCCGTAGCGGGACTGGTGGCCATTACCCCGGCCTGCGGATTTGTAAACCCCATGAATGCCATCTTCATCGGCATTATCGTTGCCTGCGTCTGCTATCTCGCCGTCGCCGTGCTCAAGGCCAAGCTCGGCTACGATGACGCTCTGGACGCCTTCGGGGTCCATGGGGTCGGCGGCATCTGGGGAACCATCGCGGTGGGCCTTTTCGCGGAAAAGGCGGTCAATTCCGCCGGTGCGAACGGTCTCTTTTTCGGTGGCGCCCAACTCTGGCCGCAGTTTATCATGGCCGTCGTTACGCCTCTCTTCGCCGGTGTCATGACCTTGATAATCTACAAGCTGGTGGACGCCATAATGTGTGTCCGGGTCAAGGAAAAGGACGAAACCATCGGCCTCGATCTGACGCAACAGAGTGAAGCCGCCTATACCGTAATCGAATAGAAAAGGAGACAAGCCATGAAATACATTATTGCCATTATTCAGCTCCATAAACTGGACGAAGTGATGACGGCCCTCGAAAAATCGGACAGACCCCTGGTGACGGTGTCTAATGTTCTGGGACGGGGCCGGCAGAAAGGCGTCACGTAGGTGTACCGGGGAACCAAGGAAGCGGGCAGCCTGCTGAAAAAGGTGAAACTGGAGATCGCCGTCAACGAGGATTTTGTGGCCCCGGCCATAGAAGCCATCACCGGGAGCGCCAGCACCGGCGAGGTCGGCGACGGCAAGATCTTCATCCTCGATCTCCCTGAGGTGATAAGAATCAGTACGGGAGAGCGGGGCGGCATGGCCATCGGATGATCTTTTGAAAAGCCACCGGACGGATTTCGAAAGGCACATCATCGCATCCGCCCTGCGGCGAACCGGCGGCAAGCTTCTCATTTTAATTGGGACCGCAATCGGCAATCCCTCTGCGATCATAGCAAGGATTGCGAGTCACATCCGCAGGCCATGCCCCGTGCACACATCCCCACAGCTAACAACCCTCCTGTTCCCGTGCTTCCTTGGAAGATATGCCAGCTTCGCTGTACAGGACAAATCACCTCCACGGAACCAAAAAGACGGGCGGAACTCTATGGCCGCCATTCTCAACGATCATGGCGCTGTGGGGGAGGAGGATGCGCTGGTTCTCCTTTCGTGAGTGACGGACATATTTTAAGACAAATTATGCTTGATAAATTTAATATATACTGTATTTATATACCATTACAAAACAATTCAGCCGGACATTATGGGAGACAAAATATTGCCTGATGATATAAGGGAACGTATTGAAACCTCACGATTCGGTCCATTTACTTTTCAAGTAGGCGTAGATGAACGTGAAGTGGAAATGCTTCTGCAACGTGTTGCCGATGCCCAGGTACGGTTCTTGAGTTCTCCTCTTTCCCAGGTGGCCAACCGCTTGGAACAGGAAGTTCTTGTCAGTAGCATCTTCAGTACCAACACTATTGAGGGTGGCACTCTCACTGAAGAAGAAACGAAAGATGCTCTCGCACTCGACCCCGCCCAGGTGCAGGCCAAAGAACAGCTACGTGCCGTCAACATCAAGACTGCATATGATCTCGCTCAGAAAACAGCACAAAATCCTGACTGGCTTTGTTCGGTCGATTTCATTAAACAGATACATGCCGCCATTACCGATGGCATCCCCCACAAGTACAATCAGCCTGGACTGATACGAAATAACCCTAAAAACATCGTGACCCACTTGGGCGATACTGCTCATGGTGGCCGTTATAAGCCGCCGCAGGATGGAAGCGACATTGAGCTTTTAGTTAATCATCTGGTAGCATGGCACAATGAACTGGCAACCGTAGGAATACCGGCTCTGATACGGGCGCCATTGATGCACTACTATTTTGAATTAATTCATCCGTTTTGGGACGGCAATGGCCGTGTCGGGCGAATACTCGAAGCAGCGATACTTCATGGCGCCGGCTTTCGCTATGCTCCTTTCGCCATGGCCCGCTACTATATGGAACGGATCGACCAATATTTCACTCTGTTCAATCTTTGCCGCAAACGGGCAGATAATAAAAAGGCATGCCCGAACACGCCCTTTGTCCTGTTTCACCTCGAAGGGATGCTGGCCGGCATTAATCGCCTCCAAGACCGGGTGAACGCCATGGTCAGATTACTATTGTTTGAATCACACATCAAACAGCTGAGAGATACAAAAGAAATCAATCTGCGCCAATATGCCATTCTTACCCAAGTCATGGAACGCGGCAAACCACTGCCGATAGACGAACTGCGTCGCACGCCCTGGCATGAGGCGCTCTATGCCAAACTTGGCGACAAAACCAGACAGCGTGACTTGAGCAGACTTCGTGAGCAGGAACTTCTGTATGTTGACGAGAAAGGTTTTGTTTGGCCTGGCTTTACGCGATCCAAATAACAATCGATCCGCTGAAAAGCAGCGCATTACCTCATGCGTACATTCTTATGAGTAGTTGAGGCGGGAGAAATGTCAGGCAAAAAGCCTTCATCCACTCGCCAACGGATAAAACATTGGCCGGAATCAGAACGACCGAGAGAAAACCACGGCAGCCGGCAATCTCAATCCCCAGAGGGCCCGCATCCTCCTGACGCTGGCCCCTCACGAAAACAAAGGGATGCGCAAGCAATTCAGCGGATGTTCATGACGTATTGACGGATCAGATCTACTCTTCTATCCCTTGATGCAGCCGACGGCCCGGAGGCGGGCCACCTTCCGGGCGAGTCCCGCCCGGTGGACAACGGCGACGACCTCGTCGAGATTCTTGTAGGCGGCGGGAATCTCTTCACTGAGAGTCCCCCGGCCGATCTGGGCGTGACGGTCATGGCCAGATCGGCCATCTCTCTGTGAATGGACCGCCCTTTGCTGGCCTTCATGGCCTGGGTGCGGCTCATGACCCGGCCCGCCCCGTGGCAGGCGCTGCCGAATGTATCCGTATAGGCCTTCTCCGTTCCGACCAGGACATACGATCCCGTACCCATATTGCCTGGAATCAGGACCGGCTGGCCTACCTTCATATATGCGGGCGGCAGGGCGGCGTGGCCGGGGGGGAGAGCCCGGGTGGCCCCTTTCCGGTGGACGCAAAGCCGCATCTCTTTACCAGCAACGGGAAGAGTTTCGATCTTGGCGATATTGTGGCAGACATCGTAAAGGAGTCTCATGCCGATTTCCCGGGGGCCTTTGTGCAAGGTCCTTGCAAATGTCTCCCGGGTCCAGTGCATGAGCATCTGGCGGTTGGCCCAGGCGTAGTTGGCCGCGGTGGCCATGGCGGCGTAATAGTCCTGCCCCCGGCGGTCCTTGAGAAAGGCGCAGGCCAGTTGCCGGTCCGGCAGGAGAAAGCCCAACTCGCCCCTATGCTTGACCATCCGGGCCAGATAATCGTCGCATACCTGGTATCCCAAACCCCGGGAGCCGCTGTGGATCATCACGACAACCTGGCCCGGCTCCAGACCGAAGGCCGCCGCGGCCAGGGGGTCGAATATCTCCTCAACAATTTCGATTTCCAGAAAATGATTGCCCGATCCAAGGGTGCCAAGCTGTTCCCGTCCCCGTTCCATGGACCGATCGCTGAGGAGCTCTGGATCGGCCCCTGCCATCCGACCGCGATCTTCGGTGTTTTCCAGGTCTTCCGGCGTCCCGAAGCCCTGGCGGACCGCCCATCCGGCTCCCTCTTTGAGGACCTTTTTCTCTTCCTTTACCGATAGTTTCAGGTCCCCTTGCGAGCCGACGCCGGAGGGGATATGCCGAAAAAGGGCGGTGACCAGTTCCTTGATGCTGCCCCGGATCTCTTCGTAGGCCAAGTGGGTAGTCATAAGACGGCAGCCGCAGTTGATGTCGTAACCGACGCCGCCGGGAGAGATGATCCCGGAATCCATGGCGACCTGTTTTTGGCTCTCGTCGCTGCCCATGTCTTGCAAGAGGCGCGCGCTGGTGTAGATAATGCCGTGGACCTTCATCCCCCCGGCCATCGGCACTTCCCAACGGCAATCGTCTATCTTTTTCAGCACTTAATTATCCTAAGACGTCCACGATGAAGACGCCTTGCCAACCCTCGGGCCTCTGCTTTACGGCGGCCCGGTGGTAGGTGACGGCCTTGATTTCGGTTTTGACGGCATGACGTAGGGGGTGGTAAATATCGCCAAGGCAGTGCGCCACCAGGGACAAGCCGGTTACCATGTTTGCCTCTCTCCCCTCCCCGGGAAGGGTCGGGGTGAGGATGGGGTTACGGTCATCTTCCCAGACAACTGATTTTTCTGTCTTGGACAATACTGCTCCCCCAGGACGGGGGGAATGCTCGCAAGCGATGCTCCGCACGCCTTTGACGAGAAAATTATCGCCATTGAAAAGAAAGATGATTTCACGGAGATAATTTATCCACAGGTCTTCCAGATCGGCACCCGCCACACGGATAATCCTTTCCCCCTCCCCGGTGAGCATGGTGCGGTCCGTCAGTAGATCGACGAGGGCTAAGGCGGCCTGAGAGAAAAGATCCGTCAGGGTTGCACCATGGACCTCGATGCCGATGTCGGCGGTATGATCAAGGATTCGATAGCCCATCCCTACCCTAACCATCCGATAATACTCAGGACTATTCGTCAAAGAGCTCGGTTTCCTGGGGAGAATCGTCCGTTTCCTCGGCACCGTTTTCCAGGATTTCCTCGCTTTCCTCTTCCCGTTCGACCCGGGCGATGCCGACGAGGCGTTCATTTTCATCGAGGTCGATCAACCTGACCCCCTGGGTGCTGCGGTGGATCAGGGAAACCTCTTCCACCCGGACCCGGATGATCTTGCCGGCGTCGCTGATGAGCATCAGGTCTTCGTCGCCCGTTACCTGGCAAATGCCGGTGACGTTGCCCACGCGGGGCGCCGTCTTAAGATTGATCGTCCCCTTGCCTCCTCGGGTCTGGAGACGGTATTCACTGACCGTCGTCCGTTTGCCGTAGCCTTTTTCCGTGATGGTGGCCATGGCGCTTCCTTCCGAAGGAATTTCCATGCCCACAACGGCATCCTCCGGAGCGAGCATGATCCCCCGGACCCCCCGGGCGCCCCGCCCCATTTCCCGGACGTCTTCCTCGTGAAAACGGATGGCCATACCTTTGCGGGTGCCCAGGAAGATATCCTGATTCCCGAGGGTCAACTGGACATCGATGAGTTCGTCTCCTGCGTCGATGCCGATGGCGATGATGCCGGTGCTCCGGGGATTGGCAAAGGCGGCCAGGTTGGTCTTTTTAATTACCCCCTGCCTGGTCACCATAACCACATTCCGATCTGCCGTAAACTCCTTGACGGGCAGGATCGCGGCCACCCGTTCTCCCTGGGTCAGGCTGATCAGATTGACGATGGCCTTGCCTTTCGCGGCCCGGCCGGCCTGGGGAATCTGGTATACCTTGAGCCAGTAGACCTTCCCAAAACTGGAAAAGATCAGGATATACTGGTGGGTCGAGGCGACGAAGAGCTTTTCGACAAAATCCTCTTCCTTCGTCCCCATGCCCATCTTGCCTCTCCCGCCCCGCCGCTGGTTCCGGTAGAGGCTGACGGGGTTGCGTTTGACGTACCCGGAGTGGGAAACCGTCACTACCATGTCCTCCTCGACGATCATGTCTTCGATATCGATTTCATCGGGGCTGACGACGATCTCCGTCCGCCGTTCATCGCCGTAGCGGGCCCGGATATCCTCCAGTTCCGCGATGATGACTTCCAGGACCCGGTAGGGATTTTCTAGGATGTCCTTCAGGAAGGCGATCTGTTTCATCAATTCCGTATGTTCGGCGTCGATTTTATCCCGTTCGAGACCGGTGAGGCGCTGGAGGCGCATCTCCAGAATCGCCCGGGCCTGGGGTTCCGTAAGGCCGAAACTCTCACAGAGGGCGACGGCGGCCTCCGGGGGATTGGCCGCGGCTTTGATGACGGCGACGATGGCGTCGATGTTGGTTAGGGCGATGATCAGCCCTTCCAGGATGTGGGCGCGATCCGTGGCCTTTGCCAGGTCGAACCGGGTCCGCCGGACGACCACCTGTTTACGGAAGTCAACGAAACTCCTGAGTATTTCCTTCAGGTTGAAGACCCGGGGCTGCTTGTTGTCAATGGCCAGCATAATAACGCTGAAGAATGTCTCCATTTGGGTATGCTTGTAGAGCTGGTTGAGGATGACCCCGGAGACCTCGTCCCGCTTCAGATCCAGGACCACGCGGATACCGTCCCGATCCGATTCGTCCCGCAGGTCGGCGATACCTTCGATCTTTTTTTCCTTCACAAATTCCGATATCTTTTCAATAAGATTGGCTTTGTTTACCTGATAGGGAAGTTCGGTTACCACGATGCTTTCCCGATCGTTCCGGGCGTTTCTTTCGATCATGGCCCGGGCGCGGACACGGATGCTGCCCCGTCCCGTCCGATAGGCCGCAAGGATCCCTTCTCTGCCGTTGATAAACCCCGCTGTCGGGAAGTCGGGCCCCTGAATGTAGGCAATGAGCTCGTCAATACTGATGTCGGGGTTGCGGATGAAGGCAATCGTTCCATCGATAACCTCCCGGAGGTTATGGGGGGGAATGTTGGTTGCCACGCCGACGGCGATGCCGGAGGTGCCGTTCAGGAGGATGGTGGGGATCTTGGACGGCATGACCACAGGTTCCGGCAGGGTCTCGTCGTAATTGGGGATAAAGTCCACCGTGTACTTTTCCAGGTCGGCCAGGATTTCCTCGGCAATTCTCGACATGCGGATTTCCGTATACCTCATGGCTGCCGGGGGGTCTCCGTCTACGGAACCGAAGTTACCCTGGCCATCGACGAGGAGGTAACGCATGCTGAAATCCTGGGCCATACGGACGATGGTGTCGTAGGCGGCCTGGTCGCCGTGGGGGTGGTACTTACCGATAATATCACCGACGATACGGGCCGATTTCTTGTAGGGCCGGTTCCACCGATTGCCCATTTCGTGCATGGCAAAGAGCGCCCGGCGGTGGACGGGCTTCAGGCCGTCTCGGACGTCGGGAACGGCCCGGCCGATGATAACGGTCATGGCATAGGCCATATAGGACTTCTTCATCTCGTCTTCGATATTGACGGGAAGGTTCTTTTGAAAGAGATCATCCATAATTATTGGGGCTCCTGATAAAAATTAAAAAGGGATATATTCAGATTACAAATCAAGATTTGTAACATAAAGGGCATTTTTGTAAATAAATTCCTTCCGGGGTTCCACCTGATCGCCCATGAGGGTGGTAAAGATTTCATCGGCAATGACGGCATCATCGACCCGTACCTGGAGGAGCGTTCTCTTCTCCGGATCCATCGTCGTTTCCCAGAGCTGGCCGGGGTTCATCTCTCCAAGACCTTTATATCTCTGGACGGAAAGGGATTTCTTGCCGGCATTCATAACAAAATCAAGTAGTTCGGTCAGAGAGGAAAGTTCCTGTGCACCGGCTCCCTCTTCCAAGCGAACCTGATAGGGAAGCTCTCCCATTACGGACAGGCCGCTCAGCAAGATCCTGATTTCCGTGAATTTCGGGTTATGAAAAAGATCGCGGTCAACACAGGTAACCGTCTCGATACCATCCCGGGAAACGGTGAAGGTCATCTTCATCCCCCCCCGGTCCGGATCAACCACCACCTCGATGGCAATGATCTTTGCTCCCACCACCAGGGCCGTTCGTTTCGTAACATCCGCCAGGGCCGCTTCCGAACGGAAATCATGCTCGGCAAAATAAGGATCGGCGGCAAGGACACTGACAATGTCGCGGTCCTTGTCTTCTTTGGCAAATTTATCCAAAATATTTTCTATCCGCAGGGCCTTCTTGATCAGGTTGAGGAGACGGTTGCCCGTAATGGGGACACCGTCGCCGCCGTTGTTCCGGACCATGAGACTCGTCTTGCCGACGCCGTTGTCCAGAATGTACTCCCGCATCTTCTCCTCGTTGTGGATATAAACCTCCTTTTTCTTGTCGGCAATACGGAAGAGCGGCGGCTGAGCGATATAGAGATAACCCCGTTCAATCACCTCCCGCATATGACGGAAGAAGAAGGTCAAAAGGAGGGTGCGGATATGGAGCCCGTCCACATCGGCATCCGACATGATTATCACTTTGTGGTAGCGGACCTTGCTGATATCATAGTCTTCCTCGCCGATGCCCGCTCCGAGGGCCGTAATGATGACCCTTATTTCTTCGCTCTGGAGCATCTTGTCGAAACGGGCCTTCTCGACATTGAGAATCTTCCCCCGGAGAGGCAGAATGGCCTGAAATTTTCGATCTCTTCCCTGTTTGGCCGAGCCGCCGGCAGAATCTCCTTCCACAAGATATATTTCACTCCTGGCCGGATCCTTTTCCTGGCAGTCCGCCAATTTTCCCGGCAGCGAACCCACTTCCAGGGTGCTTTTGCGCCGCGTCAGCTCCCTGGCTCGGCGGGCCGCATCCCGGGCCCGGGATGCCTCGAGACACTTGGCGATGAGCTGCTTGGCCACGAGGGGGTTTTCCTCGAGGTAAGTACCGATCTTTTCATAGACGATGCCCTCGACAAGCCCCTTGACCTCGCTGTTTCCGAGCTTTGTCTTGGTCTGCCCCTCAAACTGAGGGTTCTTCACCTTGACACTGATGACGCAGGCCAGCCCTTCCCGCAGATCATCGCCTTTCAAACTCTCCTTTCCTTTCAGTAGCTTACTGCCGTCGGCGTAATTATTGAGAACCCTGGTCAGGGCCGAACGGAAGCCGATGAGGTGGGTGCCTCCTTCCGTGGTGTTGATACTGTTGGCAAAGGAAAAAATATTTTCGATATAGGTCTCGTTATACTGGAGGGCAACTTCTACAAAACAGTCTTCCCGGGATCCGCTTACATAGATGGGATTCTTGTGAAGCACCCGCTTGTTCCTGTTTATATACTCGACAAAAGATACAATTCCGCCCACATAAAAGAATTCGCTCTGCTTATCGGCGCGCTCGTCGCTAAGGACAATCCGGACGCCGGAGTTGAGAAAGGCCAGTTCCCGCAGACGATTGGAGAGGATATCGAAGCTGTATTCCGTTTCTTCAAAGATTTCCTCATTGGGTTTGAAGGTAACCTTGGTTCCCCGTCCCCTGGTCTTGCCGACCATTTCCAGAGGGGCCATAGGAACGCCGTTCCTGTAAGACTGGGTATAAACATGACCGTCCCGGCGCACCTCGAGATCGAGTTGCGAGGAGAGGGCGTTGACCACGGAAACACCGACCCCGTGAAGACCGCCGGAGATCTTATAACTGTCGTTGGAGAATTTTGCCCCGGCGTGGAGTTTGGTCAAAACGACCTCGGCCGCCGAAACGCCTTCCCCTTTGTGAATTTCCACGGGAATACCCCGGCCGTTGTCCTCGACCATGACGCTGTTGTCCAGGCGTATCTTTACGGTAATGGTATCGCAAAATCCGCCGGCCGCCTCATCGATGCTGTTATCCACGACTTCATAAACAAGGTGATGCAATCCTTCCTTGCCGGTAGAACCGATGTACATGGCCGGGCGCTTACGCACCGCCTCCAGGCCTTCCAGCACCTTGATGCTGTCTGCTCCGTACGCCTCGTTAATTTCTGCTGTTGTTTTTTCTTGCTCGTCCATTTTCTCCTGAATATCCTATCTTTACAGTTTTAGGGGCATCACGATGCAAAGGTAGTCATCATTACCCACGCCCCTGATTATACCCGGCTTCATACCGACATTCATTTCAAAGGAAATCTCTTGTTCAGCGATCACCTCGATGGCGTCGATAAGATAATTTACATTATAGCTCACCCGCATTTCCTGATCAGCGTAAGATACCTCTATCTCCTCATTCGCTTCCCCCACATCGGGGTTGTTGGAATCAAGAATCATGCGATTGTTTTCCAAAACAATGATCACCCCGGCATAACGCTCACTGGAAATAACACTCATTCTTCGCAAGGCGTGGAGAACCGTATCACGGCTGAAATTCAGCAGTACACCCTTCTCAGCAGGTATTACGCGGTGATAATCAGGGTATTCTCCATCGATCAAACTTATTTTGATCGTAAGATTGTTTGTCTTCAAAATGAACATGCCATGGTCGAAACCGATGTCGACATCGGTTTCATCTTCAACGATCTTGCGGACCTCCATCAGTCCTTTCCTCGGAATGATGACGCCTTTTTCCATCACCAGCCCCCCCGTCGCTCCCGCCGGACCCCGGGCCACCGACAACCGATGCCCGTCCGTGGCCACCATCTTCAACCTGGCCTCTTCTCCCGTCCCTTCCGTTTCAAAAAAGACGCCGTTCAAGTGGACCCGGATCTCATCGGTGGAAACGGCAAAAGATGTTTTTCTGATCAGATCCGCCAGCAACGCCCCGGATACCTTGTACAGGGTGACACCTTCCACATCGACGACATTGGGGTACTCATCCGCCGGCAGCCCCGGTATCCGGTAAATGGCCTTGTTACAGGTCAATGTCACCTGGTGCTGGGCATTCTTTACGAAGTGAATAGTTTCCCCCTGCGTTTCTCGAACCATTTCGTATATTTTCTTTGCCGAAAGGGTGATATCTCCAGGAACGGTAATATTCGCATCATATCTGGATATCAGACCTATTTCCCTGTCTGTGGCTACAATCTTGATCTGATTGTCCTGGGTCCTGATGAGGATATTGTTCAGAATCGGGGTGGTGGTTTTGCGTTCGACAACACCCAATGTCCTCTGGATACCATCCAGGAAGACGTTTCTGTTGATGCTGAATTCCATAATACCTCCCTTTAGTTTTTATAAAGTTTTTATTTAAAATATAATCAGAATCAGTAAAAAGCCTTGTTCATAACCGGATAAACAATTTAAACGACTATTTTTAAATGGCTATTTAAAGGATTATCTGTTCATAACCTCTTGGCGGAATTGTTAGTTCATGTTGGTGATTGCCTCCTCGAGGTCGGCGATGGTCTTTTTCGTTTTCATATCCGTCTCCATAATTTTTTCGACTTTGTTGCATGCATAAATTACGGTGGAATGATCTCTGCCGCCGATTTTGTCCCCGATATCCGGAAAAGATGAATTGGTGAATTTCCTTGCCAGGTACATGCATATTTGCCGGGCGTCGACGATATTTTTGTTCTTTTTACGGGATTTTATATCCGATATTTTTACCTCGAGTTTCGCACCGGCAACCTTGATAATCTCGTCTATCGAAACCTCATGCTTGGAATTGCTGCCGATTATGTGTTTCAGAACGTCCCGGACGAGATCCATATCTATTTCCCGGTGTTTCAGGGAGGCATAGGCGACAATTCTCAGTAAAAATCCCTCCATCTCCCTGATGTTTGATTCGGCGCTGGAGGCGATATAATACGCAACATTGGCGGGGAGTTTAATATTATTTTCCTGAGCCTTTTTTTCAATGATCGCCACCTTGGTTTCAATCTCCGGAGGCTGAATGTCGGCGATCAATCCCCATTCGAAACGATTGCGAATTCTACTCTCAAGGTTTGGTATTTCCTTGGGAAATTTGTCGCTCGTAACAACGATTTGCTTTCCCGAATCGTGGAGGGCGTTGAAGGTATGGAAAAATTCTTCCTGGGTCCGTTCTTTACCCGCAATAAACTGGATGTCATCGATGAGGAGGCATTCGATGTTTCGGTATTTTTCCCTGAATTTCGGCATCTTGTCGAAGCGGATGCAATTGATGAGTTCGTTCATGAAAGACTCGGCGGAGACATAAACGACATTCATATCGGAATTGGTGGTCAGGGTGTGAAGGCCAATGGCGTTTAAAAGGTGTGTCTTCCCGAGGCCGACGCCTCCGTAAATGAAAAGGGGATTGTAGCTTTTTGCCGGTTGTTCCGCTACGGCGACCGACGTCGCATGGGCAAACTGATTAGAGGCGCCGATGACAAAACGCTCAAAAGTATAAAGAGGATTTAAGAAAGTAAGTGGATGCAATCGTTGGGATTTCCCCGGTTGCCGGCTGTCTTTTTCGGCAGCTTGGGAAGGGACTGAATTTTCATGTTTTTTTTCATAGGAGATTACAAATTCAATACGATACGATCTCCCCGTCGCCGCCCGCAAGGAATCAGCGATTACCTGCTGATAATTATCCAGCAGCCAGTCCCGGAAAAAGCGGTTGGGAACGGCAAGGCGGGCATCCTGTTCGTCAATGGAGATGATTTTGAGGGGCTTTATCCAGGTCTCAAAATTCTGCTCGCTGATATTTTCCTTAATTATATTGTATGCTTCTTTCCAAGTTTGATCCAATTAATCAACCCCTCGCCAACAATGTTATGCACACCTGTGGATAAATTGTGTATTTCCTTAGGAACCCGTATCGGCCAGTCTGCGAAAGAGACGATTCAGTTCATCCAGAGAGGAAAAGCGGATCTCAATAGTCCCCGATTTCTGCCCTTGCTGAATCCTGACGGCAGCCAGTAAACGATCGGTAAGCGTCTTTTCCATGTCCATTATATATTTATTTTTCTTCGTTATTTTCGTTTTCTTGGCGACCGCTTTTCTAAGATGGGCGACGAGCCGTTCCGTTTCTCTGACACTGAGATTTCTCGTCATGATGACCTTCAGCGCTTCCAACTGCTCGGCAGGGGCGTCAAAGGCCAGCAGCGCCCTCGCATGACCACCGGAGATGGCCTTGGTCGTGACGGCTTTTTTAACCTCGCCGGGGAGCTTTAAAAGCCTGAGGGTATTTGCCACCGTCGAACGGTCCTTGCCGACCCGGCTGGCGAGTGCTTCCGGGAGGACGCCGAATTTCTGGATGAGCGTCTGGTATGCTTCCGCCTCTTCGATCGGATTCAGTGATTCTCGCTGCAGGTTTTCAATGAGCGAGAGTTCCGCTATCTCCTGATCCTCCGCCCCGCGAATGATAACGGGCACCTCTTGCAAACATGCCTGCTGGGCCGCCCGCCAGCGTCGTTCTCCCGCAATGATCTCATAACCGGTGTCGGTCTTGCGGACAATGATCGGTTGGATGATGCCGCTTTTTTGAATGGAGGCGACCAGTTCCCGTTGTTCCTTTTCGGGAAAGGCCTTGCGTGGCTGGAAGCGGTTGGGGGAGAGCTCCTCGATGCCGCACATGACAAAAGACGGTTTATCGCCAAGATCATTTAAAAGATTAGGGAAAATAGCCCCGAGTCCCTTACCGAGGGCCTGCCCTCGCATTCCTTTGTCGGGGGATGGTTTTACAGACATGATAACCTCCCGTTTTTCATAATCTCCCGGGCCAGGTCCATATAGGCTACGGCGCCGCGAGACTTGATGTCGTAGAGAATGATGGGCAGCCCATGGCTCGGACTTTCCGATAACCGTACATTCCGGGGAATGACGGTGTCAAATACCTTGTTGCCGAAGTGTTTACGGACATCCTCGCTGACCCGGTGGGAAAGGAGGTTGCGGGCGTCGAACATGGTCAGGAGAATTCCCCCGAGATTCAAGGTGGGGTTGAAGCTCTGCCGGACCAGGCGGAGGGTGTTTAAGAGGTTGCCGAGACCTTCCATGGCGAAATATTCGCATTGCAGGGGGACGATCAGATAGTCCGAGGCCGCCAGGGCGTTGATGGTCAGGAAACCGAGGGACGGCGGACAATCAATAATGACAAAGGAATATTCGTCTTTTAAATCATGGAGCAGATTGCGCAGCTTCTTCTCCCGGTTGGCCATGGCCACGAATTCTATTTCCACGCCGATCAGGTTCTGATCCGCCGGCGCCACATCGAGATAGGGGAGCAGTGTCTTCCTGATGATATCTCCCAAAGGCGCCTGCCCCACCAGGCAGTGGTAGATATTGACCTCCCCGATCTGGGTCCGGTCCATGCCGACCCCCGTGGAGGCGTTGCCATGGGAGTCGCAATCGATAAGCAGGGTGCGCTGTTCCGCCGTAGCTAAAGAGGCGGCCAGGTTAATGGCCGTGGTGGTCTTCCCCACCCCGCCTTTCTGATTGGCAATGCTTATGATTTTGCGCATGATATTATTAGGTTATTTCCGGGACTTTTCTAATGACTTAATCCGGGAGAAACTACCACAAAAAAAGGTTTTTTGAAAGGGATTTTTTATAAATTATTATTATTTAAAATCACGAATTTATTAGAGTTTTTTATAAAGAATTATTTTGCGGGAAACCCCCGCCAGGGGCAGACGGAAATCCACAATCTTATCAATAATTATACCTTTGATATCAAAGAGATGTCCATAGTTGAGGCTTGCTCCTGCTTCCCGGGGGCCCCTCATGGCCAGGAGCAGCCCCCCGGGCCGTAAAAAATGAAGGCCTATCTTCAGTAATTCAGGCGTCTTAAAGGCGGCCCGGGAGATCACGCAAGCAAAGGATGCGCGGAGGTGCGCTTTTTTCATTACCTGTTCCACCCGCTCATGAATGATCGTCACACCCGGCAGGCTCAATTTGCGGAGCAGTTCTTTCAGGAAGGAGACCTTTTTTCGCGACGCCTCCAGCAAATGAAGATCCAAGTCGGTACGGATGATCTTCAAGGGCAGGCCCGGGAAACCGGCCCCCGTACCGATGTCCAGCAAGCGTCCCCCTTCCCGGGGCAGCAGGGGGAGGGCCGTCAGGGAATCGATGAAATGCTTGATGGGCAGGTCGAGCGGGGATTTTACGGCTACGAGGCCGATGATCCTGTTCCAGGTGATCAGTTCCTGCTTGTAGATGGCAAAGCGGGCAAGCTCCCCCTCGGCAAGGGTGAGGCCCAATTCCCAGGCCGCGGCAACAAGCACGCCCTCCAGATCGCCATTCCGGCTATCTCCGGTAGGCTTCATCGAGCAAGTCATGGATGCTTTCCATAATGACCGTTGTCGCCCCTTCAAAGCGGTCATTATGCCGCAGTTGAGATTCCCGGGATAACAGCCGGAAGGGTTCGTCAATCCGGAACGGCTGCAGGCGGTCCGCCACGGAAAATGGCTTCCCGATGCGATAGATGATCCGGCCCGATCTGGCGAAGGGCAGGCTGTCGGGATATACCTGATCGGAATTGTTACAGCCTATGGGGACCACCATTTTCCCCGTGTGCAGGGCCACCTGGGCGATGCCCGTCTTGCCCTCCCCTAATTGGGTTCCGCGGGTCCCCTCGGGAAAGATGATGATACTCAGACCCTTTTCGAAAAGGGCAAACCGGGTGAGTTCCGCCACTTTCGCCATTACCTGCTCGTAGTAGTCGCGCATGAATGGGATGACGCCGTCCCCGAAGAGACGTGCCGTTTCCGCCACGTTCGCGGCATATTCTTCCGTCTCGACATCTCTGCCGTCAATGGCGTCGCGTACCTTGCGGTATGCTTCCCTGTCGATCCGCCGGTTGAATTTCCTGGCGTAGAACTCCTCGATCAGATAGCCCAGGGAAGGAACGGGGATGAGATTGCACGCGTCCAGCCCCCGGCCAAGCCACTTGTTGCGATAGTATTTGCCTTTCACCCAAACGGTAGTCCAGGGATAGTGCAGCAGTCTCGATAATTTATACTGAAAAGGCCAGTAGTTGAACCGGTCCGTGTGGTTCATGGCGAAGATGACGTTCTGTCCCTTGGGGATATTTTCCGGATTTTCAAAAACAATATCCACCTTCTGGAAGATGTGATAGTTTGGTCCCAGGGCGAAGGTGCGCAGAAATTGCTGCATTCTGGGGATGGCGACCAGATTTATGTTTTGCAGATATTCAAGATCGACCATAACAAAAAAAGTCCCGATAAGTATTTGGCATGGTTTCCTCCTTGACGCGCAGAAGAAAACCACAAACCATCTTAAGCGTTTTGTTCGTTCCGCAACAAGCGGCGCACCCTGGCGAGTTCCGCCGGCGTGTCCACCTCCACGGAGTCGTGGCTCGTTTCTATCACCTTGATTTTATAGCCGTACTCCAAGGACCGGAGCTGCTCCAGGGCTTCCAATTGTTCAAGTTTGCCTACGGGGAGGGCGGCAAAGGTCCGCAGAAAATGCCGGCGGTAGGCGTAGATGCCGTGATGCTTGTAATAGTCGGCCCGCTTATCCCGATCCCGGACGTATGGCACGGTGGCCCGGGAAAAATAGAGGGCGAATCCGTACGCGTCATAAACGGTCTTGACGGCGTTGGGGTGGCCGATTTCCTCTTCCCGGATGATACGATAGATGAGCGTGGACATGGGAATGGACGGATCATCCCGGAGCGGTTGCACGACCTCTGCGATCTGGATGGGATTGAAGAGCGGCTGATCCCCCTGGATATTCACGACGATGTCGTCATCGTCAAGGTGGAGCAGCGAGGCGGCCTCGTGGATCCGGTCCGTTCCCGAAGGGTGGACGGCGGCCGTCAGGACGGCCTGTCCGCCGAAGGCCTTTACGGCCGCAAATATCCTTGCGTCGTCCGTTGCCACCGCCGTCAGGGAAACAAACCCCGACTGGAGGACCCGCTCATAGACGTGCTGGATCATGGGCTTGCCGCCCAGGTCCGCCAGGGGTTTGCCGGGAAAGCGCGACGATTCATATCTTGAGGGAATGATACCAACGATTTGCATCTGAAAATAAACCTCTTTACAGATATGGGTCGGCCTGCATCAGGTGGCCGGTTACGTAGTCCCGGACGGAGTCCTCCAGGGTGCGGAAGGTGACGGGACAGCCGGCAGCCTGGAGCTTGTCCATTTTTGCCTCGGTAAAGTACTGATACTGATTACGCAATTCCTCGGGCATGTCGAAGTACTCTATCCGGGAGGGCAATTGCATGGCTGCAAAGATGGCGTTGATCAGGTCGCTCCAGCTCCGGGATTTGCCCGTGCCGACGTTGAAGATGCCGTTTATGTCTTTATTTTCCAGGAGCCACCACATCACCTCGATACAGTCTTTTATGTAAACGAAATCGCGAAGTTGTCCACCGTCGGCATATTCCGGCCGGTGGGATTTGAAGAGACGGACCTGGCCGGTGGCGCGGATCTGATGAAAGGCCTTGAAAACAACGGAGGCCATATCGCCCTTGTGATACTCATTAGGGCCGAAGACATTGAAAAACTTGACCCCGGCGAGCTGCTTTTCCGCTCCCCGGCGCAGGGTCCAGAGATCGAAGACCTGCTTGGAATAGCCGTACATATTGGTGGGCTTGAGGGTAGGGGTGAGGGTGTCATCGTCGGAGAAGCCCCGGGCGCCGTCGCCGTAAGTGGCGGCGGAGCTGGCGTAGAGGAAGCGAATCCCGTTTCGGATCGCCCAGTCGGCCAGCCGACAGGTGTAGAGATAATTGTTGCGCCACAGATAATCGGCGTCCCGTTCCGTCGTTGCGGAGCATGCCCCCAGGTGGATGACGGCCCGGACCGTAAACGGCACCTGGTCGGCGGAAATCATCTGGAGAAAATCGTCTTTGTGGATATATTCAAGAAATCGTAAGTTTGCGAGATTCTTCCACTTCTCGGAGATCCCGAGGTTGTCCACAATGATAATGTTATGGATGCCCTGCTGATTGAGTTTCCAGACAAAGGCACTGCCGATAAAACCGGCCCCGCCGGTGACAACGATCATAAATTACTCCCTTTACAAGCTCATCAAATTTGAAGGGCCGCTTTTTTTATCCCCCGGCTGATCTTCTCCAACCTTTCCTCCGGCATCAGGATCGGGATGGCCATGAACAGCGTCCGTCCCAGGAGGTCTTCCGCCTTGGGAATCAGGTGGATGCCGTAGTCCACCTTGCCCCGGTAAGCGGGGTAGGTAAAGGGGAATTTCTTCGAATTCGCCGTGGCCCAGGCCAGGAGGTGTTCCCAGTTCGGGACATAGTGCCACTTGTTCCTTTTATAACAGACCGTGTCCACGCCTTCCGCCGCGAGGGCGGCCTGAAAACGCTCGGTTGACGCTGCGTCGGGGAGGTTGAACCCCAGAAAGGTAGCCGTATCCCCGGCGGGATCGGAGATGTTCCGGAATTGCAGTCCCCGTACATCCTTTAATAAGTCCTTAATGGCGTTCTTGTTTTTCTTCTGCGCGGCAATAATCATGTCCAGTTTCCGGAACTGGGCCAGACCGACGGCGCCCTGAAGTTCGTTCATCCGATAATTGAAGCCAAGAATGGACCGCCCTTCCATGGCCCGGCTGACCTTGAAGTTATGGTCATGGCCGTGGTCGTGGTACCAGTCGGACCGGTCATAGAGTTCCTTGCTGTCCGTGATGACCATGCCTCCTTCCCCGGAGGTGATGGTCTTGTAGTAGTCGAGGCTGAAGATGCCCATAGTACCGAAAGTACCGAGCTTTTTACCATGATACGCCCCCCCGGCGGCCTGGGCGTTGTCTTCCAGGACGAGCAGGTTGGATTTACGGGCGATGTCGACGATCTTTTCGATGTTTGCCGGGGCGCCGCACATGTGTACGGGGATGACCGCCTTGGTGTAGGTGGTCATTTTATTAATGATATCATCTGGATCAAGGTTCAGGGAATCGTCGATGTCGGCCATGACGGGGATGGCTCCGGCCTCGAGGACCGCCTCGTAAGTGGCGATGAAGGTGAAGGCCGGCACGATTACTTCATCGCCCGGGCCGATATCGAGGGCCGTCAGGGCGACCTTGAGGGCCGCTGAGCCGGAGGTGACCCCCAAGGCATACGCGGACCCGCAATAGGCGGCAAATTCCTCTTCAAACTGGCGGACCTTGAAGACTCCCTTCCGTTCCGCATCGAATCCGTAACGCATCAGGACGCCTGTTTCCATGACGTCCATTACTTCTTTTCTTTCTTCCTTACCGAAAACCTCAAAACCGGCCATTTTCCGTAATCCTCCTTAATACCGTTTAGTCAATTGCTATCGTGAACCCGTCCAGGCGGTGCCCGGTTCGGCAGCGCCGCATCCATCGCCACAACCTTGCCGGTTATAATCAAAAAGCGTCCTCATAGATCGCCACGGCGTCTTCCAGGGTCAGTTGCCGGGGATTATTCGCCAAGGGGCGGGCAACGGTCAGGGCGATTTTGGCCATCTCTTCAAAATCATCTTCCGAGATGCCCAGATCCTCCAGATTGGTTTGGATGCCACAGTCTTCCACCAGGGCGTTAACCGCTTCCAGGGCTAAATAGGCCGCCTCCCGGAGGGAGACGCCCTCGACCATTTCCCCCATGGCCTCGGCAATATCCACGAACTTTTCCTGGGCTCCGGGGAGGTTGAAGGACATGACATGGGGCAGGAGGACCGTGTTGGCCAGGCCGTGGGGGATGCCATACTTGCCGCCCAGGGGGTAAGAAAGGGAATGAACGGCGGTGACCCCCGCATTGGCCAGCCCCAGACCGGCATAGAGGCTGCCGAGGAGCATCTTTTCCCGGGCGGCGATATTGCTACCGTTATGAACGGCGGTCCGAAGATTCGCGGTGATCATGGCGATCGCCTCCCGGGAGATCAGTTCGCTCAGGGGTGAGGCGTTGATGGACGTATAGGCCTCGATGGCGTGACAGAGGGCGTCAATCCCCGTGGACGCCGTGGGACCGGGTGGCAGGCTCACCGTCAGGAGCGGGTCCAGGAGGGCCAGGTCCGGGTAAAGGAAGGGGCTGTTCATGCCCTCCTTCTTTTTCAGATCGGGTCGGACAAAAACGGAGGTAAAGGTGACCTCGCTGCCCGTGCCGGACGTGGTCGGGATCATGATCTTGGGGAGCCCCCGTCCGGGAACCTTGTTCAGGCCGAGATAATCGACGGCCTTGCCCTTGTTGGCGGCTAGGACGGCGATGGCCTTGGCCACGTCCATGGCGCTTCCCCCGCCGATGCCGACCACGAGGTCGCATTTTCCCTTCAGGGCCAGTTTCGCCCCATCGTCGGCCTGCGAGATTTTCGGTTCCGCCTCGACCTTATCGAAAATCTGACTCTCCATGCCGCTTTTCTTCAGCAAAGCGGATACTCGCTCTTTCATGCCCGTGGCGGCCAGTTGTTTGTCCAGAACGATCAGGGGGCGTTTGGCCTGTAATTCCCGGATCAGTTCGGGAAGCTGCTGGAAGGAGCCATTGCCGAAGACGATCCTCCGGGCCCCGGTAAAGGAAAATATTTTATGCATCGTCGTCACCTTTTTTTATTTTGCGGTATCATACATATTAAGATGGGATAGTCAAATAAAATAAGAATCATCACCGATTCCGGCTTCCATATGTTCTGGCGGCGGCGGTTCTGTTTTGTCTTGGGATCATGTTACGGTGTGAAGAAGAGCCAGGCATCCTGCCAGCAGGAGGGAATATGTCACGAACATCAGGGCGTTGACCCTGATAATATCCCGCCTTGCGAGAGGCCGCAGGGGATCTCCCATGGTGGGCCGTTGCGAAGGCTGGCCGAAGTAATAGTTCCGGCCTCCGAGTTGCACGCCGAGAGCCCCGGCCATGGCTGCCTCCAGGTAGCCCGAATTGGGGCTGGGATGATTGCGGGCGTCCCGGAAGAGAATTTTTATGGAATTACGAGCATTTAAGCCGGTAAGAACGGTGGCGGCGGGGACGAGGATCGCCGTCAGGCGGGCGGCGGCCCAGCCGAACTCCCGGTAGCGTTCGTTTTTGTAGCCGAAGGTCGAATCGAGGGTGTTGACGGCCTTGTAAAGGAGCGCCCCGACCGGGCCGCCCAGGAAGGCGAACAGCAGGGGGGCCGTGACGCCGTCGGCGGTGTTTTCGGCGACGCTCTCCACGGTGGCCCGGACGATACCTTGTTCATCGAGAATATCCGTGTCCCGCCCCACAATGCTGTCCACCCGCCGGCGCGCCTCGGGCAGAGCTCCCTCCTGGAGGCTCTCATAAACCTCAAGGCTATGGCGGGAGAGATCCCGGGCGGCGAGGGTGGTATAAATAAGCAGGACAGAGACGGCGTCGCCCAGCAAGGGATGGAGGAAGCCGGCCGCGAGGACGATACCCCAGGAAATCCCGGCGGTTGCCGCTAATACACATATAACCGTGATTAGCCCCGCCAGGCGGGTATGGGAGATTGCCTTCCGGCTGACGGGCTCACAGAAAAGGGCAAAGCGCCCGATAAATTTCACCGGATGGGGAAACCACCGGGGGTCGCCGCAGCTCAGATCAAGAAGGACGGCGGCAAGAATTTGATATTCAAGAGACATAAAGTCCTAACCCCATCCCCACCTACCGGCTGTCAGTTAATATGGCGAAACGGCCGCCGATAGGCATTAAAACGAGGATGGCCAGGCGTTGCGGGAGGGGCAGGGGGACCAGGGCGGCGATTTTCAGGGCGATGATGAAGACCATGGCCAGGACCCCCATGGCGCCGATGCGGCTGTCCCGCATGATCGCCAGCATCCTCTCCCGGGCCCGGACGCTGAAGACGCCGTCGGCGGTGTCGGCAAGGCCGTCCATGTGGAGGCCGCCGGTAATGATCAGGAGCGCCAGGACCGTCAGTACGGCAGCGGGGAGGGACGGGAAAAGACCGGAAATGCAATGGTCGCACAGGGCAATCAGGCAGCCGATCAACAGGCCCACCACGGGGAAGAAAGGGACGCAACTCTCGATATCCGTATCCCTGATGGTTTGACCTCCCGGCACGGGGATAATCGTCAGGAACTGGATGACGGCAAGGAAAGATTTCATTTAAAATGGGCTGCAGATCGCGCTTCCCCATCGGCACGGGGGGACTACGGCATGATCGTTGCAAGTAATCTCATGTCTTTAGCTAAATTCCTTTCCTTTGATCCACATGGGGATGCCGCTGACCATGAAAACCACGGCGTCGGCCTCCTTGGCAAAGACCTGGTTGCAGCGTCCGGCCAGATCACGGAAAAGCCGTCCGGAGAAATGATCGGGAACGACGCCCAGCCCGACCTCGTTGCTGACGAAGATAATGGCGCCTTTACCTGACCGCGCTGTCTGCAGGACTTCCTGGGAGGCTGCGACGATGTCCGCTTCGGACAAAGAGGCGCCTCGTCTTTCGGCCTGATAGAGGAGATTGTTGATCCAAAGGGTGAGGCAGTCAACGAGGATCACTCCTCCCGGTCTCATCTCCCCTTTTCCTTGGTCGCGGCCTGCCAATACTCCCTTGGCAAGGGCGCCCGCTAGGTCGGTTGCTTCTTCAATGGTTTGCCAGTTACGGCCTTGCCGGTCCCGGCGGTGCTTTTCTATCCGGTCCGCCATTTCCCCGTCGATGATCGGGCAAGTGGCAAGATAAATCCTTGTTGCGGAGCGAGATTCGGCCAGTTGCTGGGCGAAAGTGCTTTTGCCGCTACGGCTTCCCCCGGTGATCACGATCATCTCCGCCATTATGCCCTCCTTACGGGATTGCCCGCTGCGGTTCCGCTCCCGATCAAAGCGGGTCGCCCCGATTCATCAATACGATCATCCTTAGGGAGGGGCAATAAGGCGGACATTCTCTCCAGGGAGGTGGTTAAATCTTCCCGGGAGAACACCTCCAGGGAGACGCCGCCGCGATAATTAATCAAGAAATTTGATATGATATGCCAGTCGTGGGACGGTATCTCCTGCAGGGAGCGATGATCCTTCTTCCCTGCCGCACCGTGGAGGTGGAGCATGGCGATCTCCTCGCCATATGCCTCTATATATGTTCTCAACTCTTCCTGCTGTACGAGGAGATGGCCGACATCAAGGCATATGCGCAGGTTTAACTCTCTGATCAGCGGATAAATCCACAGGAAAGGATAAGCGATGTTTTCGATGCCGAGCAGATTGCGCTCCATGCCCCGTTCCAGGAGATATGCAAGGGAAGAGCGGAGATTGTCTTGCCAAACCGAGGTATGAACATGCCTGGTATCTTCCGGCGGGTGAAGGACGTATAAAGTGGGACGGAGGGGCAGGGTGCGCCCGTAAAAGCGGAGGATCGTATCGCAGGCCTGCCGCCGCATTCCCGCGTCGGGATGACCTAAAAATACGTCTGTCGGCAAATGCACGTTGTAGGACAGGTCATATTCCCGGGCCAAGCCATGCAACTCTTCGATTACCTTGGGGGTTGGCAAGTTGTCCGCAAAGCGACTTTCAAACAGGACCAGTTCCAGTTCGTCAACAAAAGGTCCTGTGAACCGGACATTGGGGACAATGGCATCGGGCAGGATATAGGAGGTTGTACCGAGACGAAAGGGGCAGCGGCCCTTCAGCGACGGCAGGGATGGGAACGGGATAAGCATTTTATTTCATTCCTCAAATTGCGTAAACCGGTAACACACAGGCGCTATCCTTGTCAAGAAATGAAGGTAAGGACGGAAGTTGACTTTTTACAAGTCCCGCAAGCATAATGAAGCAGCAACACATCAACTCCCAAGAGGAAGACATGGAGAAAATAATCGTTCAGATTTATGAAGTCCAGGGCCCGGGGGAAGCGGAAAGATTAATCGACTTGGGCGTCGATCACATCGGCAGCGTTATCCTGGATCGGGAAAACTGGTGCGACCCGGCCATCCGGGAGGTGGTCCGCTTAACAGCGGGGACGCCGGCAAAAAGCAGCCTGATCCCGCTATTCAGCGCCGAGGAGGAAGTGTTCCGGGTTTTGGACTACTACGAGCCCGACATTATCCATTTTTGCGAGTACATGCCCGTATCCGGCGGCAACCACGCGGAAATACACGAACATATTCGAAATTGCCTGATCTTGCAGCAAAATATCAGAAATCGTTATCCGGGGATACAAATTATGCGCTCCCTGCCGCTGCCCCGGACGGCAACGGCGTCGGCGATGATTTCCCCTCATGCCATCCGCAATGGTATTGCCGCCCTGGTCGCCGCCTTCGGCCCGGTCAGCGATTTTTTCATGACCGATACGGTGCTGGGGATTCAAGACGGGGTCGGTAAGGAAACCGAACAGCCTGTGGACGGTTTTGTGGGCATTACGGGGGAAACTTGCGACTGGGATGTGGCCGCCTGGCTGGTCGAGATCAGCCCGCTGCCGGTAATCCTGGCCGGCGGTTTGTCCCCGGAGAATGCCTTTGCCGCGCTTGCCCGGGTGCGCCCCGCGGGGGTAGACAGTTGCACCCGGACCAATGCCTTGGATCCGCAAGGCATGCCCGTCCGTTTCCACAAAGATTTCCAAAGAGTGCAGCGCCTTGTCGCGGAAGTTCGCCGGGTAGAGAAAACCTGAAAGGGAGAGCTTTAGTTTTTGTCATTGGGAGGAGCGGAGCGGCGAGAAATCTCAGGGCAGGGTGCCGATGACAAATGGCCAGTGGAGATCGCAGGGGACACCCATGTTCAGCCAGGTATTGCGGGCGTCCAGCTCCTCGTTGATGCGCGCTTTGATTGTTTTGACCGTTCCGTCATCGCAGCATACTTCCATTAAATAGGGAAGTTCTTCAATCATATTTGGTGCATCGGGCAGGTCGCCGCCAATTTCCCGCCGATAAAAGTCACAGGCCTCTTCTTTGATATCGGCGACAATGACGAGTTTGTTAATTCTGTATGCCTGCATGAATATATCGCTTCAACCTCGGGGCACAAAGGGTGAAAAGGTGTATTCCTTTTCCTTGACCAGGAAGGATGCTTTGTCGGCGGCATTCTCCTTGATGATTCCCTCGATGATCCGCTTGCAGCCGAAATCGTAAAAGGTGATCTGGTGAGTGGGCGTCTCTCCGGGTGACAGATGCTTGTAGGCCTGCTGCTGTTCTTCCGGGGCAAGCTGGCGGATCGTCAGTTTCTGGCAGCGTTCCCGGTCTTCCTGGTCGCCGCTGCGGATCGACAGCACATAGTTGCCGTGAAATTTGATGGGCATCTTGATTTCCATAGTTCCGCCTCAAAGGATTTAGGATAACAAAATAATGATTTAACGAGGAATGAAGCGTCTATATCACATCCGGAGCGTCATATCCACATGAAAAGGAAATAGCACCGGGATTTTCAGCCGGCGTTCCAACAGGTACAACATGCCGAGGCCCAGGAACAGGATCAGACCTACCCGCCGGTATGTTTCTTCCCGGATCTTGCCGAAAAAGAAGTGACCCGCATATATTCCCAACGTCAGCGGGGCCGGGGCCGCAACAACCATGAGGCCGGAGGCGAAATAGCACCCCGGGAGCGTGACTTTGATTAGTTCTTGGCACCATGGTGGCAGAGAAACATAGATAATTACCGGCGTCCCCGCCGCGTTGAAGGCGCCGCCAAAACGTCCGGCGCGCAACCCGGCCAGATTAGGACCAGATAATGCCGAGCTCCCGACGGACCACGGGAAAGAGCAAACTCTCCAGGGCATAACGTACGAGGATCACCCCGAGCCGGGGAAGGGACCGCGATCCGGTTATAAACAGGATTATCAACAAAAAAGTTGCATGATTGCTTATCTCATATTATTAAAAATCGTCTTACCGTTATGCATGGTATTCAAAAAGCAGGCAAAACAAAAGGTCAACGGATCATGAGCCTTCGTCTGGCAATTATCGGTGGTGGGCCGGGAGGCTTATCCGGAGCGATCGCTGCCGCCCGGCAGGGTATGGAAGTCGTCTTGTGCGAGGAGGGAGAAATCGGCGCTCATATCGTCTGCGGCGAATGCATCTTCGATTCCCTGGGGCTTCTGGAAAAACCCGCGGCCGGTCTGTCATATAAAGTGGAGACAATTTTGTTTGCGGCCCAGGGCGTTCATCGGCTGGCCATCGGTGATTACCGCAATCTCTGGATGATGGACCGCCGTGCCTGGCAGCGGCAGCTGGCGACAGAGGCGGCTAAGCTCGGCGTTGTTATCCGCCGGGGAGAAAAAATCACCCCCCATAACCTTTCGGAATTAAAAACCAATTACGATTTGGTCCTCGATGCGAGCGGCGCGCCGTCCGTGACGTCCCGGGCATATGGCTTTTCCCGGGAATATCGGCGGGAATGTCTCCTCGCCTATCAATATGTCCTGGCGGGTGATTTTTCGCACCTGCCGCGGACGATCAAGGTCGGGTTTATCTCTCATATCAAATCGGAATATCTCCTCGGTTATTACTGGATCTTCCCGCGGGACGAGGAGACGGCGAATGTCGGGGTGGTTTATACAGGCGGCGCCGGCAGGGCATTCACTTTGGATATAAAGGGCTTACTTCATGAAGTTATGGAGCGAGAATTCCTGGGGGAGGCCACCGTTCTCAAAAAGGGGGGTGGCCTGATTCCCGCCGGCGTCCTTTCCGAGCTGGTCCATGAAAATATTATCCTCGTCGGGGATGCCGCGGGTCTTACCTCGCCTCTCCACGGCGGCGGGATTGATCTGGCCTGTATCAGCGCCGCCTTGGCAGTGGAGGCAATAACGAAGGGAAAACAATGCGTTGCCGCATATCAAGACAGCCTGCTGTCCCTGATGAAAGAGAAAATAGCCCTGGAAACTTTGATTATCAAGAAGATGCGGGGCCTTAACTTCGGGGCTTTCGATGACCTGCTCCAGGCGGCGGCAGTGAGAAAACCCTGGATACGGACCAAAGTAGGTCTTCGCCATCCGGATTTGCTGATGGCGGCGTGGCGCTGGTTGCGAAAAAAGCCGCCTCCCTTGCCGTCATGAGAGCTTCATTGCTCGGGCTGCTTCGCGAAATTGATTTGTCCCTTCACAATCAGGACCTCGCCGTCGACGGCCAAGGAGAGGTCCTGGAACCGTCCGTAAACGGTATTGTCCTGGATCTTGATGGGAATGGTCTTCGGGAGGGGAACCTTGACGGGCTTGGATAAGGGTGCGATGAAGAGCTTCAGCAAGGGAGAGATGTCCAGTGCGATTCCCTGGAAAGCAAGGAGGAGGTCTGCCTGGTCCGGGGAGAGAGAGACCCTGATGCTGCCGTTCACCCGGCCGCGGACCTGCTGGATAAGTCCGGAGCTGCTCGTCACGTCGAAGTCCATGGCGAGTGCCAGGGCCGGGTATTTGGGGTCTTCCCCTTTATCAAACTGCAATTTTCCGGGATTGGACAGGGTTACCGCCACCGGCACTTTGACCGCGCCGAGGATGACGATCTCCTGCTGAATGGTCAGGGGGAAGGCCGCTGCGATGAAGGATTGGAGGGTATCTTTGCCGACCCGGATTTCCAGGACCCCCGCTGGTGCCGAGACAGGTATAAATAAAAATAAGCATATTAAAAACATTGAGATAAGCGAGGAAGATGTTTTCCTCGTCAGGCCGAAAACAGATCCGTGTTTTATTGACGGTTCCAAAAAAAGTAGCAAGGATGCAAGATATTTTAAGTACGGATGATTCAATGTATTTTCCTTACTTCTGACAGGACGGGCAGTAGTAGGTCCCCCGGCCGCTGAGTTTTCGGCGTTCGATTTGACCGTGACAGCGCGGGCAGGTCTTCCCCTCCTGGCCATAGACCTTCAGCTGGTGCTGGTATTCCCCCTTTGCGCTGAAGAGATCCCGCCAGTCGGAGATGCTCGTACCGCGGCAGGTAACGGCGGTTTTAAGGATATCCGCGGTTGCCGTAACAATCTTCCGCCATTCTGCCGGGGTTACGTCGCCGGTGGGCCGCCACGGGTTTATGGATGATTCAAAAAGAATTTCACAGGCATAGATGTTTCCCATTCCCGGCATGACCCGCTGATCAAGGAGCAAGGCCTTGATGGGCAGGCGCCGTCCCTTAGCCTGGAGACAGACGGCGTCGAGATCTATCCCGGCAAGAAGATCAGGCACGAAAGTTTTCTCCGCTTCGTAGCCATCTCGGAGGTCCAGGGTGGCAAAACGGCGGGGATCAATGCATAACATCCGGCCTGGGGCAAATTCGATGCTGTAGCGGGTGTGGGGCGGCGGGGGCAGGACGTGATCCTGCTGCCAGAAGAGCCGCCCGGACATGCGCAGGTGCAGGTGGACAACAGGGCCGCCCAGATCAATTTCCAGTCCTTTCCCCCGGCGCCGGACGTCTTTAATGGTTCTGTCGATCATTTCCGGAAAATAGGCGATCTTGGCGTCGTAGATCGTGACGTCTCGAATCTGATTTCCCAGGATGACCTGCCTGAGCTGGCGACATAGGGTTTCCACTTCTGGAAGTTCGGGCATAATCTAACCTACAATATTCCGGAACGGATAATAAAGATGAGGAGGGCCAGGCCCAGGACGCCGGCGACGGAGAAACCGATGAGGCCGATGATGGACAAGCCGAAAAAAGACGGGCCGATCTCGGCGGCAAGGATGAAGGAAGAGCCGATGACAATCGCGGCGATAATCAGGGCGAAGGCGAGGCGATTGGAGGCGCGGTTGAGTTCAAAGATGATATGTTCCAGCCCCTTGTGTTCGAAGGCCATGCTCAGCTTGCCCTGCTGGAACTGCCGGAGGGTAAGGAGCAGATCCTCCGGGAGATCACGGAGATGGCCCAGCAGGGTGGTAGTGGAATCGAAGGCCTGCAGGAGGAGCTGCTTGGGCTGCAGGCGCTTCGTGATGAGACGCTTGATGAAGGGGCGGACCTTGGCGGTAATGTCGAAGCCCGGGTCCAGCTGGAGGCCGATGCTTTCCACCTGAATCATCGCCTTGATCATGAAGAAGATGTCCGGCGGCAAGCGAAGTTGATGGCGGGAGATGAGCTCAAGAAGATCTTCGAGGATATCTCCGACGCGGACATCCTTGAGGGGCTTGTAAAGATGGAGATCGGCGAAGGTCGTAATATCCCGCTCCAGGGCCCGCCGTTCCAGCTCGTCATGATATTCGACGATTTGCAGCACGGCGTCGGTGAGCTTGGGTATGTCCCGATAGACATACCCCATGATAACCTCGGTAAAATGTTCACGATCCCGGGCATCGATGTGGCCCATCATGCCGAAGTCGAGGATGCAGATCACATTGCCGGGGAGAACGAGCATATTGCCGGGATGGGGATCGGCATGAAAGAACCCGTGAATGAAGACCTGTTCCAGGATGAGATCCGTCCCCCGCGCGGCCAGCAGGTTCCGATCATAGCCCCTCTCTTCCAGGAGGGCAATGTCGTTGATCTTGATCCCGTCGATATACTCCATCGTCAGCAGCCTCTCCGTCGAGGCATGATGGAAGACCTTGGGAACGTAAATGGCGGGATTGCCACGAAACTGCCGGGCAAATCGTTCGGTGTGAGAAGCCTCAAGGTTAAAGTTGATCTCCTTGCGGATTGTCCGGGCGAACTCCTCCACAATCCGGGTAGGGCGGTAGAGACGAAGCTCCTCGATGTAATGTTCCAGCATGGCGGCCAACTGAAAAAGGATCCCCAGATCCTCGCTGATGGTCTTCGGGATCCCCGGACGCTGAATCTTTACGGCGACGTCTTCTCCCGTAGTCAGGCGGGCCCGGTGTACCTGGGCGATGGAGGCTGCGGCGAGGGGGGTCTCGTCAAAAGACGCGAAAATATCCTCCAGGGGGGCCTTTAGTTCCGCTTCGATTATTATCCTCGCTTCGGCAAAGGGAAAAGGCTGGACATCGTCCTGAAGTTTGGCGAGTTCCTCCACCATCTCGATGGGGATCAGGTCCGGGCGGGTGGAAAGGACCTGCCCCATTTTCACGAAGGTAGGGCCAAGTTCCTCGCAGGTCATGCGCAACCGTTCGTAATTATTGAGAGACTCTACCTCTTCCCGTTGTTTTCTGGAAACGAGGCCCCCCCCCATCTCGATGTAACGGCCCAGATTCAGGCGATCAATAATCCCGTCAAAACCATATCTGAACAAGACCGTCAGTATTTGACGGTAACGGCTGATGTTCCGGTAGGTCCGGGCGATGCTGCCAAGTCTGCGAAGACGCATAGTTGGGGTTAGGCCGTTTCTTTGCTTTTCTTGGCCTGCTCCAGCTTGGCCAGGCGTTCCTTGAGTTCGTCGAGTTCCGAGCGCGACGGGATGTTCATCCGGTTCAGGACATTGTTAACTACCGAGTTAACTACCGATTCCGTCTTTGCTTCCATATCCTTGCGGGCCTTCTTGGACTTCTCTATCCACTCCTTCAGAGCTTCTCTGGCCTCTTTCTCAGACATCTCCCCTCGCTTGACCAACTCGTCGGCAAAATCCTTCATCTTTTCCGTCGTCATGACGGCCAGTCCGGCGCCGAACAGCACCGCCTTCCTTAAGGCATCAAGCATCGCTAAATCCTCCTTTCATAAATTAAAGAGAGTTAAGAATGGGCATCGGATTCAGGCGGAGCAGAAAAAACAACATAACCGTGAATGCAATGCAATACTTGAGGAACCGTAGCCTCATCAACAGGAAAAGTCAATAAATATCAGGATAAAGTAGATGCTATTTGCAGTTGCGGACGACGTGTGATAAACACTTGGTCCGGTATGCAAGGCCCCAAAAGCCTTATATAATATCGCGTCCTTGAGAGGCGGGACGATCGCTAAAAGTCATCAAGGAGAGTAGTAATGAACAATTATGATGTTATCAAAAAAGCAAGGGCCGCAGGAAGAAATACCCTCACCGAGGCGGAATCCAAGAACATATTAAAGGAGTATGGCGTTCCCGTGGTGGAGGAAGCAGCGGTGTTCTCCGTAGACGCCGCCGTGGCGGCGGCGGAAAGGATAGGCTACCCAGTTGTCCTCAAGGGGCTGGGAGCGCGTCTGACTCATAAAACGGAAAAAGGACTGGTTCACCTGAATCTGCAAGACCATGAGCAGGTGCTGGCAGCGGCCGTAATCATTGTGAAGGGCGCTGGTGAGGATCTCGCAGGCTTTCTCGTCCAACCCATGGTTGCAGGAAAAAGGGAGTTTGTCGCCGGTTTGTTCTGTGATCCCCTGTTTGGTCCCGTCGTCATGTTCGGGTTAGGGGGAATATTTACGGAGGCCCTTGGCGATGCCATGTTCCGAGTAGCCCCCATAAGCGATGGGCAGGCGGGGATGATGCTCGATGAATTGCGGTCCCGGGCGCTGTTGGGTCCTTTCCGCGGTGAGGAAAGGGCCCGGCGGCAGCAGCTTATCCAAACGATCACCGGCCTCTCCCGCCTCGGTATGGAACAGCCCGAGATCACCGAAGTGGATATCAATCCCCTCCTGATCAGACCCGACGGGTCGGTTTGCGCCGTCGACGCCCTGATTGTCCTGGGCGAACGGCCGGCGGCAGCAGCGGGACGGCCGCCCGTGAAGACGGAGCATATTGCCCGGATATTTCACCCTCATGCCGTTGCCTTCATCGGTGCCTCCGGTCAGCCCGGTAAATGGGGTCATCTGCTCCTGACCGATCTGGTGACGGGGGGATATGAAGGGGAGATTTATCTGGTCAACGCCAAAGGCCAGGATATCGCCGGGCGGAAGGTATATCCCTCCATTGCCGCTATTCCGGGAAAAGTTGACCTCGGTGTCGTTACCCTGCCTGCGGCCCAGGTCCGGGAGCTCATCCCCAAGTTCAAGGCCAAGGGGATTAAGTATGTGCTGCTCATTTCCTCGGGATTCAGTGAATTGGGGGAAGAAGGACGGGAATTGGAAAGGGGACTGGTCAAAGCAGCCGCGGCGGCGGGGATCGTGATTCTGGGACCGAATACCATGGGGATCATCAATCCCCATCGAAAACTCTACTGTACGGGTACCCCTGTCTGGCCTCGGGCCGGTTCGATCGGATTGGTGGCCCAATCGGGTAATCTGGGCACCCAGCTCCTGGCCTTTGCCGAGCGGGAAGGAATCGGTATCCGTGCCTTCTCGGGATCGGGAAACGAGGCGATGATTACGATTGAGGATTATATGTACAGCTTTGAAACGGATGACCTGACAAAGACGGTGGTCCTCTATATAGAAAGCATCAAAGATGGGAGGCGATTTTTTAACGCCGCCCGGCGGGTGGCGAAGAAGAAGCCCGTCATTGTCCTCAAGGGCGGACGCACCGCGGCGGGTAACCGCGCCGCCGCAAGCCACACCGGGGCCATGGCCTCCAATATCAAAATCTTCAATGCCGCCTGCCGCCAGACAGGCGTGGTCATTGCGGAGCAGCCCATGGACCTCCTTGATCTGTCGGCGGCGTTTTCTTCCCTACCCCTACCGCAAGGGAAACGGGTGGCCATGTTGACCCTGGGCGGTGGCTGGGGGGTGGTGGCCACCGACCTCTGTGTCGAATCGGGTCTCGAAGTACCCCACCTGACCGACGACGTCATGGCGGAAATCGATAAGATCCTGCCGCCCTACTGGAGTCGTTCCAATCCCGTGGATCTGGTTGGACAGTTCGATTCCGCTTTGTCGCTGAGGGTTCTGGAGACCCTCGTCAAGTGGGATCAGTGCGATGCCGTCATCCACCTTGGGGCTGTGGGAAGAGCCTATTTTGTCAGTAACATGGTCAAGGCCGTAGCAACGGCGGACCCGAACTTTCCCAAGGAATTCCTGACGCTGGGCCAGGAGAGGGAAGCGGCGGGAGAAACGGCATTTTATGAAAAAAGTGCCAAACTCATGGAAAAATATGGGAAACCTATCCTGGGGGTCATTCTTCTTGAAGATGAAAATACGAAGACCGTTACGGATGTGCCGGGAAGCCCTTACAAGGGGTAGCATTTCTCACCCCGGAGCGGGCGGTCAAGGCCCTGACGAAGATGGTGGACTACCAGGCCTGGCTGAAGCGGGAAAGCGCACGGGACGAGGGGCGGACGGCATGAGCAGCATCTATCTGATCCGCCACGGCCAGGCGAGCTTTGGAACGGATCATTACGACCATCTGTCTGACCGGGGGTATGTCCAGTCGGAACTGCTGGCGGGATATTTGCTGAAGATCGGCCGGAGTTTTGACGCCGTCTATACGGGGGAGATGACGCGGCAGATCGACACGGCCGAAAAGGTGCTATCCTGTTATCGCGAGGCGGGGCGGGAGGTTCCGATCCTGAAAATCATGCCGGAATTCAACGAATATGATTCCAAGGGGATGATACTAAAGGCCCTGGTCAGAGACATAGCCAAGGACGAGCCGGGCCCGGCAGGAGATATGGCCCGTTTCTATACGGACAAAAAGGCCTTTCAGCGGATCTTTGAGAAGGTGATCATGCGCTGGCTCACGGTCGATAAGGATATTCCCGGAGTCACCTCCTGGCGGGATTTCCGGGAAAGGGTGGCGAGGGGAATGAGCAAGGTCAGGGCGGAGAACGACGGGGGGAAAACGGTCCTGGTCTTTACGTCCGGTGGGCCTATTGCGGCGGTTTTCCAGATGGCCACGGGGATCTCCGACGAGGGAACCCTCCGGGTCGTGTGGCATATTGTCAACACCTCCGTTACATCCTGCGTTTATAACGCGAAGCAGCTCAGTCTGACGTCTTTTAATAACCGGGCCCATCTGGACCTGGCGAAAGATTCCGCGCTGGTCACGTACCGGTAAAGGAAAGAGGGAGAAATTATGGATTTTGCCATCTCTGAAAAGATGCAGGTCATCATCGGGATGATGGAGGAATTTGTCGAGAAGGAATTGATCCCCCTGGAACCGGAGTTTTTAAGGAAGGAGTTTCGGGACCTGTTGCCGGAATTGGCGGAAAAACGCCGCATGGTCAAGGAGATGGAACTTTGGGCCCCGAACCATCCCCAGGAATTTGGCGGCATGGGGCTTGATCTTATGGAGCACGGCCTCGTCTCGGAAGTGTTGGGCCGTAGCCCGCTGGGGCATTACGTCTTCGGGTGTCAGGCCCCCGATGCGGGTAATATCGAGATCCTCCACAAATACGGGACGGCGGCCCAGAAGGAGAAATACCTGGCGCCACTTGTGGAGGGAAAGATCCGGAGCTGTTTTTCCATGACCGAGGTGGACATGCCGGGCTCAAACCCCGTAATGATGGATACGACGGCCATCAGGGACGGCGGGGATTATGTGATCAATGGCCAGAAATGGCACACCACCGCCGCAGACGGGTCGGAATTCGCCATTGTCATGGCCGTGACCAATCCCGCAGAGGCGCCGCACCTGCGGGCAAGCATGATCATTGTGCCGACGGATACCCCCGGTTTTAACCTGGTCCGCAACATCTCCGTAATGGGTCACGCCGGCAGCGATTACTTCAGCCATGGCGAGATCCTTTATCAATCCTGCCGGGTTCCGCAGGAGAATCTTTTGGGGCCCGAAGGATGGGGGTTTGTCATCGCCCAGGAAAGACTGGGGCCGGGCCGGATTCATCACTGCATGCGCTGGATCGGCATCTGCCAGCGGGCCCTCGCATTGATGTGCCGACGGGCGGCGCAGCGGGTCATTGGGATGGGCGGCAAGACCCTCGCTACGAGGCAGATTATTCAGTCCTGGGTTGCCGAGTCGGCAGCGGAGATCCGGGCGGCCCGGCTGATGACCCTCCATGTGGCCTGGAAGATCGAGACCCTCGGCGCCAAAGAGGCAAGAGACGATATTTCCCTCATCAAGTTTTATGTAGCCGATGTCCTCCAGAAAGTAATCGACCGGGCCCTCCAGGTACACGGTGGCCTGGGCATGACGGATGACACGACCATTGCCTTTTTCTATCGCCATGAGCGGGCGGCGCGTATTTATGACGGCGCCGACGAAGTCCACAAGATGTCGGTGGCCAAGAGAATCATGAAGCAGATAAGCAAACCGGCAGACTTGGGGGCCCGTAAGTAATGAACGGGTCCTATAGGCCGTAATATGAGGTAAGCAATGAAGCTGATTGATGATGCAACACCTGTTCGGGCGGGGGAAGAACTGGATCTCACCCGAATAGCGAAATATTTTCAAGACGCAGTTCCTGGATTGAACGGGCCGCTTACCATCGCCCAGTTTCCGAGCGGGCATTCGAATCTTACCTGTTTAATCTCCGCCGGGGATCGTGAATTCGTCCTGAGACGACCGCCATTCGGCCGGAAGTTCCGCACGGCTCATGACATGGGACGGGAATTTCGGGTGCTGAAGGCGTTGCGGCCGCATTTTCCCTACTGCCCGGAGGCCTTCGCCTATACGGAGGATGAATCGGTCATGGGCTGTCCGTTCTACGTTATGGAGCGGCTGAAAGGGATCATTCCGCGTAAGGAACTGCCCCCAGGCATGACCCTGTCCAAAGATGAGGCCCGTATCCTTTGCGAACGGCTGATCGAAGTATTCGTCGAGCTTCATTGCGTCGATTATAGGCACACCGCATTGATGGAACTGGGGAAGCCGGAGGGATATGTCCGGAGACAGGTGGAGGGTTGGTCGGACCGCTATCGGGGAGCCCGCACGCCCGATGCCCCGGATTATGAAGCGGTCATGGCCTGGCTTCATGAACGGATGCCGGCAGCATCACCGGCGCCCGCCGTGATTCACAATGATTACCGCTTTGACAACGTCGTCCTGGCTCCGGAAGATCCCCTGCGTATCATCGGTGTCCTCGACTGGGAGATGGCCACCATCGGTGATCCCCTCATGGACCTCGGGGGAGCCCTCGCATATTGGATCAACGGTGATGATCCAGAGGAGATGCAGGCGATCCGCCTGGTTCCCACCCATCTGGACGGGATGATGACGAGGAAAGAAGTCAGCGGTCTTTACTGCAAAAGGATGGGGCTGTCGGAAGGGAGCATGGATTTTTACTATGCCTTCGGGTTATTTCGCCTTGCCGTGATCGCCCAGCAGATATATTATCGTTTCTATCATGGACAGACGCAAGACAAGCGATTCGGGATGCTGATCTTTGCCGTCCATGTTCTGGAAAAAAAGGCGCACTAGGTCATGAAGACGGGAGAAATATGAAAAAGGAGGAAGCAGGATGAAAAAGGATATATTTTCTCTGGCGGGGCGCACCGCCTTGGTAACCGGGGCCAGTCGTGGTATCGGGGAGGCGATTGCTAAAATGCTTGCCGAGCAGGGAGCCAGAGTGATCCTGACGGCGAGGTGGGCAGAAGGCCTGAAGCGGGTCACGGAAGAGATTGTGGCCGGGGGAGGGAACGCCGCGGCTATTGCCTGTCACTTGGGAGAAATGGACCAGATCGGTCAACTGTTCGCTCAGGTCCGGAGCGAATACGGCAAACTGGACATCCTGGTGAACAATGCGGGGACCAACCCTTTCTTCGGAGATGTCCTCAGTGCCGACGAGCAGGCCTGGGACAAGACGGTGGACGTCAACCTGAAGGGATATTTCTTCATGAGCCAGGCGGGGGCGAAAATCATGAAGGAGCACGGCGGCGGGGTCATCGTGAATGTCGCCTCTGTTAATGGCGTCCGGCCGGCGCCCTTCCAGGGGATCTATTCCATAACCAAGGCGGGTATCATCTCTATGACCCAGTCTTTTGCCAAGGAGCTGGCTCCTTTCCACATCCGGGTCAACGCCGTTCTCCCCGGATTGACGGACACGAAATTTTCCTCTCTTATGATCCAGAGCCCCGAGATCATGAAAATCATCCTCCCCATGATCCCCCTGAACCGGGCGGCCCAGCCGGAAGAGATGGCAGGACTGGTCCTTTACCTAGTTTCCGACGCCGCATCCTATACGACGGGGGCATGCATCCCCGTGGACGGAGGGATGCTGGCATAGGGAAAACGCCGGGGCCGAGGGAAGGGGCCCTGACCGGACGGGAAGTGAAACAAATAGTTATTACCGATAAGATTCAGATAGTTGCAGCTATTCGAGCTGATTCAGGGGACAAACCTCGCACCGGGGTTGCTTCCGACAGTAGTGCTTGCCCGTATTGACGAGGAGGGCGTGGTATTGATTATAGAGGGGAGCGTCCAGGGGAAGATGCTCCATGAAGAGACGCTGGATTTCACCGTAAGTAAGCCTATCCCTGCTAATTCCGTGCCGCATCAGTATCCTGCGGGTGTAGGCGTCCACTACGAAGACCGGTTTCCCGCCAGCGTAGAGGAGCACACTGTCCGCTGTTTCTTCGCCAATACCCTTCACTTCCAGCAGTTTCTCGCGCAGGGTTCGGGATTCCTCTCCCAGCATGACCTCCAAGTTGCCGTGAAAACAATCCTGAAGCAAGGCGAAGAAGGACTTCAGCCGCCGGGCCTTGATATTGTAGTATCCTGAAGGCCGGATCAATGCGGCAAGGGATGACTCCGGGATGGCGAGGAGCGCCTCCACGGAAAGGAGGTGCGCCGTTTTCAGGTTGGCGATGGCCTTTTCCACGTTTTGCCAGGCCGTATTCTGGGTCAGGATGGCCCCGACGATCACTTCGAGAGGTGAATCTCCCGGCCACCAGTGGAGATTTCCGAAGTGTTCATTCAGGGCGTGGTAGGCGGCGATAAGCCAATTAGCGGTCCACTTTTCATTCTTATTCATAAAAGTCGAGGAAGGGGTAAGGCGGTTTTACAAAAGTAGCAAAAGGCTGTTTTCGTTATTCCTGCCCCCGGGCGAAAGCCGTGGGCAGGCGATGGTGACTTGCTGCGAGTTTGCCCTATTTACGCAGGGCCACAAAAAAGGTCGCCTGTCCTCTTTTGATGAGGAGCATGATGTTCCCTTTGTTGGCCTTCTTGTTGACCTCGCGGACAAACTCTTTGACGGAAGCAATCCTTACCTTGTTTACCTGAAGAATAATGTCTTGCGGCTGAATCCCCACCTCGTCGGCGGGACTGCCGTTTTGCACCCGGACGACAATTATCCCCGTGTTTTTGGGAATTCCTAAATAACGGGCGATTTCCGGTGTAACGTCCTCTACGGCGAGACCAAATTGCTCATAGGAGCCGCCCTTGGCGGTGGCCACTTCGGGTTGGTCCTTTCGCTCCGTAACCATCACCTGGAAGGTCCTTTCCCTGCCGTCACGGATAACCTTGATACTTACCTTGTCTCCCACATGGAATGAGGCGATGGAGAGGAGCAAATCGTGGGTGTCTTTGATCTTCCTGCCGTTGATTTCCGTAACCACGTCGCCGGCTCTGATTCCGGCTCGTTCCGCCGGATCTCCTTTGAATACTTCCGAGATAATGGCGCCTTGGCGTTCCTTCAACTGGAGCGATCTGGCCATGTCTTCCGTAATATCCTGAACGGAAACACCCATCCAGCCTCGTGAGACCTTACCCTTGGATTTCAAATCGGGGAGGATGTTTTTTGCCATGCTGACGGGAATGGCAAAACCGATACCCTGCCCCTGGGCAACGATAGCAGTGTTGATGCCGACCACCTTTCCTTCCATGTTGAAAAGGGGGCCGCCACTGTTACCGGGGTTGATGGAGGCGTCGGTCTGTATAAAATTGTCATACGGACCGGCACCGATGACCCGGCCTTTGGCGCTGACAATGCCCGCCGTCACTGTCTGCTCCAGACCAAAAGGATTGCCGATTGCGAGCACCCAATCCCCGACGCGGAGTTTATCGGAATCGCCTATTTCCGCAACGGGCAGGCTTTCACTGGGCTTGATCTTGATGAGGGCGATATCCGTTTTGGCGTCTTTGCCGATGATTTTCGCTTCATACTCTCTGCCGTCGGACAATTTAACGATAATTTTATCCGCATGTTCCACGACATGATTATTTGTGAAGATGTAACCGTCGGAACTGATGATGAAACCGGACCCGAGACTTTGCTGTTTGAACTCCCGCCGCGGGGTGTCTCCAAAGAACCGGTCAAAGAATTCGTCGCCGAAATAACGATCAAAAGGGGCACCCCCTCCGAAAGGAGAACGCATGCCTCTTCTAACTACTTTTGTGGTGCCGATGTTGACGACAGACGGTTTGACCTTCTCGGCAAGATCCGCAAATGATCCGGGCGCTCTGGCGTTGTCTCCCGGCGCCACCGCCGATGCCGTTTGCACATCCGTCCCCGTCGGTACGAGGAAGGAAGAGCGGAGCACTTCCACAACGGAGACGATAAAAAAGCCGATCAGGCAGGCCAGAAGAAACATGAAGAAGGTTTTGCGGTTCTTGCTTTCCATGGATTGAATGTATCCTCCCAATTCTCTACGATTTACATTAATTAGTACGATCACGAATATGCCGTTTGCATATTCCTTATTACGGGCAGCGCCCTATCACACATCTCGGGGAAATTCAACATTTATGAACATCTATTAATGTAGCTCTTTCTGTACCAAATTTACCAGGGTTCCGATACCGGCGATGGTGACGGTCACACGATCTCCCTCCCTGAGGAAGAGAGGGGGCTGCCTTGTAAAGCCGACACCTTCCGGAGTTCCAGTCAGAATCACCGTTCCCGGCAGCAATGTCAGGGATTGACTCAAATCGCTGACATTGGTTGCGATGTCATAAAGCAAGCCCGCAGTGCTCGCATCTTGTACGACCAGATCGTTGATCATCGTCCAGATGCCGAGGCCGTTGGGGTCCGGAATCTCATCCCTCGTGACAAGGCAGGGACCTAAGGGGCAAAAAGTGTCAAACCCTTTTCCCCTGGTCCACTGCCCTTGCTGTTTTTCAAATTGCCAGTCCCGGGCGCTTACATCATTTGCGCAAGTGTAGCCGAGGACATGACTCATTGCTTCCGTTGTCTTGATATTCTTCCCTCCCTTCCCGATGATAACGGCGAGTTCTCCTTCATAATCCACCTGATCCGGTCCTGCGGCGGGAAGGAGAATCTTCGTATTGTGCCCGGTAACACTCGTGTTCGCCTTGATGAAAACGATCGGGTAAGGAGCCACGTCCGTTCCGATCTCATCGGCATGTTTGCGATAGCTGAGCCCGAGGGCGAATATATTCGGCGTCGTCACGGTGGGCAAATATGCCAAGATCTTCAACTGTCTGCCCGTAGGCTGGAGGGAAGTGAGGATATCCCCCTCAAGAACATGTATTGTCCCGGAGGTTGCAGGGTTGTGCAAACCGTAATGGATCTGACCATCTTCCGTAAGACATCGGCATATCTTCATGGGTTTCTCCGGGGGCGTTGATCGTTTAATTATAGGAACGCTTACCCGCGTCGTCAAGGAGCTAACAAAGATATTTTCAGATAAAAGACCCTTGACAGGGCGAAATAAAACAACATAAATGATTCTGAACAGAGGAACTTCAATTTCAGGCAAGAATATCCGTTGCAAAAACGGATAGGACGGCAGAGAGCCGGACATGGTAGCATGAATAAAAGGGGTCCCATCGCACTGGGTGCTAAAGGTTTCTTGAAGCGGATTCATCACTCGGCATGGGCATGGGATCTCTTTCAGGGACCGGTTTACAACTGCTTGATTTTTAAAGCCGCCGCCGATTATTTTGACGCTTTAATCAGGCTTACGGGCCGGGGCGCCCCGGCCCGGATTCTCGACGTTGGTTCCGGGGCGGTGGTGATGAGCCTGCGCCAGACGCAGGCTCATCCGGAGGCCACCGTAGTCGGAATCGATTATGCCCTGATGCAGGTGCGGGCGGCGAAGCGGCTGAAAAAAAAGAAGCAGATTCATAATTGTTCATTTCAGCAGGGCAATGCCATGGCCCTGCCCTTTGCGGAAGCGGCCTTCGACAGGGTTGTCAGCGTCAATTCGATTAAACACTGGCCCGATCCCGTCCGGGGACTATCCGAGATCAGACGGGTTCTTTGTCCCCGGGGACAAGCCTTTATCTCCGAGGCCGACAGGTCTGCTTCTCCGGAAGCGCTCCTTGCCTTTTCAGAAAATTACCGGGCATGGTATATCTGGGATGCACTGATGCGGTGGTGCCTGAAAAATGTCGTTTTCGGGAAGAGCTACACGGCGGCGGAATTAAAAACCATCTCCGCACAGGCTGGATTCCGAGACGCCATCGTGGCAGGACCCCCCGGGCCCTTTTTTATCCTGGTGCTGACCAAATAATCGCCCTTGAGGCCTATTTCACAAACATGGTATACAAAAGCTAAAAGGGAGAGGGGCCTGCCTTGAGGGACGCAATAATAACTCGTGAACCTTATAAAAGGCCATTGAATATAATCGATGGCACCGAAAAAAGATCCGCAGGCAAGGCGCGCCAATCCTGAGGACTAAGGCGTCCTTGACGTACGCCGCAGCGACTAAGGATGCCACGCCACGTCGCATCCGGACTTTTTCGATGCCGTCATAACTGGAAACAGCCATGACGGCAATTATCGAACAGATCGGCAGATCAGGCCTGCGGGTCGTCCATGCTTCCCGGGCCACCCTTACGTTTGCCTTCCACATTCTGGCCAAGAATGTTTGACCCCCGGGCTTACAACAGCGCCGTACGCATGGTATTGATAAATCAGATGTATTTTACCTCCATCCAGATCCTGCCTCTTTTTCTCTCCGTTGCGGTTATTTCCGGGGCTATCGCCATCGGCATGATCGGCCAGTATCTGACCAATCTGGGGCTGTTTGGCTATTTCGGCCAGTTGCTCATGGGTTTTGTAGTAACGAAATTTGCCCCCTTCATCACGGTCCTCCTTATTGCCCTGCGTTCAAGCTCGGCGGTCAATGCGGAAATCGCCGTTATGAAGGTCAATAAAGAGCTCAATACCCTTAATGTCTTTCGGATCGATGTGATCAATTATCTTTTCCTGCCGCGCATTCTCTGCGGCATCCTTTCGGTCGTCCTGCTTAGTTGGCTCTTTTCCATCGTTGTTCTTACCAGCGGCCTCGTCTTTTCGGCTTTATTATTTAATATGAGTATAAACGACTATGTGACGGTGCTGCTGACATCGGCTAAATTTTCTGATATCATCGTGATGCTGATCAACTGTGCGACTATGGGATTTTTTATTATCATGATCCCTATCCGTTACGGCATGCGCGCCACGGATGAACTGACCAGCATCCCCGTTTCCGTGCTCCAGGGCATGGTGAATGTTTTTATCGCCATTATGATTATCGAGGTGGTCTCATTAATCGTCATGTCATTGATCGAAAAACTCATTTGAGACTCTACAGCGATGACACCCGCTTTATCCGTGATGTTCTCACCTCGGTGGATGATCTGTATCAGGAATGTCATATCTTTGATTATATCTGGAATGAAGAGCGATACACAGGAGGAATGATCCATGGCGCTTAAAACGGAATGGAAAGTGGGCCTTTTCATTGTCTTGACCGTGGTGCTAATCCTTGCCGGTCTTGGGTATATGGCCTACAAAAAAGGCATTTTCCAACCGGAGAACACCTATACCATTTCCTCCCGGACGGGAGACGGTTTGCCCGTGGGTATGCCGCTGTATTTTTCCGGTTTCAAGATCGGCAAGGTTGTAGAACTGGAATTCAATGACAAGGGGATGGTGATGATCAAGATCACCGTGCCCACTCACCACGCTAAATGGATACGTTCCGACAGTAAATTCGTCCTTGAAAAGCCCCTCATCGGTTCCCCTAAATTCACCGTAACCACAACAAACCCGAAAAGCTCGTTATTGTCCTCCGATTCCATTGCCATCTTGATGGAAGTCAATGATATCAATGATGCGATCCAAAAGATCCAGCCCATCCTGGAACAGGTAGCCCTGATTACGGACAATGTCGAACGACTGATGGGATCTCTGGCTGCCAAAAATTCCCTTCTCGAAATGGCCGTAGGTGTCGAAAAAAGCGTCCAGGCCATTTATGCGTCCCTGCAACATGCCAGAAACATAAACGATCAGGTGGGGCAGCTTCTGAAAAAAACGGACGAGGAACTCTATGGGAAGGACGGGATCATTCCCCTGGTTATCAAGATTCTGAGGGAACTGGTGACCAATCTCGGCAAGATCGGCAATACTATTGACAACGTTACGAAAATCAGTTCAAACACGGCGGAAGGGACGCAGGATTTCAAACTCCTCAGAAGCGAGGTTGACTCAACGGTCAATTCTCTCAACCGGCTGATTAACGAACTGGACAAGAAAATACCGTTCAAATAGGGAGAGGTGATTTTCCAGATGAAAAAGGATGAAATGTCGATGCAGGGTCTGCTTCCCGCCGTGTTGCTCATGGTCTTCCTCATGAGTTGCGGCGGCTCTCAGTCCATACCGGACTTATGCCAGCTTCAACCAGATGGAGGATTTTAAGAAGGCCTATCTGGAAGGAAAGACGGGGACCGCCGATTTACACTTTCAGCGTGCCGTAGCAGAGATCAAGAAAAGCGGGGATCTCAATCTTTTGGCCAAGGACTATCTGAACCGGTATGCCGTGCAGGCCGCCCTTTTGGAATCTTTTCGGGATGACGACTTTCTGAAAATCCAGACTGCGGAACCTAACCCGGCGCACGCCGGGTTTTACGCCTTCCTGAAGGGAAACTTTTCCCAGGCAGATCGCGACCTGCTGCCTCCCCAGTATTCCCGGACCGTTGCCGACATTCTTGCTGCCAGAAGGGATAGTATCGCGGCGGATGTCCGGCCAAGATCGAAGATCCCCTGTCCCGATTGGTCATGACGGGGCTCCTGGTGCGCTATGGGTATGAAAACGCGTAGCTCCTTAACGGGGCGGTGGAAACCGCTTCCCGGCAGGGGTGGAAAAAGGCCCTCCTGGTCTATTCAGAGCGCCTTCATGCTTTTTACGTGGAACGTCGGGAAGACGAAAAAGCTGATAAAATAAAACAAAGGATCTTGTTGATCCAGTCATGATCAGACTGAAGCCGCAATACGGCTGTGCCGCGTCCAACTGGTAGGGGTCCAAGTGGGGTCAGCAAGGGGTGGCGATTCCTCTGCCGTGAGTCCGCATTTTCTGGAAAAGTAGCGGTGGAAAGCAAGATTATTAGTTAATTCTGGATGAAAGACCGTGGCGAGAATGTCCGCCGTTTCGACGGCGGCGATGTAGTCGTCCAGCTGCAGCAGGATCTCCACCCCCGGCCCGACGCTCCTTATTTTGGGAGCCCGGATGAAGATCAGGGGAACGGCCTTGCTCGCTACCCGCGGAATGGCGGCCGTAGCGGCAAAACTTGCGAGCTGGCTACCGAAGCTGTTGCGCTCGATCTCCATGTCGATCAGTCCCAGATAGGGCTTTTCCCCCACAATTCGCGTGGCCAGGAGAATGGCCCCGGCGCAGGTTCCCCAGATTTTCACGCCCCGTTCACAGGCCTCCGTAATCGCCGTATCCATCCCGAAGATTTTTATGAGACGGGACAGACAGGTACTCTCTCCTCCCGGAATGATCAGCCCCTTGAGATCATGAAGGTGGGACGGTTCCTTTACCCGGCGTGAGACTACTCCGAGACGTTCCAAATGGTCGAGATGTTCGACGACGTCTCCCTGTAGATCAAGAACCCCGATCATGATAGCGACTCCGGCAAGATCATTACCAGCCCCGACCGGCCAGCAACTGATTTTCGGGGATGGCGCCGATTTCCAGTCCCGCCATCGCCTCGCCGAGGTCCATGGATGCCTCCAGAACCTTAAGAGGGTCACGGAAATAGGCGGTGGCCTTAACGATTGCCAGGGCCCGTCTTGCGGGATCGGCGGACTTAAAAATGCCGGAGCCGACGAATACGCCGTCGCAGCCAAGCTGCATCATCAAGGCCGCGTCGGCGGGCGTAGCGATGCCCCCGGCGGCGAAATTGACCACCGGCAGACGGCCAAGCTCCCTAACCCTTATCGCCAGTTCATAGGGCATGCCGTTGAGCTTGGCGTAACCTGTCACTTCTTCTACGGGCATGCCGTTGAGCTGACGGATTTCTCTGTTCATGGTGCGCATGTGACGGACGGCCTCGACGACATTGCCTGTCCCGGCTTCGCCCTTCGTGCGGATCATCGCCGCCCCCTCGGCAATGCGGCGCAGGGCTTCCCCCAGGTTTCTGGCGCCGCAGACAAAGGGAATGGCAAACTTTGACTTATCGATGTGACATTCTTCGTCGGCGGGGGTGAGGACTTCGCTCTCATCGATGTAATCGATCTTCAAGGCCTCGAGGACCTGGGCCTCGACGAAATGACCGATTCGCGCCTTGGCCATGACCGGGACGGAAACGGACTTTTTGATTTCCGCAATCATCGTCGGATCGGACATACGCGCCACACCGCCCTGGGCCCTGATGTCCGCCGGCACCCGCTCCAGAGCCATTACGGCAACAGCGCCTGCATCTTCGGCGATCTTTGCCTGTTCGACATTTGTCACGTCCATGATGACGCCGCCTTTGAGCATCTGGGCCAACTGGACGTTTAATTCGTACCTTTTTGTATCCATATTATAACGCCTCCCCTTTGTTTCAATTGTGAACAAAATGTATGACAATCCACGGGTCTCGTCAAGAGCAATTCCTGAAAAGAAATTGCCTTTGACATTGTTCGGAAAATATGCCAGTCACTTCACGATATTTCTCATCAAATCCTGAAATTGAGGCGCCCATATGGAAATAAATAAAAAAAAGGAAAGGATGTGCTAATCGTTTCCGTTAGTGGTAGGATTGACGCCGCTACCGCCCCGGATTTTGAAAAAAACCTGTCAGAATCGATTGAGGCCGGGGAGAAGGCCTTTCTCATCAAGATGGACCAGTTGGAATATATCAGCAGTGCGGGCCTGCGCAGCATCCTGGCCATTGCCAAGATGCTGAAGCCCAGGGAAGGCAAGATGGTTTTTTCCGAACTCCGCGGACCGGTCAAGGATGTTTTTAAAATATCAGGCTTCGGTTCCATCTTTTACTATTTACAATACCGAGGAAGATGCCCTGAAGCAGTTCTGATCGTTTTTATGGACGATAACGTGCAGACCATCGTTGTCCCTGCCCATATGAAATCACTTCAGAAATCAATCGCTTTCGTTTTATCCTTTACCAAGGGGCTGGGGTTTGATCCCCGACGCTTAGGCGAAATCGAGCTTTGTGTGGAAGAGATACTGGTTAACATCTTTACCTACGCCTACCCCGGCGAACCGGGGGAGGTAGAAATATCGTGCCGCTCCGGACCGGAGGGAGCCTTAACCATCGAGATCGTGGATGCAGGAATTCCCTTCAATATCCTGTCCTCCGATGATCCCGACATTTCGCTGGGTATATATGAACGTCACGTTGGCGGGCTGGGTATTTATCTTGTCAAACAGCTCATGGACCGGGTCGGGTACCGCCGGGAAGATAATAAGAACTTTCTTTCCATGACCAGTTTCAACACTACGACGAGTCGGGCGGTCGATGAATAACAGGCGGCAACGCCGCCATCAGCAAGTCGCCGGCAAGGCGGATTCATAAAGATATCCTGCCGTTTCGGCCACGAAGGAGGGAAAATGTTAAAGAAGATAATTGTTGCCATTATTGCAGGCTTTTTTATCATCAGTGCCGCAGCGTGGGGGGCCGACTTGACCCCGGAAGCATCCCTGAAGCAGAAATATCCCGATATAAAGATCGAAAGTTTTCAGCTGACCCCCATCAAGGGGGTCTACGAAATGGTAACGGATAAGGGACTCCTCTATTACGCCCCGGAGGCGGAAGCCATCATTTTAGGAGGTATCATCACCAAAGACGGAAAAAACATCACCCAGCGGCGAAGAGAAGAAATAAATCAGCGCAAGGACGCAATCCTCCTGGAGATGCCAAAGACTCTTCCCCTCTCCAAGGCCTCGGAGGACAAGATTAGGCATATCCTCTGCGCCTCTGACCGTGTCGGGGCTTACAAGGAGGTCTTCAGCGGCCAGTTGGACACAAAGCCTTTGGTGTCCTGTGCGAGCGCCGAAGAAACCGCGCTGATGAAAAGCCACCGGGAGCAGGCGGTGCGACTCGGCGTAGATGTAGATGGTACCCCCTTATTTATCATTGACGGGCATATCGTTCACGGTGCGAACATTCCCGAGATAGAAAAACTGCTCGGGGCGCCGGTGAAATAGCTTTCTATTGGATCCTGAGGACCTTGGCCCCTCTGATCTGCCGTTCCTTGAGTTCCAGCAACGCCTGATTCGCTTCATCCAGGCCATATTCCCGGTAATCCGGTTTGATGGGGATGGCGGCGGCAAGAGCGAGGCATTCTTGAATGTCACGGCGGGTGACGTTGGCGACGCTTTTGATCTCCTTTTCCAACCACAGGTGATGGGGGTAGTCCATTTCCAGGAGTCTGCCCTGGTCGGTATCTTCCTTCCGGATGGCATTGATGACCAGACGCCCGCCGCTTTTCAGGTTTTTCAGGGCCTCGACGACGGGTCGCCAAACGGGGGTGGTGTCGATGATGGCAGCGAGCTGTTCCGGCGGGGCCTCTTCCGTATCCCCCGCCCAGGCCGCGCCCAACTCCCGGGCGAATAATCGTTCCTCTTCGCTGCGGGCAAAGATAAATACCTCCGATTGCGGATACTGATAATGAGCCATCTTCAGGACGAGGTGGGCGGAAGCGCCGAAGCCCGTCAGTCCCAGGGTTTGGCCGTCCTGAATGCCGGACAGCCGCAAGGACCTATAGCCGATAGCCCCGGCGCAAAGCAGGGGGGCCGCCTCGCTGTCTGAAAATTCCGCCTGGATGGGAATGGCGAAAGCCTCCCGGACCTTCATATATTCCGCGTAGCCGCCGTGGGCATCCCGGCCGGTGGCGCGGAATTGTTCGCACAGATTCTCCCGCTCCGAACGGCACCAGGGGCATATCCCGCAGGCGGAGAATATCCAGCCCACGCCGACGCGGTCGCCGACCTGAAGCCGGACCACGCCGGTCCCTTTCTCGACAACCTGTCCCACGACCTGATGGCCGGGAATCATTGGAAAAAACAGCGGCGGAGTGCGGCCTTCGATTTCGTCAAGTTCGGTATGACAGACGCCGCAGACTCCTACCTTCACAATGATCTCATCGTCTCCGGCCCGGGGCTCGGGTGCATGACCCAGGGTCAGGGGGTGCCGCTCGGTGCGCAGATCGCATATCTTTTTAAAAAAAAGGGCTCGCATACGCAAACTCCCTTCCTAACCACTCTTCCCCCGATAATGGAGGGCGAGCATGGTGATATCGTCCGATTGAGGTTCTGCGCCGGTGAACGCCTTGACGGCCTGGAGGACACCGTCGATTATCGCTTCCGGGCTCCGATGATCGGGGCGGCACCCGGTGATGGTATCGATCAGGGTTTGATCGGAAAAGAACTCCTGCCGGGTATTCATGGCCTCCGTTACCCCGTCGGTATAGAGGAGCAGGGTGTCGCCGGGTGCCAGCATCATGCGGGAGGTTTCAAATTGGGCGTCTTCCATGATTCCGAGCAGGAAACCCGGCGGGGACTCCAGCCAACGAACCTCGCCGCCGGAGGAAATCAGCACCGGAAGATTGTGACCGGCGTTCGCAAACAGAAGCTCCCCCGTTTTGAAATTCAGGATACCGCAAAAGATGGTGACAAACATGGAGGAGTCGTTTTCCTTACAGAGTTGCCTGATTAACCGTCTCCAAGGCCATGGAAGGGAAAACCGCCTGGCTGGCGATCCCCTTCATCAGGGTTTTGGTGACGGCCATGAACAGCGCTGCCGGCACCCCCTTGCCGGAGACGTCGCCGATGGAAAAGAATAGGTGCTCCTCGTCAATCAGGAAGAAGTCATAGAGATTTCCTCCCACTTCCTTGGCCGGTTCCAGGGTGGCAAAGATTTCAAATTCTTCCTTTTCCGGAAAGGGCGGGAAGTGCTTGGGAAGGAAACTCATCTGGATCGTATGGGCAATCTTCAGTTCGCTCTCGATCCGTTCCTTGGCGGCGGTGGTTTCGGCAAGGTTGCAGATATACTCCTGCAGGGCGACCTTCATTTCGTGGAAGGAATTGGAAAGGGCGGCCACTTCGTCATGGGAGCGGAGCTTGGGGACCTCTATTTCCAGATTTCCCCGGGCGATTTCCCCCGCTTTATCGGCAAGGATACGGAGAGGCTTGGTGATGGTTCCGGAAATGGTGATGATGACAACAAGGAGGGCGAGGAAACCGACGCCGCTGATGGCCATGATAATCACACCCAGCTTGCCGATGCCTGCGAAGAGCCGGTCTTCCGGGAAGACCACCCCGATCGACCACTCCAGGGAGGGTAGGGGGGCGTAGTACATCCAGGACTTCTGCCCGGCGAAATGATTCTTCAAGGTCACAAACCCCTTGCCACCCCGGATCATCTCCCGGCCGATCTTTCTGAGATCAATATCATTATTGGCTTCCGCGATGCTGAAAATGCTTTCCCGCATGATATAAAGAGGTGGTGGGGTTGTTTGGACAGGATACAGGTTTTTATAAGTGGGAAATTGCCCTTGGTTC
>DYRD01000123.1 GCA_020718905.1 Syntrophus aciditrophicus | reverse complement strand
CCACCATCAGGGTCCGAAGAGGACTTCCACCTCATAGTCTCCAATCAGGCACCATGGCTGATCGAATGGCGCTTACGCACCACGCGCCATGCCTGGCGCACAAAATAGAAGGCCGGGGTCTTGAAGACCCCGGCCTTTTTTACTTGCTTTGTTAAAAAGCCTTTTGCTCTTCGCTTCGCTTACTTCGTCCGGTACTGAGATACATGCTGGGGCCGCTTGAACATTAATGCCAGTACGAAGCAGGCGGCAAGGAGGGCAGCCGCGGTCCAGAGGGCCGGCTGGACAGTAAACTTGGCGAATACAAAACCGCCGCTGACGCCGGCAGCACCCCAGGCTGTAAGGACAAAACCGTAAACCTTGCCGATGTAGGTGGGGCCGAAGGAGTCGGCGGCGAAGGCCGGCATTACCGCAGATACGCCGCCCTGGCAGGAGAGGAGGTAGCAGGCGATGATGGTGAAAATCAGGGTGCTGGTTACGGAGGGAAGGTAGAAGTAAAGGGCCGCCTGGGTGGCAAACATGACCAGGAAGACGTTCTTACGGCCGATCTTGTCCGATACCGCCGCCCAGAAGAGGCGACCAAGACCGTTAAAAATCGACGCGGCGGCCAGAACACCGCCACCGAGAATCGCAAGCTGCGCGGGGTCGTTGATCCCCTGGGCAACCCTGTACACATCCTGTGCCATGGGAGAGAGCTTGGAGAGGAGACCCATACCGGCACTGAGGTTCAGGAACAGCATGGCCCAGATCATATACCACTGGGACGTCTTTTTTGCCTCATTCCAACTGAAGGAATCGGCGGCGGAAACCGTCGATGCCGAGGCGGTGAATCCCCGGGGAAGCCAGCCGGCAGGGGGATTCTTGAGCAGCATGGCAGCAAGGCCGTTCCCGACCAGATATACCGTGCCAAGGACAAAGAAGGCATTGGCGACACCGATATTGAGGATCAGGCCCGGCACAATCTTGCCGATGAAGAAGGCCCCAAGGCCAAAACCCATAACGGCCAGGCCCGTAATGAGACCGCGTTTGTCGGGAAACCAGCGGATCAGCGTCGCGATGGGCACCACATATGCCAAACCGTTACCGATGCCGGCGATGACGCCGTAGCCGATGTAGAGCATCCAGATGTTGCCTACCTTGAGGGCAAGGCCGCCCAGCAGGACGCCTGTTCCATAGAGGAGCACCCCGGTGGTTGCCGCAAACTTCGGACCTTTTTTATCGACCAGTATTCCGCCGAAGGCAGCGGAGATGCCGATCGTACCGATGATAATCATGAAGATAACCGCCACCTCCGCCTGCGACCAGCCTTGGGCGGCCATGATGGGCTTTACAAAGACCGACCAGGCGTACACCGTACCCAGCAGTAACTGGATCACTATCCCGGCGCCGGCGATCAACCATCTTTTTGATTCCAAATTTTCATTGCTCATAAAACCTCCATAAATATTTACTTATCGTCCTGTTTTTCTAATGCTCTTCCCGCTTATTGCCATTCGATTTATACCGGCTGCTTCGTGGGCAGCAAAAAAATATTACAATGCCGCTGCCGGAGCAGCTTGTAGCAGATATTTAAAAAAATGGCAATTCGATCTTGCCGGCGACGGCTTAAACAATCCCCTTCATTATTCATTGCCCCTGAAGTCGACATTACTGATTTTATCTTTGAGGTAATTATAGGGTTAATGAGGACTTACAAGTCCGGAGAAGACGCCTGCGGACCCAACTGCCTCTCTTGGGTGGCTGTTCAGTCCCTGCGCGGATCAGACGTCTCTTCCCGCTTGCGAAAATACCTGCATCATCTTGATAATGCAAGACTTTTCACTTCCTTTGACAGACGTCATGCTTTTTGATATGGATGCGCCGGGAGAATGGAAGAAGGAGATAGATATGGCAGAGATCAAAAGCACTTTAGACCTTATCATGGAAAGAACGAAGAATCTGGCCCTGACGGAGGAAGAGAAAAAGGCCATCCGTGCCAAGGAGATAAAGAGCAGGGTCAGGGGCTGGTTGCAGCGCTACCGCGACGGAGCCTTGATCATTCGGGATCTGAAGGAAAACATGGAACGGGAACGGGCCGCTTTCCCCGAAGTGGCGGCCTTGCTGAGAGAGGAATGTCTTGCCCATCTGGAACCGGAAGCGGACAACGGGAAGCTTTTCCAAATGATGGAAGAGATTCTCGGAATTGATACGGCACCCTTTCAGCGTCTCATTGATGATTTTAATCAGGAGATATCACAGCACCGGGGCAAGGCGACCCGGACCGCCCTCGATGTCCTTCAAGCACAAGGGCTCAGCGGCGCCGCTGTGCTGCCGAACCCAAACCTAAGTCCGGCCTGGAACGCCCGCCTGGAAAGCGCCCGCGAACAATTCCACCGTAAGCTTTATCTTGTTAAATAAGGAAACCACTGCTCCCTGATAACCTTGAAGTTGGCCCGGACGGCATCTTTCCCGATAACGGGCTCCCCGTGACCGGTGAGGAGATAATCCACATCCAGGGTGGAGAGCTGTTCGATGCTCTCCTTGAGCATCTCGCCGCTCCCCCCCGGCAGATCCGTCCTTCCGATCCCCTGGTTGAAGACCACGTCACCAGCGAACAAAGCCTTCTTGGCCGGCCAGTACAGACAGATAGAGGCAGGGGTATGGCCCGGCGTCTTGAACACCTGAAACAATTCCGAACCGATGGTAAGATCCCCCGCGGTCAGGAAGAAGTCCGGTTCGGGAATGCGAAAATAATTGCCGGCAAGCTTGCAGATAAACGCATATTCATCCTCGTTCATGGCAAACAGGGTCGGTTTGCCGAATCTTCTTATCCCTTCCAGATGGTCGGGATGGCCGTGGGTGACAATGACGACATCCACATCTTCTATGCCGACGCCGACGTTTTCCATGCCGTCCTGAACATGCTGAAAGAGATGTGCATGTCCCGGGTCAATCAAACTCCGCTTGTCTCCGTCAATGAGATAGGCGTTGCAATTGTTTTCCTGATAATGTCGCCAGAGGAAGCCTTCACATCCGTCAAATATCTTCATAAGTTATTCCTTCATTCATATATTTCGACTTCCATATTTCAAACCATCCCCCCCTCCCTTAAGGGGGAACCGAAAAATGACCGTTTGCGTACAAGCCAATTTTCGGGAACCGGCCTTTCACATTTTCGATGTCCCAGGTATCTTCAGTCGCTGATCCACATAAAGAGGGGCCAGGCTTCGGCCCTGATTGAGGTCCTTCAAGGCGTTTACCGTCGTCTTGTGCTTCCGGGCAATGACGTCAAGGCTGTCCCCCTTCCTTACGATATAAATCGTCGTCCGCGGCGCTGATCCTTCGGACTTCTTCTTTGCCGTTTTTTCAGATCCGCCGGGCTTCTCCCCTTCCCTGATCTTAATGACCTTCCCTGCAAACAGCGGATCGCGAGGTTTCATATTATTCAGGTTGAGGAGCGCGGTTATGGTCGTTTCATGCTTCCGGGCAATAATTTCCAGGGTATCAGCCCTTTTAACCTTGTATTTTAAAGCCTCTACGGCAGCCTTCTTTTCCGTGACCTCCTTTTGCGGCCCTTTTTGCGCCTCCGGTTCCTTGCCGCCGGCATCGGGGAGCTTGATCTTCTTTCCCGCATAAAGGGTGTCTTGCATCTTCATCTGGTTGATCTTCAACAACTCGACAACGCTTATCTCTTGACGTTTGGCAATAATGTCGAGACTCTCGCCTCTTTTTACCACATAGGTGACCGTGGCAATTTCCGGCTTTTCCCCTCCCTCAGCCTTAGCCGTTTTCGACGGCCGGGGAACCGCCTTTTCCTCAACGTTCCGGAGGGGAATCTTTATTTTCCGGTTTGCATAGAGGGGGTCATGGGGTTTCATCCCGTTCGTATTCAAAATCAGGGACGGGCTGACGTGGTATCTTCTCGCAATCCTTTCAACGCTTTCCCCTCTTTTCACCATATAGAAGATGGTTACGGTTTTTCCGCCGGCCACAACAGGGTCCTTTTTCTTGGGTATCTCTTCCTTTACCGATAGCTCTTCCTTCTTAACGGTATCCTCCGTTTTACGGGACACAACCGGTTGCGCCTGCGTGGTCACCACGATTGGCGGCTTGACGGGTGATGAGGAGAGAAAAGCAACGGTTGATTTAACGATCGCCTCGGCAAGATCGTTTTGAAATTGACGGTTTCGTAGCTTTTTTTCCTCCTTCGGATTGGAGATATAGGCAGTCTCGATGAGGACCGAAGGCACCTCCGGAAGCTTCAGAACCATAAAGGGCGCCTCCTGGACGGCATTGAACTTGATGCGGTTCACCGGGGTCATATTCGTCAGTAGCACCTGGCCGAAGATCCGGGAGGAATTCAGGGTATTTGTCTGAAACATATTCAGGATGATCGGATCCGATTGGTCGCTCGCTGCCTCTCCGTTCCCGGCGCCGCCGACGATATCGGCAAGGTTTTCGTTTCTCGCCAATATTCTCGCCGCTTCACTGCTGGCACTGCTCAGAGAAAGGCTGTAGACGGATGTACCTGACGCCAGCCTGCTCCGGGAGGCGTCGGCATGGATACTGAGAAAAAGATCCGCTCCATATTCCCGGGCTATTTTTAATCTTTTTTTGAAGGAAACATAGTAATCCCCTTCCCTGGTCAGGAAGGCATGGTAACCTTCCAGGGCATTCAGTTTGTCGCGGATCTTTTTGCTGATCTCTAGGACAACCTTTTTCTCATGAGTTCCGTAACGTCCTACGGCGCCCGGATCTTCACCGCCATGGCCGGGATCGATCACAACGATGTTATCTTTGGTCTGGACCTTGACCCGCTCCCTGTCCTCCTGCTCCTTTTTTTCTACCTCCGGGAGAATGATGTCGATCACAATCCGGTCCGGCTTTTCTTCAATCTTTTTTACCCGAAAGATCTTGGTTTTCGTGTGCGCCGTCAGACACAGTTCGATGTTTACTACCCCTTCCGAGGGAGTTGTGAGGGCTATCCGGTCCAGACCGGGTTTCTTGATGGTGATTGTTTTCGGTCCCGCCGTCACATACTGGGCGCCGGTGATATTGATACTCACCCGCATGTCTTTCTTCTCGACGGCATACTGGGCTTCTTCACTTGTATCAATAACGACGCGGGTATGATCAGGGGCAGACCAATGACGGATAGTCAAGATATTTGTCGCGGCAAGTCCTTGCGAAGACCACAATGCAATAACAAGAATCGCCAGACCATGAAATAATTTCCATATTAGATTTTTTTTTATCGGACTCATTGGGTGCAAGTAACAAATTTCCACATCAACTGCAAGAAATGGTTGGCAGGAGGGCCTTCTTTTTATGCTTATTTTTAGTCCTCAAACCTCCCGAACCTCGGGAAGCAATTTTATGCCGTTAAGAATCCCTGTGGTTCTCTTTTCTGAAACCTGCCCTATTTTCCAACCAAATAACTTTTGTTGACTGTGAAAATTTGAAAAATATCGACTACGCCTTGTTTAGGAAGATTTGCTTCACCCTCGTTCAGCAGGACATTGCCAGGGGCCTTTGCCCGTTCAAGGCTTGAGGTAAGGAAGATGGACATGATCACTCGATACCTTACCCGCTATTATGTCAATCTCGTGTTCCATAGCAATTTGCCGCAGAATATCACAAGTTCGTATCGCTACTTGACCTGTCAATACCCCCTTCCCGTATGAGCAATGTTTGTACTTCACACTTCATGCCTCAGGCCTTACAGAGCGGGTATGGCAAAACTGGACAGGTGCATAAGTGGTGAGGATTGTTCTATA
>DYRD01000122.1 GCA_020718905.1 Syntrophus aciditrophicus | reverse complement strand
ACTGGGGGAATCGATGGTGGCCACAAATGGGGGATTTTCAAGGGGCCATCCGGGCCAATTGCAAAACTCCCGATTCCGCTATTTCCGTGAGCCATCCCGCAGGCGTATTGATTGCAAGAATTCGATATCATTGATGCAATGCAGAAAAATTCAAGAGGAGGAAGCAATTGATCCCGCAGCACCGTGTGCGCGACGCGGGCATCCCGTCCAGACCTGCGAACCCGCGCCTGTCGCCTTCGCCCCGATTTACCGAGCAGGGACCCCGAGGGTTTTTTCAAGATGCTTCCTCAACCACGCCTCCATCGGCTGGCCTTCGATGGCCGGCCGATGTTCCGCAATCATTTTTACAAGCCATACCCGGCTTTTCCGCACAACGCCCTCCCACTCGTCCCTTCGTTTCGCAAAGCGGATTTCCAGAAAAAGAAGAATCGCCGCCGTATTCCAGAGTGTTATCCTGTCGGCGCCGTCTTCCATCCCGGATATTTCCAACGTATCGGGAACATTCGGAAGACCGGCTTCCCGCAGGAGGAATGCGTCGGGAGCGAATCCCCCTGCGGTCTTCTGGCAGGCAAGAATTTCCAGCAGGAGATCCCGCCTTTCCGCGGAAGCGGCGGCATGGTCGGCCCTGCGGAAAAACGATGCGCTGACGCTGCAAGCAACATGAGACTGGTTGCGGTTTGCGGACTCAAACCGGTCCATGATGCCGTCGAAGGAAGCGGAGGACTCAAGCGGGTCGATGATTTGGTTTTTGGAATAGGAGTGTTCGGCTGCCACATCCGCCCTCATGAAGCATGGCCCCGAAAAAGATGCCCTGCGGGCGCCGCGCCCCCTTGCGGGGAAGCGGGAAGATTCTCCCCAGCCCCAGGTCAGCATCACGGGGACTTTTCGCAGGACAATTCCGGAAGTTGTCCTGTCGCTTTCCGAACGTTTCTCCACGCCGACATAACTCGTCAGACCGCAGAGGACGCCGTATTTGCGGGAGATTTCCAGAAGCTCCCGGCGGGTCTTCGCCTGGCGCCTTTCGCCTTGCCTGGATCCGGCCGGCGCCCCGCCTCCCTCTTCGATCTCCCGGATCCTTTCCCTCGCCCAGAGCAACGGAATCGGGATTTCTCCGCCGACCGGCGCCAGCGCAATATCCCATGCCATCGACCCCGAACGTGTTTCGCCGGTGATGCGGAGCGCGTCGTTCACCGCTTTTTCGGACGGAATGCGCGCAAAGACCGTCGCCGTCTGGCCGACAAACGCGACCACATCCAGCGGGGCCTGCTCAACGTCCATCCCCCAGTCCACCGTCACGCCGCGAATGCCGCCGCTGACAATCTTCCCGAACATCCGGAGTATTTTCGGCTCGATCCGTTCGCCCGGCGCGATCATCTCCGCCGCCCCCCCGGATGAACGGGCAAGTCCGCGAATAAAAAATTCATTCGGCCCGTGGCCGATGCCCGCAACATGGACCGCAGTTTCGGCCGCGTGTTTGCGGACCAGTTCCATGATCTCGTTTTCATTGCCGATCTGCCCGTCGGTGATCAGAACGATATCCCGACGTCGTGCGTTTGTCAATTTGCGGGCATAAATATCCATCAGCGGCGCGAGGATCTCCGTGCCCCCGAGGTCGGCCTCGCAAGTGGACAGGTAGCGCAGGGCTTTCTGGATTTCTTTTTCCTTGCAGACCTCGCTTCGGCGGAACAAATGCTTGAAATGGCTGCCAAACCGGTAAATGTTGAACAGGGTTCCCGGAATCAAGGCCCTGATCATGATCTCCAGCGCCTTTTTTGCTTCATCCATGGAAGAGCCCTCCATCGACCCCGAACAGTCGAGGACGAAGACCATTTCGCCACGTCCCGCGGCATCGTCTTTTCCTGCCCCGGCATCACATCCGTTGTCCCCGACATCGCCTTCTTCGGGCGTGAAATCGACCTGGACATAGCGCGCGTCCCCGACGTCGCAAACGAAACCCCTGCTTGCAAAAGGCTCCTTATGGACAATCGTCAGGATGAAATCCCGATCCATCGGCACGGTTTCGGAAGCAAAGGATATGATGGCTTTATCATCTCGATATTCCGTGGTTATCGGGTGAGAGGCGGACCCCGCCGAGGCGATCCCCGCACGATCGTGAATCGTCAAATCCAGTTTCATGCCGTACGGAACGTCGAGCGCAAAGGGTGGGTTGACAAGCTCCGCAACGGGTATGCCGTCCTGATCCGGCTCACGATCGGGGACATAGCGCGGGGATACGGCCATCGGCAGAAAGAACCGGACTTCCGGTCCATGCGTCTCCAGCAGCATGACATAGTTTATTTCCATGACGACCACGCCGCCGGGTTTGATATTTCCCACGGAAAGGGTAAAGATGTTGGGCCGCTCCTCATCGAGCAACTGCGCCCCGTCCCCTTCGGACAGCGCCCTGTCGTAGATGTCAAAGGCCTTTTCGCGTTCCTCGATCACTGCCTCGATCACCCGCCCATCGACGATTGCACGGAATCCGCACAAGGCCGCGCTTTCCGGCAGCGGAAATTTATAAACCGCCTCGATCGGCTCTTCCCCGGCATTGCGGAATCGCTGGCAGATCCGCACCTTTGCCCCTCTGCCGACAATATCTCCCGCGACTTCGACCCCTTCGAGAGGAATGACGTCGCCGTTCCCATCCAGAAGACCCGATACGGCCTGATTCGTTCCGTTATTCATTGCTTACCCCCCTTACGTAAAATGGACTTTGCAAACCTGATTATTTCGAGAATTTCCTTTGAATTACAGGCATCTCTTTCGGCGCCGACACTCAGATCCACACCCGGCGCAATCGCATAACGGATCATGGCCTCCCCCGATGGGATGATTTCCCCGACTGGGATGGTCTCTCCGACTGGACAATGCCCCCCGGGCGCAGCCTCCTTCAGAAGGGAGGCCATCGCCGAGAGGGCAACGCCCCTTCCCCGGTACGCCTTTATCGACAGCAGCCTTTCCAGATGACTGTCATAATAAAACCCCCCGCGGCCCCGACCGGCGGGGGGTTCGATCAGCCCCTCCTGCACATAATAACGGATTGTTCTTCTTGAGAATCCAGTGAGATTGACGAGTTCGTCGATTGTGTATTTCTTCGCTTCCATGACTCTATTATGACAGCTCGCTGTTATAATGTCAAGCACATTTGTTATCCCGGAGAACGCAACATACCATTCCCCCATGATGATCGACAGGGTTTTAATGCTATTGATGCCGACGCCGCAAATCAGCCGCGCGTACAACGAGTCGCCCGGCTCACATTGCCGGGCGATGGTCGCACTTTCTGTCTCCGGGCCCTGTTGATTCCACGAATCCGCTATTGCCTGTTCAATGAGTAATCTACTGCGGCCGCTGAATGTATTGCCGTAGTGTCGAAAACCGGGATGGAAACATCCTCCTGTTTAATAAGCAATGGAATCTCGGTGCAGCCTAAAATGACGCCTTCCGCGCCTTCCTCCTTCCGGAGGCGATCGATGATCTTCTTGAATCCATTCCTGGATTCATTTCGTATCCTGTTGGCGCACAGCTCGTCGAAAATCACGGCATTGATGTAATCCTGCTCTTCCTTGCCGGGGACGACAACCCTGATCCCGTATTTGCCGAGGCGTTCCCGATAAAAAGGTTGCGCCATCGTGTATTTTGTTCCAAGTAACGCGACGGTGCGCAATCCTCTTTTGCGAACCTCTTTTGCCGCGGCATCCGCAATATGGAGAACGGGAAGCCCCACGTCTTGTTCGACGACGTCCGCCAGTGAATTGAGCGTGTTGGAAGCGCAGTATAATCGTGACAAAGCGGACTGCCCCGGATAACTTCTGGACGGCCAACGGAACACCCATTGTTTCCTTCACCCATCACAGGTGTGGCCGATTTGCTCGGGAATCTCCAGAGTACAATCAGGAGCAGTTTACCGCATCAATTATGTTTTGCCGGCGACTTTTTGTGGATCGACAAGAACAGAACGTCTCTCCCATATCCGCGCTATCTGATTTTCCATGGCCACCAAATACAGATCTCCGTCAATTTTCACGATGTTCCCATATCCATTGGGAGTTTTAACGGCATCACCTATTTTAAATTCCGGCAGTACAGGCAATGCCTCTATTTTTTTCTCTGTCATGCCTTTGGATGAGTTTCCCCGATAAGAAATATGATCAACATCAGACACTGACCTGCGAACCTCGACGGCACGTACCAATTGAATATTACGAGTATAATCCTGCCATTGTTTGTTAAAGAGACGTTTCATCCCCGCCGGGAGATAAAGCCCTTCGCGGGCACGCGTTATCCCAACATAAACGACATTAATTTCTTCCGTATTATTGGATTCCCCCCCGCCGTCCGCCCCCTCAAGTTTTGAAATTACATCCTCATCAATTATGACATTCTCGTACTCCTGACCTTTTGCTGCATGAATTGTGGACAATGTCACGGCATCGCGAGACTTCTTAATTTTTCTATCTTCGCACAGTTGGAGAAATTCAAAGACAATCCCTGGAAATTGCGATTTATATGATCTTACCAGTTCCACAATTTTCTGGAGCTGATAATCATTGATTTTAGTTGCAAATTTTTCAAGCTCCTGCAAATTGTCAAAGGATTGGATCAACTCATCCCTGATTTTTGATTTCTCCTCTATTGATAACCAGTAAACATTGAGGGTTTTCAGCAACTCCGAACTGATATCTCGCTCAAAGAAGAAATCCTGTCTCCTTGCCTTGAAATAAAGGGCATTTTTAAATAATGAAAAATTGGTTCTGCAGAGAATTGCCGTGCCGGGTTTAATCTTGATATCATCGAAATCACTATAGAAAAAAAGATGCGACGGCCTTTCGGCGGCGCCTGATATTGTAAAATCCCGATCATCTTTCGCGTTATTTATGAATTCGCGGGTCAATTCAGCTATTTTATCACCAAATCTGAAGCTCATGGTCAACCCGTGCAGTTCATCATGAGGGAATTTCGGCATGGCATCCTGAGCATAACGAAAACTGTAGATTTGCTGGTGAGAATCCCCCACAACAATGATCCGCCCTTTATACATCGATAATACGTCGATCATTATGGGTGATAAATCCTGCCCCTCATCAACCAGGGCAAGATCATATCTGTCCAGTTTTTTTTGAAAGTTACCCTGAATATGCGACAGCTTCAGATAAAAATCATGAGGACAACCATTTTTAGACTTGTACCAGGAATTCAGGGAGTCGCGGGCAATTTCCCTTATCTGGTCTTGAGACTTTACAAATATAATACGTTCTTCATCGGATAAATGTTTCAAAAAGGGATCAATTGCCTGTTCAGGTTTGCGGCAGGTCGAATTCAGAAAAAAAACTATGAAATCAGACGTTAAAGTCGCCAGTACCTCCCTGTCGCGGATAAAATTATTGAGGTAACGGGAGGGCCGCACCGCATCGAATCCATCAAAATTACTTCCCAAAGAAGAGAGGGCAAAGGAGTGTATCGTGTGAATATCTACATTATCAGGGAATTTCCCCTTTGCCTCTTGCCGATTTCTGCTGTTAAAAACAAGATAAAGAACCCTTTTCCCCGGATTTGCCTGCGCCAGCATGAGAAGTGTCGCCGTTTTCCCGGTCCCGGCACGGGCATTAATCTTGACGATTCTACCACGGGCATTTAAAATATTCTGCTGTTCATTCGTTGGGTTCAAGTGAAGCTTCATCCCTTTTTCTCTTGGAAACCGGGGTCAGAGACATATTTTTTCCCTGCGGCGCCGTGACAAATCTGTCTCTGGAACCGATTTTC
>DYRD01000121.1 GCA_020718905.1 Syntrophus aciditrophicus | reverse complement strand
CGCTTTCCCCATCGTCCCCTGACGCCGGAAATGTACGCCTCCTTCATATCAAAAATTGATGGCGAAGCTGTAATTCTCGGTTTCGACTACGAACATATGGGCGAGCACATCTGGGAAGACAAGGGCATTTTTGCCTTCTGGCGCGGCCTGCCCGAGGCGCTCCGACAATTTTCCACCATCGTCATGGCCAATCCAACCGAGATTGCGGAAAATTTCAAGGACGCCCCCTGTCCCGATGTGGACATCGACTGACTGGCGACCTCTTCCTGGGCGGACGCCTCCCGGGACACCTTCGGCTGGCTGGGAAATATGACGCAATATGAATTATTCCGGGACATAGAGGCAATGGAGAACGACGCCCGCCGGAGCGGAGGAGATGACCCGCTGGCGACATCTGACCACGTAATTTCCTCCATGAAAACATCGGGGAAGATCATGCCGTCCACGCCTATTTCAATCCCTATGGAGGGTCCATCTCCCAGCCGACCTATTATATTCTGACCCGCAAAATAGACCAGTTGCAGATTGCCATCCAGCGCTTTGAGGTGATCAAGAGAAAAGAGAAAACCGCCATCCTCATCATTACTCCGGAGACAGGCCCCCTGCCCGAGGAGATGGGCGATCTGGCCAAGTACATTTCAGGAAAGAGCGGCGGCCAGGGAGAGGTGGTCTCCGCCCTGTGCGAAGGGATGACCGAGCGGGGCATCGATGTGCATCTGGCGACACTGAACCTTAAGCGCCGGTTTCAACAGGAAGGCATGATGGATGAAAGGGAGTGGCGCGAAATTCGCTATCAGATCGATCCGAAAAGGATCCATCTGGTCAGTTCCGCCGTGTTTGCCGATAATCTGAGCGCCTATGCCGGCAATCCCCTTCTTACGGCCGCCGAATTCCAACGGGAAATCATCCATAATGTCATAAAAACCGTCCGGGCGCAGCATCAGGGCAAACTGATCATCCACTCTCACGATTGGATGGCGGGAGGGGCCATAACCGCTTACGCCCGGGAAACGGGCTTGCCGGTCCTGCATACCGTTCATAACGTCTTCACGGCCCAACTCCCCCTGGAGTTTTTGGGGGGGGGCAATCTCAACAATTTATCTCGGCATCTCTACTTATCTTACTACAATGGCCGGCAATGTGTGGATTGCCAGGCTACGGCCATAAAGAATGCCGCCATGATCAATTTTGTCGGCGAACGGTTTCTTAGGGAAGTCGTGGACGACTACTTCATGGACCGAGCGATCATTCCCCCGAGCGTTCGCCAGGAAGTGAAGGCCAAATATTATCACGATGCGGCAAGGGCGATCATAAATGCCCCGGCGTCAAACATGTATCCCGAGAACTGCCCCCATCTGGTCAGCAAGTATGGTTCCAATGGCGATATTATTGACCATAAATCAGCAAATCTCTTGGAATTACAGCGTCGCATGGGGCTGAACATAGATGGCGACGCGATTCTTTTTTTCTGGCCCTCCCGCCTCGATCCCGTACAGAAAGGGGTCGAACTGCTGGAAGCAATATCGCAGCAGTTTGTGGATGCCCATGATGGCGTCCAGATCGCCATTGTCGGTGACGGGGTCGGAAACGACCGCACCCATGTAGATATATTAGGGAGGATCGCCTACCATCCCTTTACGGAAGGCCTCTCCATGCTTGGATACGCCGCCGCCAGCGATGTTTTCGGCGCCTCTTTATATGAACCATGCGGACAGATCGATCAGGTGGGGAATCTGTTCGGGGCCACGGCTACAAATCGTGATACCGGAGGGTATCATGATAAAATCCGCGAATTGAGACTAAAGGAAGAAGGCGCCCCACAGGATGTAGGGAACGGTTTTCTGTTCCGCGATTATGATCCGGGGGGACCATGGTATGCCATGCAGAAAAGCGTCCGTTTCCACCGGAAACGCAGGGACGTAAGAGAGATGCAGCTCAAGCGGATTATGAGGGAAGCCCGGGAAAAGTACGATCTGGGGAATATGATCGCCGAGTACATCCGTATTTACGAGCGGTTAAATGGAGGACAACCATTGATCTGATTCCTTGACAGACAAAAAGCATCCTTATCCTCCCACCCCTCGTAATCAATGTCTCACGCAAATATGGAATACAAAGGATGACAGTCGGTTGTATGTGGACAGCCCTGCGTTGGCGCAATTATCGGATTTCCCTTGTCGGCAGTTTCATGCAGATGGTTGGGATCAGCTGGCTCGTTTATCGTCTTACCCGATCCGAGATTGCCCTGGGATTCTATAGTTTTCTTGCTGAATTATCCAGCGTAGCCGTGGTATTATTTGCCGGGGTTCTGGCAGACAGAACCAACCCCAAAAACATTTTGCTATCAACGAATATCCTGGCCATGTTACTTGCTTGCGCGTTGTCGGCACTGGTCTTTACCGATCGTATGGACATTGTCAGCATCTTCGCGTTTGGCTGTTTCCTGGGCTTAGTCAATGGTTTCGACGCCCCGGCCCGACATGCTTTGTTGCCTGATATGGTAGAAGACCGGAGTGACCTTCGCAACGCAATCGCCCTTTATTCGCTGTCCCTTGACGCTGCCCGGCTGGTAGGCCCTGCTCTGGCAGGCATGGTAATCGCTTCCTGGGGCGAAGGAATGTGCTTCTTGGCCAACGGTGTGAGTTACATCATGGTGATCATTTCCCTATTCTCTTTGAGACTCAGGCCGCTGCCGCGTATTGCGGTTCATGAAAACATGGCCTGCTCCCTTTCCGAGGGCATTCGTTACGTCTGCGGGCACCGGTCTGTTCGCGCCGTAATCTTGCTTGTTGTCTGCGTGAGTTTCGGTGGCAGCCCTGTTGCCGTTCTGATGCCGGTCATGGCTGCCGGTGTATTGAAGGGGGGACCCCAGACATTGGGCATTTTATTAGCCTCAACCAGCCTCGGTGCCCTTACCGGCGCCTTCTTGCTTAGCATGAAACGGGGTACAGACGGACTAAAACACACGATGGGAGCGGGCGCGTGCCTCTATTGCCTAGGAACGGCAGCTTTCTCTCAGTCGACTTGGTTGACATTATCGGCAGCTTTGCTTGCATTGGCAGGGTTCGGAATTATGATTATGATGGCTTCCGGCAATACCCTCCTCCTCTCGGAGGTTGCAGCAGACAAACGGGGGCGGGTGATGAGCCTCTTCACCCTGTCCTTCATGGGAACAGTGCCCTTTGGAAGTCTCTGTGCCGGGATCTTGGCCAAGCTTATAGGTACCCAGACGACAATTGCCTCGGGTGCGGGCGTTTGCATATTTGGGGCGCTTCTCTTTATTCTATACACGTCTAAGAGGTTGTAAGCATGCGTATATTGTTTCTGCACAAGTTCAATTTCAATACTGGGTGGGGAGGCTCCGCTTCTTATTTACGGGCGCTTTATGTTGCCTTGAACAAGATGGGACACACTCTTAGGGTGGCCTCGGCAAGATGTCCGGACATATACGGATCCTCCACTTGCCAACTTCCATTTGCAGTGACGCTGACTTTTGGACCGGAGAAACGTCCCGGGGAGACAACGCTCGATGAACTGAGCACGGAACAGCTTGAAACCATGGCCGAGGAGGCCGTCGAGACTATTGCCGCTAAGGAGTTCGGCAATACGAAACCAGACCTCATTATCGCCAACCACATAAACCTGATGGCCTTGGTCGCCTGGCGGCTGGCAAATAAATTTGGCGTGCCCTATCGCATCATCAGCTATGGCACCGACACCCAGCTACTCCTAAAAGACCAGCGATATCGTCATATCTTTGGAACTGCCGCGCGGGGTGCAGAAAAGATACTGTCTATCAGCGGGTTTGTTGCCAATGAGGTCCTGTCGACAGTCGGGGGTAGCGTTGAAGTTCTCGGAGGCGTCGTCGATCTCGACCTGTTTTATCCAGGGCCATCAGTCCCGCAGGTCAAAAACCGCCTGGTTTTCTTTGGTCGTTTTGTAACCGAAAAGGGTTTATGGACACTGCTTGAGGCCTTTGCTCTGCAAAAAACCGCCGCCGAGCTGGAGTTGATTGGAGAAGGGCCGTTGCGTGGTGAGATCGAGACTTTCCTGTCCGCCTCGCCGTTACGTGATCGCGTGAGGCTGACTGACTATATAGCGCCCGAGCGTCTTCGTGACGTCTTGGTATGCTCGGGGCTGGCCATAGTCCCCTCCGTATGGCAGGAGCCGCTTGGACTCGTAGTTCTTGAAGCCATGGCTTGCGGTCTGCCGGTTGTGGCCAGCGCGGTGGGAGGAATTCCGGAAATGATCTCCGACCGGGTGAACGGTTTATTGGTACCTCCGGGAGATCCGTCAGCTCTGGCCGCAGCAATCGACAGGGCCATCGGAGCTCAGTCACTCTACAAACGCCTTCTCGACGGGGTGTGTCAAACGGTTATTCCCTCATCATATGACCTTGCACTCAAAGCAATCGGATGACGATAAAGATTAAAAAGTTAAGCCCGTTGTGGTACTATAGACAAGGTTGTCAAATGGGGATAAAAGCATCGTGGAAGCTAAGAAGACACTGAAGGTATTCATTTCATCACCCGGCGACGTGCGTCCCGAGCGTCTCATTGCGGAACGAGTGGTGCAGCGACTGGACCGCGAGTTCTCCTATCCACTGCCGTATCGAGCCGGTCCTCTGGGAGCGCAAGCCTCTGGTTGCTACCAAGCATTTCCAGGATGACATCCAACAGCCGTCCGCTTCCGACATTGTCGTCGTCATCGTCTGGACCAGGCTCGGTACACCCCTGCCCAGCCCCAGATTTTTCGGTGCCATGACCGGCGCCAAGGTTACCGGTACGGAATGGGAGTTTGAGGAGGCATACAAAGCCAATGCCGAGCATGGGTCTCCGGACCTTCTCGTTTATCGCAAGACAGCTCCCAGCTTGGTCAGCCTTCGCGGTGACGAGGCGGAAGGACGGCGCCGTCAAGCGAGTATGGTTGACGATTTCATCCACCAGTGGTTCATAGATTCCCGGGACGGCACCTTCAAGGCGGCATCGCACCCCTTTGAACATCCCGCTGAATTAGAAGAGTTGCTCGAAAGTCACCTGCGAGCCAAAATTATCGAACTCCTTGGCGAAGTGCCAGAAATGCACGGAATTCGCTGGCACAAGGGATCGCCGTTCCGCGGTTTGGAATCGTTTGAGATTGAACATGCCCAGGTCTTTTTCGGCCGCACCCGCGCTCGCCACGAGCTGCGCCAGGTTCTGACGGCAAGACTTGAGGCCGGCTGCCCCTTCCTTTTGATTATGGGAGCCTCCGGCAGCGGTAAGTCCTCTCTCGTCAAGGCCGGCCTGCTGCCTGATCTGTTATTGCCGGGCATGCTTCCGAATTTCGGAAAGGTTCATTTTGCCGTAATGCGGCCTTCCGACCACGGCGGTGATCCTAATATGGCGCTGGCTGCCGCGTTGTTGTCGGCCAAGGCGCTGCCGGACATATCGCTGTCCTTGGAAATGCTTGCGGAAACTCCGCCGGACGAACTGGCGCGGCTTATTGTTTTGGAGTTGCAGGCATTGTCCAAGGCGGCGGAACTGGCGCGTCCCTGGGAAGCACGTCTGGTGTTGGTTGTCGATCAACTGGAGGAAATATTCGCCGAGACGGTGACTTCACCTAATCGTACCGCATTTGTTGTCAAACTGGAAGCGCTCGCTCGGAGTGGCGTTGTGGTTGCTGCAACCATGCGGAGCGACTTTTTTGAGCGGTTGGAAATGCTGCCGCAGCTTGCCGCGTTAAGCGAGGGGACCGGTCGCATCCTGCTGTTGCCGCCCGACGACGCCGAAATTGGTCAGATCATCCGTCAGCCGGCTCAAGAGGCGGGGTTGACATTCGAAGTTCGTGACGGTATCCCCCTCGACGAAACCATGCGCATGGCCGCTGCTGCTGAGCCGGGAGTGCTGCCCTTGCTGGAATTCACCCTCGA
>DYRD01000294.1 GCA_020718905.1 Syntrophus aciditrophicus | reverse complement strand
CTTTGCGCTCTGAAGACGCACAATCGCTTTTTGGATGAAGGTGCGCTCTGACATGATGAAATGGCGATTGGCAAAGGAGATGCTGGTAGTGCGGAACGACTTGATATTACCTTATGCAATTAACGTCTTAAGGCCAGGTGCAAGGGTGAAAATACGATAATGGAAGCTGAATAGCTGGCAGGGAGTTTTCTCTTACGGGGGAACCTCCTGTAGCTGATCATGTTATGGAGGTTGGCGTGGATCTGGAGCTGGATGAAAAGGTTATATCGAGGGCAATTATCGAGAGGTACATGGAAAAACTGCTCGACCATATCGAGTCTGACTGTGTTATCGTCGGCGGAGGGCCGGCCGGGCTCGTCTGCGGCTATTTTCTTGCCAGGGATGGTTACAAGGTTTCCCTTCTGGACAAGAAACTGTCGGTCGGTGGCGGCATGTGGGGCGGGGCGATGATGTTCAACGAAATCGTCGTTCAAGAGGATGGCCGCCAGATTCTGGATGAATTTGGAATAAGGTATAGAAATTACGCGGATAATTACTATACGGCTGATTCCGTCGAGGCAATAACAACACTTATCTCAAAGGCAGTCAAGGCCGGGGTGACGATTTTCAACGGTTTCGAGGTTGAGGATGTGGTTTTGAAAGAACGCGAAGGCGCGTACCGGGTAGAGGGCGTGGTGGTGAACTGGTCCACCGTCAACATGGCGCATCTGCCGGTCGATCCGATTGTTATGAATGCACGTTACACCATTGATGCGACCGGTCATGACGCTATCGTGGCAACGACGCTTGTCCGGAAATCCGGCATCCGGATAGACTCTCCAACGGGCGGGGTTGTCGGCGAAAAACCGATGTGGGCGCAGGTCGGCGAAAAAGGGACCGTTGATTGTACAAAAGAGGTTTTCAGCGGTTTCGTCGTCTGTGGGATGGCGGCAAACGCCGTTGGCGGTGCGCACCGGATGGGCCCGATCTTCGGCGGGATGCTGAATTCGGGCAGGAAAGCCGCTACTCTGGTAAGCAACGGCCTGCGCTGAAAGGCCGCTTTCCCTGGGGTGCATGGCAAGGAGGTTTGAAAGATGTCGAGCAGGTCAGGATAACCCTGAAATACCCCCGATTTGACCCGTCGCAGGGACTTCTGAATCCCATCCCCACCTGAGGCCCTCCCCTTGAAGGCTGGTCATAAAACACACTTAACACAGGGGGTAAAGGATGCTGCACACGGGCCATGTATATCAGTGGCCAAAATTTCACCAGTTCTGTGTTGGACCGGATTCG
>DYRD01000120.1 GCA_020718905.1 Syntrophus aciditrophicus | reverse complement strand
CCTTGTTGGCCAGGTCGACAGCTTCACGGACGAGGGCATCCAGGCTTTCGCGGATCATCTGCCGGGTGATCTCGGCCATACGGGGAAGATCTATATAGGGCTTCAATTGAGGGTCCTTGCTGAGGATGAGAACCTTCTCGCAGATCTTGACGGCCATATCCCCGATCCGCTCCAGATGGCCGTTGATCTTGATGGCGGTCGTGATGAACCGCAGGTCCCGGGCGGCAGGTTGCCGGAGGGCCAGGAGGCGGATGCATTTTTCCTCGATCTCGTAGTCGAGTTTGTCGATGTGGATGTCATAGGCAATAACCTTCCGGGCCAGGTCGGAATCACGCTCCACCAGCGCCTGGATGCTATCGGCAATGGCTTTTTCTATCAACGTTCCCAGATAGAGAAGGCTTTCCGTCACTTCTTGCAGTTCTGTCTCGTATTGCCTGCTCGTATGTCGTTTTGCGTCCATTTTTCTCCTTTTATCCGAAGCGCCCGGTGATGTAGTCTTCCGTCTGCTTGACATCGGGGTTGGTAAAGATCTTTTCCGTGGCGTTGTACTCGATAAGCTTGCCTATGTAAAAGAAACCGGTTTTGTCGGAAATCCGGGCCGCCTGCTGCATATTATGGGTGACAATGATGATAGTATAGGTTTTTTTCAATTCGTCAATCAATTCTTCGATCTTCGCCGTGGAAATCGGATCGAGGGCCGAAGTTGGTTCGTCCATGAGGAGGACGTCGGGTTTCATGGCCAGGGCCCGGGCAATACAGAGGCGCTGCTGCTGACCTCCGGAGAGGATCATGGCCGATCTGCCCAGGATGTCCTTGGCCTCTTCCCAGAGGACGGCCTGCTTGAGACTCTGTTCCGCCAGGGCCTCGAGGGCCGATTTGTTTGCCGTGCTCGTAAGCCGGGGGCCGTAGGTGATATTATTGAAGATGGACTTGGGAAAGGGATTGGGTTTTTGAAAGACCATGCCGATCCGGCGGCGAATCTCCACGGGGTCCACCTCGGGGTCATAGATGTTCATCCCTTCGAAGAGGACCTCCCCTTCCACCCGCGCCCCGTCGATCAGGTCGTTCATCCGGTTGAGGAGGCGCAGGAGGGTTGATTTGCCGCAACCCGAAGGGCCGATCAGGGCCGTTACCTTGTTTTTTTCAAAGGTCATGGTGATGTCCGTCAGGGCCTTGAAGGTGCCGTAATAAAAATCGATATTTTTTGTTTTAATAATTTCGGTATCAGAAGGAGCGTTTTCCATGGTTACCACCTTTTTTTCCTGCCCATGTAACTGCGGATGACAATAGCGATCAAATCTACCCCCAGGACCAGGGCGACGAGGACCAGGACCGTACCGAACTGGAGGGGGCGCGTCTCTTCGATGTGGGTTCCGGAGGTGGCCAGGACATAAACGTGATAGGGAAGGGCCATCACCTCATCAAAGATGGGCTGGGGAAGCTTGGCCGTGAAAAAGGTCGCCGCCGTGAACATGATGGGAGCAGTTTCCCCTGCGGCCCGGCTGATACCGAGAATGGAGCCGGTCAAGATTCCCGGGAGGGCGCTGGGCAGGACAATCTTCCAGATCGTCAGCCACTTGGAGACCCCCAGGGCCAGGGATGCCTCCCGAAATGTTTGGGGAACCCCTTTAAGGGCTTCCTCCGAGGCACCGATGATCGTGGGCAGGATGAGGATTCCGAGGGTAAGGGCGCCGGCAAGGATGTAAGATCCGAAGTTCATAAAAACGACAAAGAAACCAAGGCCGAAAAGACCGAAAACAACGGAAGGGACCCCGGCCAGGGAGTTGACGCCCACCCGGATGGCCCGGACGATTTTCCCCTGTTTGGCGTATTCCGTCAGATAGATGGCGGCCACGACGCCCAGGGGCAGGGCCACGGTGATGGCGCCTAAGGTCAGGCACAGGGTCCGAGGATGGCCGGCATGATGCCGCCTTTCGTCATGGACTCCGTAGGCGGGGCAGTCAGAAATTCCCAGCTGATGGCCTGGATTCCGTTTGCAAGGATGTAGCAAAGGATGCCCCCCAGGGCCAGGGTAAGGATTATGGCCGACAGGCGGACGGCGCCGAAAAAGAGGTGTTACTTGAGATAGCGCCGTTTCATTGCCCCGCTCATGGACTGCCTCGTCATAGTGTTGCCGACCCCACTTCCTTGAATTTCTGGGAAATATAATCGGCGACCAGATTGAAGGCCAGGGTCATGAGAAAAAGGACGATACCCGTGGCAAAAAGGGCGTGATAATGGCCGCTGCGGAAGGGGGCCTCTGCCATCTCCGCGGCGATGCTGGCCGGCATGGGCCGGACGGAATCGAAGATGCTTGCCGGAATGGCGGCGGCTCCTCCCGCCACCATCAGAACGACCATCGTCTCGCCGATGGCCCGGGCCATACCGAGGATGACGGCCGTGGAAATTCCGGACAGCGCCGCCGGGATGATGATGCGGACAATGGTTTCAAACTTCGTCGCTCCCAGGGCGTAAGAAGCCTCCTTGAATTCGTTGGGAACGGCGTAGAGGGCGTCTTCGGAGATACTCGAGATGGTGGGGACGGCCATGATGGCCAGAATCGCCGCGGCGTTCACGATATTCAAACCCGTGGGCAGATCGAAGGTCTCCTGGAGCCAGGGGGCGACAATGACCATGCCGAAAAAGCCCAGGACGACCGAAGGCAGCCCGGCCAATAGCTAAATAATCGCTTTGAGGACTTCTTTGATCGCCGGGGGCGCGATTTCGGAGATATAAACCGCCGCCAGTACGCCCAGGGGAACAGCGATAAGGGAAGAAAGGATAGTGACGATCAAGGAGCCGATGATCAGGGGCCAGATCCCGTATGATGGCGGACTGTAAGTCGGATACCACTCCATACCGAAGAGGAAATCCCGGAGGGAGACTTCGCGGAAAAGGGGAATCCCTTCGCGGAAAAGAAAAACGACAATCAGCCCCAGAATGAAAATGGAGATAAGAGAAAAAATAAAAAAAACATTTTTTATGATGATTTCTTTTTGATGTCTCGTCATAATGCTGCTTTACTCTATGCTCCCTCCCCTTCAAGGTGAGGGAGGGGTGGGGATGGGTCGGTTTCTGCGACTATTTAACGGGTACGAAGCCTTCCTTCTTCACGATCTCCTGCCCCTTCTTGCTGAGCAGGAACTTAATGAATCCCTCCGTGTCTCCCTTGAGTGCTCCGTTTGTATACATGTATAGAGGCCTGGCAACGGGATATTCCTTGGAGAGGGTCGTTTTGGCCGAGGCCTGAACGCCGCCCACGGTCAGGGCCTGGACGGATTTGTTGAGGTAGCCGATGCTTATATAGCCGATGGCGTATCTGTTCTTGGAGATGGCCTGGACGATGGCGCCGCTGGAGGCCTGGAGTTGGGCCCTGGGCGTGACTTTCGCGCCATTCAGAACGAGATGTCCCCAGGATTCGTACGTTCCGGAGCTGCTGTCCCGGGAGATGACCACGATGGCCAGATTTTCTCCCCCCACTTCCTTCCAGTTGGTAATCTTTCCCTGGTAGATCTGACTGAGCTGGTCAGTGCTCAGATCCTTGACCTTGTTTTTGGGATTGACGATGGGTACGATGGCGTCGATGGCGACGATATGCGCCATGGGGTTGACCCCTTTGCTCTTGGCCAGATCCGTTTCCTGCTTCTTCATCTCCCGTGAGGAATTGGCGATGTCCGTGGATTTGTCGATGAGGGCCTTGACACCGTCGCCGGAGCCGCCGCCGTAGAGGGAAATATTAACGTCCTTGTGGAGTTTCACATAAGCCTCCGCGGCCGCCTGAGCTACGGGTAGCACGGTTGTGGAGCCTTTGATCACCACCTTGCCCCCTGCCCGGGCCGCCGGGGCGGTTACAAGCAGACACAACAGCCCACAGACTAAAACCCTAAAAATTTCCCCCATTTTCTTTCTCCTTTTCCTTCCCAAATGGATATTTACGGGTAATATGGACAACAAATGTTGCAGAATGATGACAGAATGATGACAGATATGTTAAAAATGCTCCCGTGCGTGATCAACGGAAAATTGTTGTTCCTCCGGTTCATGCATGTCACCTGATATTTTATGCCAAATATTCGCTCTCTATGCAGTTGTTAGCAGAGAAAGCATCGATATAAAATTGTCATTTGCCGGCGGATGAAGTATAAGGGCATTGGATTTGTTGAATCGGGGGGTGTTTCCATGCAGGCCATGTCGATAAAAATCTTCCTAGTTTTTTTGTTCTCGTTTTAATTTCCCCATCTTTACCGGTTGCCGCGACGGAGCGCAAGGAGGCAAAAGGGGGCACAACCCTCGCCATGGCGAAACCTCCCTTTCAGCCCACGGCCGCAGAAACCGCCCGGGATGTCCGCTTCATCGCCTATGACGACGGCACCGTTCTCGACACGCGCACGGGGCTTATGTGGGCGGCGCAGGACAATGGCAGCAATATAACATGGGCGGACGCGAGGAGTTATTGCCGGAATTATCGCGGTGGCGGCTATACGGACTGGCGGATGCCGACACAGGATGAGCTGGCGGGCCTGTTTGACGAGGGTGAAAAACAGCCCTGTAACGGCAGGTGCCATATTACGCCCCTCATCGATCTAACGGAGAGTTTCGTCTGGGCGTCGGACAAGCGCGGCGCCGACGTTGCCTTTTTCTCTTTCGGCTTTGGCGGTCGGTACTGGCGTCTCCAGTCAAAAGACGAAGTTGTCGTCATCCGGGCGCTCCCGGTGCGCTCCGTCAAATAGGTTACAAGGAGCCGGATATGGCAGTAAAATCAGCAGGAATTGTCATTCGCTTCCTATTGATGCTTGTTTTATTCTTTCAAGGTCAAGACATGGTGATGGCCGGAGAGATCACCAAGGATGGTCGCTTCGTTGCTAATGGCGACGGCACCGTTCTGGATCAGAAGTCGGGACTCATGTGGGCGGCGCAGGACAATGGTGAAGATGTCAACCGGCAAGGCGCCGAGCGTTATTGTGAGAGGTATCGCGGCGGCGGCTACGAGGAATGGCGAATGCCGACGGTTGATGAACTGGCGGGGTTGTATGACCCTGCCCAAACTCGTACGGCCGGCTGCGGACATCTGGAAGCATCTGTTACTATAAGGTGAAAGGACAGGCTCATGATGAGGACCCGCATAAGAGCAATTGCAGCATTGACAACTATTAAGAATAACTATTCAGTAAAACCATGAGGCATAAATTTTAAGGAGGGATTTTTTTATGATTATTGGAGTGCCAAAAGAAATCAAGAACAACGAAAACAGGGTTGCTATTACGCCGGGTGGCGTGCTTGCCCTTGTTAGGGCAGGACACAAGGTAATTATTGAAAAGACAGCAGGCGAAGGCCGTGATATTTGCGACAAAGAGTATACCGATGCAGGTGCTGAAATTAGGACGTCAAATGTTGAACTATTTAAGGAAGCTGATGTAATTGTAAAGGTTAAAGAGCCTCTTAAGAACGAGTATGATCTCTTCAAGGAAGGTCAAGCATTGTTTACATATTTACATCTTGCTCCAAATCGTCCCTTGACGGAAGCCCTCGTAAGGAAAAAAGTTACAGGTATCGCTTACGAAACAGTTCAACTCGCAAATGGTCACCTTCCACTTCTAGCCCCGATGAGTGAGGTAGCAGGGAGAATGTCCATTCAGGTCGGAGCTTACATGCTTCAAAAGCACAATGGTGGTAGAGGTGTTCTTCTTGGTTGAGTGCCGGGAGTTTTGCCGGCAGAAGTGATTATCATTGGAGGCGGTGTTGTTGGTGTTAATGCTGCGAAGATGGCAATTGGTCTGGGTGCAAAAGTTACCATTCTTGACGTAAACAAAACAAGATTGTCGTATATTGATGACATTTTCGGCGGAAGGGTATCTACCGTTATCTATAGCGAATATGTTGCGGCTGAGGGGGGGTAGATAATTTTGTGTAAATGGTTAGAGATGAGCTAAAAGACGATTTATACAGGA
>DYRD01000038.1 GCA_020718905.1 Syntrophus aciditrophicus | reverse complement strand
GGGCTGATACGCCGTGACTATGGCGCCTTCCGTGACGTTGGATTTACCGATGCGGCCCGAGATAGGGGCGGTGACGGAGGAGTATTTCAGATTGATGCTGGCCGTATCGAGAGTCGCCTTCCAGAACTGGATATCCGCCTGGTTCTGTTTCAGGGCGGCCACGGCATCGTCGTATTCCTGCTGGCTGACCGCCTTATCGGCCACCAATTCCCGCATGCGATCGGCCCGCAGCCGGATCGCCGACAAATTGGCCTCGGACCTGCCGAGGGCGGCCCGGGCATTGTCATAGGCGGCCTGAAAGTGAGCGGGGTCGATCTGAAAGAGAACCTGGCCGGCCTTGACATCGGCGCCTTCGGTAAACAGGCGTTTCTGGATAATGCCCCCCACCTGGGGACGCACTTCGGCGACAAGATTGGCGGATGTCCGACCGGATAATTCCGTCGTGATCACCAGTTGCTGCGGTTTCATCGTCACCACGGCGACTTCGGGAGGACCGCCGGTAGGCCCTTTACCGGGAGGGGAAGATTGTCCGCAACCACCCAGGATAAGGAATCCGGAAAACAATACAACGGAGGCGATTTGTTTGGTCTGGTTATTAAATTGCGTGCGGCACCTCAATCATAAAAAACAATAGGGCATGTGATTACCTTTTGACGGCGTCCCAGCAGGCCTCCGTAGTCTGCCGGATCAAGGCCTCATCCAGAGTGACGAAGCCGAGAATGTGATCCCGCACCAGGAAGATCAACGGGGCAAATGAACGAATGAACATTCGTTCATTTTACTGTCCCTATATCAGGCAAGTATTGCTGTCAAGTATCTTGGTGTTATTTACTCCTCCCGCTGGAGGTAGGACCTGATCTTCTGGCGCATGGCCTCGGGGAGTTTGATGCCGATGGCCTTGATGCGGCTTTCGTATTTCTCGAAAGAACGGGTGTGCTGAGAGGTACTGATGAAAATCTTGAAATAGGAACGGATGCTTCCCTCGAGTTCGGACCGGAATTCCATGTCCGCGTTGAGGAGATCCTCCACCGGGGCGATCACCCGGTAATTGATGGGGCGGCAGATGGCCCGGTAGGCCACAAAGCGCTGGGTCATATCGCATTCGTAATTCTTTTCCCGGATGGATTTTTCCACCACCCCCAGGTCGATGCAGTCCATGATCTGAAAGGCGTATTCCGGCCGCAGGACCTCCTCGAGGATGACCTGGGCCTTCCGGTACTGTTCGCACTCGTTGAGATCGGCCTTCCCCTCGGGATCGCAACGGATATAGAGGACAAAATCGATGTCCGACCCGGTCTGGCAGAGGCCCATGTTGGTGGAGCCCACGACGTCCATGCCGATGTCGTCCTCGATCCGGTCTTCGATCAGGCGTGCCACCTCCTCCATCTTATCCAGGCGATCTTCCGTTTCCTCCGTATAGAGCTGGATCTCCGGGATGTGGGAGAACTTCTTGACCTTCATGTCGAAATTCTCTCCGGCCTTCAGGGCGTTGTACCGCTCCAGGTCAATGATCTTCTCGACCCATCGCCCTTTCTCCCGGTAATAATCGGCGATATCGTAGACCCGGTCCTACACCAGTTTTTTGAAGATAATCTTTTGAATTTCCCGCCCTTCAATCTCCAGGACATAGAAGCAGCCCCCCTCCGAAACCCCACCGGTCAGAAGGGTAACCTCGCCAAAGTTGGAAGGATTCAGGTGAACGGTCCCCTCGCTGACCTGGAATCCCCAGTCGCCGTGAATATGGCCCGTCAGGCAGGCCAGGACGGGCTGATTGTCGCAGAAATTGCGCAGGGCGGGAGAACCGGAGGTACCGAACTGGGTTACCCGGTCATGAATACCGTGGGCTGGCTGGTGGGTGACAACGATGTCGGGCTTCGTGCCCATGAAAAAGTTGAACATCTCATTTACGCTGTCCGCGATGCCGATGCCGCCACGGTAGGGTACCACGTAACGCTCCGGAATGCCGGGCGTCCAGGTATCCGCCCCGCCGTAACCGGCTATCTTCAGACCATCCCTTTCGTAACTGTGGAGGTGCAGGTCCCGGTCGTGCAAGGAAGTATATTTGAGATCCATGTCGTAGTTTCCCGGCAGGCAGAAGGCGGGGGGCTTTTGCTTGATCGCCATGATGTTCTCCAGGACCTTGTATTTCTGCTGCAACACCCGGCGGGCACGGATCGTGTACTGCTGATATTTTGTCCCCTGCTCTTCGATATCGGCGGAAATGTCCGGCATTTCCAGTAGTTCATCCACAAAATCCTCGATCAGCATTTCCTGCTTGCCCATGCGAATGCGCAGGCCGTGGAAGAATGATTGCAGCTCGTGGTAGTTGATGGCCGTGTTCATGTGGTAGAAGGGGATGTCGATAAGATCGCCGGAGATGATGTACATATCGGCCACGGTCTCCGACAGGAGGATCTTGACCCGCTCGAAGGCGCCATGAATATCAGCGGCATAAACAATTCTCATTTCGAGATACCTCCTGGTTAAATAATTACCGGTAGGATATTAATTATTTCAGCTTCTTTGTCATCTCCAAACAGCAAAGGAACAAGGATCCCTCAGGCATAATTCCTCAATTGCAACCATCTGCGGCGGATTTTTCCGTAAAGCCGATAGGGTAAGGATTAATTGTTTTCATGGGTTCCTCCGGAAAAGTTTTGGATGATAGCGAGAAAAATTGACCCGTATTTGTCTATTTTTGTCGAACCGACCCCATAGATCCGGGCGAGGGATTCCCGGGTCCGGGGAAGATGGGCGGCCATTTCCCGGAGGGTCCGGTCGTGAAAGACGGCAAACGGGGGGAGACCCTTTTCATCAGCGAGGTCTTTTCGCTTCTTCCGGAGGCGGTCAAAGAGGGCTGGATCGTAGTCCAGCACTTCCGATTCCCCGGCCTTGCGGAAGTCGGCACCAGCTTCCTCCAGGCGACCCATGACGAGCTCCTTCCCCCGCAGGATCTCCCAGGCCTTGGGGGTCAGTTTCATGCTCCCGTGCTCCAGTTCGTGGGTCAAAAGCCCCTGATGGGCGAACTGTCGGGCGAGATGGCGCCACTGCCGGGCCGTAAGGTGGGTCCCGATGCCATAGGTGGATAGCCCATCATGATCGAATTTCAAGGTCTGCTGCGATTTGGAGCCCCTGAGGACATCGATGATGTGGCCGGCCCCGAAGAGTTCCCCCGTCCGCTTGACGCAGGAGAGAAACATCTGGGCGGGAATGGTAATATCCACCTGGTCTTTCTTCTCCAGAAGGCAATTATCGCACCTGCCGCAACGGTCGGGGACGCCGGACTCGCCGAAATACCGGAGCAGGGGGATGCGGCGGCACAGGTCCGTTTCGGCGAAACCAAGGAGGGTATTGAGAAGGCTGTTGGCGACCATCTGCTCATGGCCGTTTTTCTGCTGGATGAAATACTTGACCTTGTGGATGTCCCCATAGCTGAAGAGGAGGAGACAATGGGCGGGGAGGCCGTCCCTGCCGGCCCGGCCGATTTCCTGGTAGTAGGCGTCCAGGCTCTGGGGCAGGTCGTGGCGGATAACAAAGCGCACGTTGGATTTGTTGATCCCCATGCCGAAGGCGATGGTAGCCACGATGATCTGAATATCGTCGCGGGTGAACATCTCCTGGTTCCGGATGCGCTCCCCCTCCGGCAGACCTGCATGGTAGGGCCTGACGGCATAGCCCTTCTTCTTCAGGGCGCCGTAGAGATCGTCCGTCTGCTGCCGGGAGGCGCAATAGATGATGCCCGATTCATTCGGATATTTCCTCAAGAGCCCCAGGATCTGCTGCAGGGGCGCCGCCTTTGGGGCCACCTCCAGAAAGAGATTCGGGCGGTTGAAGGCGCCGATGAATTCATGGGTGCCCTCGATCCGCAGAGAATTCTTGATGTCTTCCCGGACGCGCGGCGTGGCGGTAGCCGTCAGGGCCGTGCAGACGGCTTGGGGAAAGGAGGCCCTGACCGCGGCGAGCTTCCGGTATTCGGGGCGAAAATCGTGGCCCCACGCGGAGATGCAGTGGGCCTCATCGATAGCGAAGGCAGCGACGGCAAGCGTGGACAGGAGGGAAAGCGTCCGGGGGTTCAAGAGCGCCTCCGGGGCGAGATAAAGGAGCTTCGCCTCCCGGGTGGTAAGCTGGCCCATATGCCGCCGATACTCGGACGCGATCAGGGAGCTGTTCAGAAAGACCGCCGGGACGCCGCATTCCCGGAGCTGATCCACCTGATCCTTCATCAGGGAGATGAGCGGAGAGACCACAATGGTCAACCCTGGGGACAGAAGGGCCGGGATCTGGTAGCATAGGGACTTCCCCCCGCCCGTGGGCATGACGACGAGGGCGTCCCTTTTCCCCAGGGTATGGGCGATGATCTCCTCCTGGAGGGGCCGAAAGGTGTCATAGCCGAAGACGTCCTTGAGGAGCGCCTTCGCCTGGACAAGCTGATCGCACCAGGGTTTTTGCCCGTAAGGGCTGATGGCTGTTTGTGGATTCATATAGATGGTGACTGCTCCCGTATGCTGTTGCAAATACCGATTCCAGAGCGATGACAAAGCCTGTATCGATAAAGACGCCCTTCATGAATTGCCCCCTTAAAGGTAGCGATCATGCTGTTCCGAACCATCAATATTGAGGCGACCATGAACAGACCCTCCGGTTGCTTTCCAGACGACCATCCCGGTTTGTCATTCCTGGGGGCCTAAACAGCCCCTATTCAATCATTAACGACCCGATAGGAGACATTCAATTCCTTGCAGATCTTTTCTACGGCCATGAGCATCATATTCGAGGTGCTCTGTTTGACGACCGGGCTGGCGGAGGTAATCGTGAGCCGACTTTTGCCCTCCGATATCGGGGCGATTCTCAGACTGACGGCGTGTTCCCCCTCGGAAAACTCAACATAACGGCTGGCATCAGCTTGACTCGTTACGAGCAACTTATTGTTTTTATTAATCATGTCCAGGGACGTTTGATAGACCTTCTCCGCGTCGACATCCAGACTTACCGTTGCCGTCGTCTGGCGGTCGGTCTTCAAGTATACAACCGACCAGCACGCCTGCCAAGACCAGTAACAGCACCAGTAGATATGAAGTGTAGCGTTTTTTAGACATCCTCAACCTCCAACCCATTTTTGTCGTTGCGTCTATCCGGAGAGCTGTCTCTCGACCATCGCGATAACACAGAATTTGCGATATAAATTCTCACCCCTGCCTCTTCTCTCCCGCCATTAAATATCGGAGCCAATTTGTCAAGGATAATCACAAGGAACATTGCCCTTGACCAGAATGAAAGTTTTTCCTATTGGTATGCATAATGTTTGCAGGGAGATAAATGTTTTTTTGATCCTTGCCGGGACTTAAAGCTGTTGACGACATTTTTGAGAGGATAGGACCCCGTTGCCATGGAAGATATCCTTGCCCGCACCGGTGTGGATCTGCTGGGTCGCCTGACCGGTCCGTTGGAGTTCCGGCTCTATCTGCAACCGGCGGTAGCCGTTATCTATGCCTTCCGGGACGGGCGCAGAGATACCATTGCGGGCCGCACTCCATATCTGCGGGAGCTGATAACAAATCCCCGGCAACGGGTGGAACTGCTGAATGAAGGATGGAAATCCGTCTCGCGAGTATTCCTGCTGGCCGTCATCATCGACATTATCTATCAACATCTCGCCCTCCCCAGGATTTATCCCGGCGAAGCCATGATCACAAAGTGAATTCACGGTCCGGAGACGAAAAAAAATCTTGACAATTTTAAATCCATGCTTTAATTCCCACCAAAAAGATAGAGATTGTATGGAAATGAAATTGTCAACGCGAGGCAGATACGGGGTCCGGTTTATGTTCGATCTTGCCTCCCATTATGGGGAAGGACCGATCTTTCTTAAAGACATTGCCCAACGTCAGGGGATCTCGGAAAAGTACCTCTGGCATCTCGTAACCCCTTTGAAAGCAGCCGGCCTGATCACCACCGTCCGGGGGGCCAAGGGCGGCTATTGTCTGTCCCGGTCTCCCCAGGATATCAACCTGATGGATGTCGTCAGGGTCCTGGAAGGTCCGATCTGTTTCGTTGATTGCGTTGAAAACTCTTCCCTTTGCGACCGGGCGGAGGGCTGCATTTCCCGGGAGGTATGGGGAGAGGTATCCCATAAAGTGGACGAGATCCTCTGGGGGATCACCTTGGAGAATCTTATGGAGAGGCAGCGCCGCAAGACGCCTGCTGCGGCCATGTTTATATGAGGTGGATTGTCCTTATTATAATGGGTTGTTGTACCGGGGCTTGTCGTCCGTCCACCCGAGAGGGAGCACTATGGGCTGATCTGCTCCGATCAGTGATGGAACAAAGGCCCACTAAGCCGAGATGAAGGCGTATTTAGTGGGTTTTCTTCTTCATCTTTAATTTTAAGGAGCGAAGAAATCATGGCAAAGAGAAGATTGGATACCTTAGTCGTTCACGCCGGTCAGGAGATCCCCGATCCCGCAACCGGCGCCCGGGCCGTCCCCATTTACCAAACCACGTCTTATGTCTTCAAGGATACGGCCCATGCGGCCGACCTTTTTGCCCTCCAGCAATTCGGCAATATCTACACCCGGATCATGAATCCCGCGACGGATGTCTTCGAACGCCGGATTGCGGCCATCGAGGGGGGCAGCGGGGCCTTGGCCGTCGCTTCCGGACAGGCGGCGATCACCCTGGCCATCCTTGGCGTCACCCGGTTGGGCGACGAGATCGTCGCCGCCGACAATCTCTACGGGGGGACGTATCAGCTTTTCCATCATACCCTCCCCCGGCTCGGCCGGCCGGTGAGCTTCGTCCATTCCCAGGCGCCGGAGGCGTTCCGGCGGGCGGTGACGGACAAAACGAGGGCCATATACGCCGAAACCATCGGGAATCCCAAACTGGATGTTCTTGATTTCGAGGCCATCGCCGCCATCGCCCGGAACGCCGGGGTGCCCTTCCTCGTGGATAATACGTGCGGCGTGGGACTGGTGCAGCCCCTGGCCTATGGGGCCGATATTCTCACTTCTTCGGCAACCAAGTTCATCGGCGGTCATGGAACATCGATCGGCGGGGTTATCGTGGACGGCGGCAAATTCAACTGGGGGAACGGCAAGTTCCCCGAATTTACGGAACCCGATCCCAGTTACCACGGCTTGAAATTCTGGGAGATTTTCGGTGCCTTCCCAGAGGCGGGGAACATCGCCTTTATCACCAAGACCAGGGTGGAGTTACTCCGGGATCTCGGGGCATGCCTGAGTCCCTTCAATTCCTTCCTCTTTCTTCAGGGCCTGGAAACCCTGACCCTCCGCCAGCAGAAGCACTCGGGAAACGCCCTCGCCGTAGCGGGATTCCTTAAGGACCACCCCCTGGTGAGCTGGGTCAACTATCCCGGCCTGCCGGGGCAATCCCAGTCATGCCACGGCCCGGAAATACCTGAACGGTCATTACGGCGCCCTGGTGGGCTTCGGCATCAAGGGCGGCCTGGAGGCGGGCAAACGGTTTATCGAGGCCGTAGAGCTGCTCTCCCATTTGGCGAATATCGGCGACGCCAAGAGTCTCGTGATCCATCCCGCCTCGACAACCCATCAGCAGTTGAGTAGGGAGGAACAGGAAGCAACGGGGGTGACGGAGGACTTCATTCGTTTATCCATCGGCATCGAGGATGTCGAGGACATTAAAGAGGACATCGATCAGGCCTTGAAAAAAGCGGCCCGGTCATGAGTCTCGGACAACTTGGGAGTAAACATGCAAATATATAATGATATTACTGAAACCATCGGCTATACCACCCCTGGTGCGGCTGCATCGGATTGCCAACGGGAGCAAGGCCCAAGTCGTGGCAAAACTGGAATCCTTCAATCCCCTGTCCAGTGTCAAGGATCGCATCGGCGCCGCCATGATCACGGACGCGGAGAAACGGGGACTCCTGAAGCCCGGCGCCGTCCTGGTGGAGCCCACCAGCGGCAACACCGGCATTGCCCTCGCCTTTGTGGCGGCTTCCCGGGGTTACCGGCTGATCCTGACCATGCCGGACACGATGAGCGTGGAAAGACGGCAACTCCTGGAAATCTTCGGGGCGGAACTCGTGCTCACTCCGGGAGCGGAGGGGATGAAGGGGGCCATCAGGAAGGCGGAAGAACTGGCCGCGACAATTCCCGGCGCTTTACTGTTCCAGCAGTTCAACAACCCGGCCAATCCCGAGATTCACCGCCGGACAACGGCAGAGGAAATCTGGAACGACACGGACGGCCAGGCGGATATCCTCGTGGCCGGCGTCGGCACCGGTGGGACGATTACGGGAATCGGGGAAGTTATTAAGGCCCGGAAACCGGGATTCAGGGTTGTCGCCGTGGAGCCCGCCGATTCGCCCGTCCTTTCGGGAGGACAGGCGGGACCGCACAAGATTCAGGGCATCGGCGCGGGCTTTATCCCCCAGGTGCTCAATAGGGATGTTATCGATGAAATTATCAAGGTCACGAACGAAAACGCCGGGATCATCGCCCGCCGTTTGGCCAGGGAAGAGGGCATTCTGGCGGGGATCTCCTGCGGGGCCGCCGTGTGGGCCGCCTTGGAGGTCGCAAAAAGACCGGAAAACGAAGACAAGCTGGTAGTCGCCATCCTCCCCGACACGGGGGAACGATATCTGACGACCTGGCTGTTCCGGGAGGGGTAAGGAGAAGAAACCCAACCCCATCCCCTCCCCGACCCTCCCCATGCCGGGGAGGGGGATACCTTGCCCGCAAGGGGAGAGTGATGTTTTTACCCAAAGGAATGGTAAGATCACGGGTCCTCCCATTTAAAAGGGAGGGAACCGCCTTTTCTTTCCTTCCTCTTCAAGGGAGAGGCTAGGAGGGAGATGGGTTGTACACCTTTTGAGCGTAATTAATTCAATGTGTTGTGATGGTGTTGACCAGGGAAAGTAAGAATGGTGTCAAAAATAATAAAAACTGAAAAGGGGCCCCCGGGGGGGGAGGTAGTGGAGACCCAATATTTCACCTTCGCCTCTCCCCCTCACAAGCTCCTCCTCGAGTGCGGTGAAAAGCTGGGGCCCATCACCCTGGCTCATGAGACCTACGGTCGCCTCAATGCACAGGGGTCCAATGCCATCCTTGTCCTCCACGCCCTCTCCGGGGATGCCCATGCCGCCGGGGTTCACGCGGGAGAGGACGATCCGGGCTGGTGGAACGAGATGATCGGCCCGGGAAATGGCTTTGACACCGATGAATATTTCGTTATCTGTTCCAATATCATCGGCGGTTGCCAGGGCTCGACGGGTCCCGCATCGCTGAACCCGGAAACGGGCCGGCCCTATGCCCTGGATTTTCCCTTCCTGACCATCGCCGACATGGTGAACGCCCAGCGCCATCTCATCGACAACCTCGGCATCGAGAGACTCCTGTGCGTCGCCGGCGGTTCCATGGGAGGAATGCAGGCCCTCCAATGGGCGGGCCTCCTACCCGGAGCGGGTACAGTCGGTCATCCCCATTGCCACGGCCCTCAAACACTCTCCCCAGCAGATCGCCTTCAACGAGGTCGTGCGCCAGTCCATCATGGCCGACCCCGCCTGGCGGGAGGGGAACTACTACGATTTCGGCCCCCCGAAAAAAGGGCTCGCCGTGGCCCGCATGATCGGTCATATCACCGTCATGAGCGATCAATCCATGGAAGAGAAATTTTCCCGGCGGTTAAAAAACGGCGCCTTCAGCTTCAATTTCGACGCCGACTCGTACCTCTATATCACCAAGGCCATGGATTACTTCGATTTGTCAGGGGGAAAACTGATGCGGAGCGGCAAACCTCTCCAGACCCGCTTTCTGGTCATTTTCTTCCAGTCCGACTGGCTGTATCCATCCTATCAATCCCAGGATATTGTCCGGGAGCTGAAGGGCAAGCAGGTGGACATCACCCATTGCGAGCTGAAATCCACTTACGGCCACGATGCCTTTCTCGTCGAGGTGGAGGAGCAGACGGACCTGATCCGGCATTTCCTCGGCGTGACCTTAAAGGGCTATCATAGCTGGAACGGCCAGGGGAGCAAATATGGCGGATTCGGATAATGAAAAATAATAACTTGCCGGAGCGTCCCGATCATCGCCTCATTTATGAGGCGATTGCGCCGGAATCCCGGGTCCTCGATCTGGGCTGCGGTACGGGTGAGTTGCTGTATCACCTGGTCCGGTTCAAGCAAGCCCGGGTCCAGGGGATCGAAATGGACCAGCAGGCGTTTTATGAATGCGTAAAAAGAGGTCTGAGCGTCTTTCAGGGGGACACTGAAACGGGGCTCATGGATGACGATGTCATCCTCAATCAGTGCCTTCAGGAAGTACGCAAGGTAGATTTTGTCATTGAAGAAGCGCTGCGCATCGGCAAGCGGGTGATCGTGGGGTTTCCCAATTTTGCCCATTTCCACTCCCGCCTGATGTTAGGCCTGGGGGGACGCTCGCCGGTTACGGCCGCCCTGCCCTATCTGTGGTATGATACGCCGAATGTCCGGTTTCTCAGTATCAAGGATTTTCAGATATTCTGCGCGGAAAAAAGGCTGGAGATTCTAAGCGCCCATTTGCTGGGAAAGACGGGACCGGTCACTTTTTGGCCGAATCTATTCGCCCTGAATGCGGTTTTTGTACTGACAAAAGGAAAGGAAGGTGGAAGAAGATGAAGCCTGTCTATTTTGATTATGGGGCAACGACTCCCTGCGACCCTGAGGTTGTAGCGGCAATGTTGCCGTACTTTTCCGATCGTTTCGGCAACCCGTCGAGCATGCATGCCTTCGGCAAGAAGGCGAAAGAGGCCGTCGAGGAGGCCCGGGAGGGCATCGCCGCCTTTCTGGAAGCCGCCCCCGGAGAAATAGTCTTTACCAGCGGCGGCACGGAGAGCAACAATATGGCTGTCAAGGGAGCGGCCTATGCGCGGCGGGGCAAGGGAAATCATATTATTACCTCCCAGATCGAACATCACGCCGTCCTGGAGCCTTGCCACTTTCTGGAGCAGGAGTGGTTTGAGGTCACGATCCTGCCCGTGGACGGCGATGGCCTCATTAATCCCGACGACGTCCGCCGGGCCATTACGGACAAGACGATCCTTATTTCCATCATGCATGGCAATAACGAAATCGGGACGATCCAGCCCCTTGCCGAAATCGGCAGGATCGCCAGGGACCGGGGTGTTTATTTTCACACCGAAGCCGTCCAGACCCTGGGACATCTGCCTTTTTCCGTAGACGATCTGCACGTGGAGCTCCTCAGCGCTTCGGCCCATAAACTATACGGCCCCAAGGGGATCGGCCTGCTTTACGTGAGGAAGGGGACGCGCCTGACGCCGTTCATGCACGGCGGGGAGCAGGAAAACCGGCGCCGGGCTTCGACCCACAACGTGCCGGGGATCGTCGGGTTCGCCAAGGCCATAGAGCTGGCCCGGGGTTCGCTGGAAAAAGAGGTTCGGGACCTTACGGCCTTCCGGGACAAGCTCATCGGCGGCTTTCAGAAGGAAATGGACCAGGTGAAGCTAAACGGCCATCCGACGCAACGCTTGCCGAACAATGTCAATATCTCGATCGCCCACGTGGAAGGAGAAGGGATGCTCCTCAGCCTGGATATGCTGGGTATCGCCTGCTCCACCGGCTCGGCGTGCTCCTCGGCGAGCCTGGCCCCGTCTCATGTCCTCATGGCCATCGGCCTGCCCCATGAACTGGCCCACGGCTCGCTGCGCTTCAGTATGGGACGGCCGACGACGGCGGATGTCGATCGCCTCCTGGAGACCTTGCCCCCGGTGGTGGCAAAGTTGCGCGCCATCTCTCCCCTGTACCGGAAAACTTAAAAACCATTGAAAATAATGAGGTTGCCATGAGTCAATACAGTGAAAAAGTGATGGATCATTTCGCAAATCCCCGTAATGTAGGAGAAATCGAGAATGCCGACGGTATCGGCAAGGTGGGAAACGCCGTCTGCGGGGATATTATGAATCTCTATCTGCGGGTGGAGGACAAAATTATCACCGATGCCAAATTCAAAACCTTCGGGTGCGGAGCGGCAATTGCCACCAGTTCCATGGTAACGGAGCTCGTGAAGGGAAAAACAATTGATGAGGCCCTGGCCATAACCAACCGGGCCGTGGCGGAGGCCCTTGGAGGGCTGCCGCCCGTAAAGATGCACTGTTCCGTCCTGGCGGAAGAGGCCTTGCAGTCGGCAATTGACGATTACTTAAAGAGACAGCGGAATAAGGCATGAGCGAGAAAGTGGCCATAGCCATCAGCGGCGGGGTGGATTCATCCGCCGCGGCCTGGCTTCTTAAAGAAGATGGACATGACGTCGTCGGCGTCACCATGTGCCTGGGCATCCCCACGGCGGCAGACGGACCTGTCAAGTGCTGCGGTCCCAAAGAGATCGAAGACGCCCGCCGGGTCTGCCAGAAGTTGGCAATCCCCCATTATATTCTTGATTTTGCCGGAGATCTTGACAACAAGGTCATTCGTCCCTTCGTCGCCGAATACCTGCGGGGGCGGACCCCGAACCCCTGCGTGGAGTGCAACCGGGCCATCAAATTCGGGACCCTCCTCCACAAGGTGCGGGCCATGGGTTGCGAGTATCTGGCCACGGGGCATTATGCCCGGGCGGATCATGATCATGTCCCCTCCCTGCTGCGCGTCCCCCGGGATACAAGGAAGGATCAGACCTATTTCCTCTACGCCATGGACAAGGAAGATCTTCGCCACGTCATGTTTCCCCTGGCCGCCTATCGCAAGGACGACGTGCGGAAACTGGCCGCCGCGGCCCGGTTCCCCACCTCGGACAAACCGGACAGCCAGGACATCTGCTTCATCCCCGGGGAAGGAATCGAACCTTTTATCAGGGAGCATGCCGGGGAGAAGATTCGTCCGGGAGATATCGTGAACGGTGAGGGACGGGTGCTCGGCCATCATCGGGGGCTGCCTTTTTATACCGTCGGACAGCGGGGCGGTCTGGGCATCAGCAACCCCGTACCCCTTTATGTCCTAGCCCTGGATATGGCCGGCAACCGCCTGATCGTTGGCGTTAAGCACGAGGTCCGGGCGGCGGGACTTATTGCCGACCGGATGAACCTGCTTGTGGACCGGCCTCCGGAGCGGGCGGCGGCCAAGATCAGGTATGCCCACCGGGCGGCGCCGTGCGATGTGATATGGGAAGACACATTCATGACCGTCCATTTTGATCAGCCACAGGAGGCGATCACTCCCGGCCAGTCCGTGGTCGTCTACGACGGCGACGTGGTCGTGGGCGGAGGCATCATCCGGGCGGCAATTAAATAAGAGCAAAGGATCAACCAATGAGCATCGTGGAAAAGATTCTGCAATTGAAGAAAAAAAGAAACGCCGTTATCCTGGCCCACAACTATCAGATCCCCGAGGTGCAGGATATAGCCGATTTTGTCGGCGACTCTCTGGGCTTGAGCATCGAGGCGGCAAAAACCGCCGCCGACGTCATTGTCTTTTGCGGCGTCCACTTCATGGCGGAAACGGCCAAGATCCTTTCGCCTTGCAAAACGGTTCTCCTCCCGGAAAAGGCCGCCGGCTGCCCCATGGCGGATATGATCAACGCCGATCAGCTCCGCGCCCTGAAGGCGGAACACCCCCAGGCTAAAGTCCTTTGCTATGTCAACACCTCCGCCGCCGTGAAGGCGGAGTGCGATCTCTGCTGCACCTCGGCAAACGCCGTCCGGATGGTCGGGGAGGGCCTCAAGGATGCAGAAGAAATAATCTTTGTTCCCGACCGTTACTTAGCCGATTACGTATCTACGCAGACGGGACGCTCCTTCATCACCTGGCCGGGATTCTGCCCCACCCACGCCCGCATCCTGCCGGAGAATATCCTTCAGGAAAAGGAACTCCATCCGGAGGCAGTGGTGATCGCCCATCCCGAATGCTCGCCGGAATTGCGCAAGCTGGCCGACTGTGTGACCTCCACGGAGGGGATGTGCCACTATGTTAAGGAGTCAAAAGCCAAAGAAATCATTGTCGCCACGGAGCGGGGCATCATTCATCGCCTGAGGAAGGAAAATCCCGATAAGGTTTTCTACCCGGCCTCCAAATTCGCCCTCTGCATGAACATGAAACTGATCCAGTTGGAAAAGATTCTCTGGGCATTGGAAGATATGGCCTACGAGATCATTGTCCCCGAGGAGATTGCCGACCGGGCCAGGGCAAGTATTCAGCGGATGCTCGATTTCAGTGAGTGCAAAGGAAGATAAAATGACGAAAGGTGAAGTTGTCGCTGTCTGTCACAGCGATCAGAAAGGAACCCGCAAGGCACCCATATCGTCGGGCGTATTTATCGAGGATTACGGCCTGTCCGGGGACGCCCATGCCGAAAAAGGCATCCGGCGCCAGGTGAGCCTCCTTGCTGAAGCCAGCATCGAGAAGATGAAAAAACTCGGCATCGAGGTGGGAGCGGGTGATTTTGCAGAGAATTTGACTATTTCCGGACTGGAGTTGCACCACCTGCCACCGGGAACGCGCCTGCGGGCCGGCTCCGAGGTCCTCCTTGAAATAACCCAGATCGGCAAGGCCTGCCATAAGGGCTGCGCCATATTTGCCCAGGTAGGGACATGCATCATGCCCAAAGAGGGCGTCTTCGCCCGGGTGATTCAGGGCGGGGTCGTAAACGCCGGGGACCCTGTCGAGATCGCCGGGCAAGTTTGACGAACTCATAAAAACCCATCCCCATCCCCTTCCTCACCTCCCCCTTGTAAGGGGAAGGAAATAAGTTAATTTTGAGAGAGTATCGCTATGGATAAAAGCAAGGAAATGAAGCCGGAAATGGATCTGGCGGCGGTAGTAGACGCCTTGTGCGTTACGAACAACGGCTTTTCCGGGACCATGCGCCGGGATCAGAACGACCAGCCCCTTCCCTCCCGGGACGTGATCATCGAGATCGTCGAGGCCCTGCGTTCCGTCCTGTTTCCCGGTTATTTCGGTTTTTCCGGCCTGCGGGCAAGCAGCGTCCACTTTCATGTGGGGGCCACCCTGGATCGTCTGCGCCCGATTCTTGAGGAACAGATTAAAAGAGGGCTCTGCTTTTCCTGTGTCCGTGGTGACGATTCCCTCAGTCCCCTCCACGGCAGGGACTGCTGCCCCGGCGACCGGCGGCCCGAAGATATCACCAGCCGCTTCCTGGCCCGCCTGCCCGCTATCCAGCGGCTGCTGTCCACAGACGTTCAGGTCTCCTTCGAAGGCGACCCCGCCGCCTCCAGCCCCGATGAGGTCATCTTCTGTTATCCCGGCCTGCTGGCGATCACCAACTACCGTCTTGCCCACGAACTCCACCTCATGGAGGTTCCCCTCATCTCCCGGATGATCACGGAGTACGCCAACAGCATTACGGGGATCGATATCCATCCCGGGGCGTCCATCGGCAGATATTTCTTCATCGACCACGGTACGGGAGTCGTCATCGGGGAGACCTGCCGCATCGGGGACCGGGTACGCATTTATCAGGGGGTGACCCTGGGGGCCAAGAGCTTCAAGCTGGATGAAGAGGGCAAGCCCCTCAAGGGCATCCCTCGTCACCCCGTCGTGGAGGACGACGTTACCATCTATTCCGGGGCAACTATCCTGGGCCGTGTCACCATCGGCAGGGGCTCCGTCATCGGCGGCAATGTCTGGCTCGTCGAGAGCGTGCCGCCCTACAGCCGGATCTCCCAGGACCAGGTCCGGCAGGAGTTTTATGAAAACGGCGCCGGGATCTGAATGTGATCACGGAAACAATATCGGGATAAGGGAGAACTCATATGGCCAGCGTAAGTCTTAACAAATGTCCCAAGGTTTATATCCTCGAAACACACCGTTCCAAGACACCCGCCTCCACCCTGCAGTTTATAGAGCGGATCAAGGAAACGGTCGGCATGCTGTCCTTCCGGAACGCCACGGAAGTGGACAGAATCGGGATTCAGGTTTTCACCTGCGATCGTATCCGGCCGGACGGTTCAATGACCAGTCACACCGGCAAGGGCGTTTCTCCGATCCAGGCGCAGGTCTCCATCACCATGGAGTCCATCGAACGCTACTGTTCCGAATTCCGGGAGGAATATCTCGATAAGCTTGTCCGGGGAAGTTACAACCAGCTCAAGTCCAAATTTGACGTCCTCGACCCCCGGGAAATGATTCTTTCCGGGTTGAGCGATTATGATCACGACCGGGAAATCCACTGGACCTGGGGACGCGACCTGTCCAGGGAAGAAGAAATTCTTGTCCCGGCCTGTGCGGTCTATCATCCTTTCCATGAGGATAAAACATTGCTTATAAACACCCACACCAACGGTATTGCCGCGGGGAATACCATGGAGGAGGCGGTGATTCACGGTCTTGCCGAGGTTGTAGAACGAGATGCCTGGAGTATTGCCCATTACACCCAGCATTTCCATGATGCCATCTTTATCGAAGACGACCGGGAGAACGATTTCATTATCGGCATTTTTGAAAAGTTTGAAAAAGCGGGAATCGAAATCGTAGCTAAAGATCTCACTACCGATATAGAGATCCCTGTGGTTGCCGCTTTTTCCCGCGATTTGCAGAACCGGACCATGGAGACCATCGACGGCTTGGGAGCTCATCTGGACCCCAAGGTGGCCACGGTGCGCGCACTCCTCGAGATTGCCACCACCCGCGCCCTTTTTATTCAGAAATACGGCCTGGCAGGGATGTGCGAAACGGCTCCTCTTTATCTTCGCCCTGGCGAAGATGAAAACTTCCGTTTTTATGCCTATCATCAAAAGGGGATCAAGGAACTGGAGGTAGGCTACAGCAGCGATATTTGTGATGATATTCAAAGCATGATCTCCAAGCTCCGGGCGAAGGGGTTGGAGCGGGTGATCGCCGTCAATCTCACCCGATCCGATGTGGACATTCCCACCGTCCGGATGATCGTCCCCGGCATGGAGACCTATTGTTTTGACAAGACCAGGGTGGGAGCAAGGGCCATGAAAGCCCTCACCGAGGAAGCTTGATGGGCAGCGGAGATTTTGTGACCGTAGCAGGGATGGACGAAAGATTATACGGCGTCTTTACCGTCAAAGAGATCATCTGTGATGGTGATAAGGCCCGCTTGGACGATACGGGAAAAAGCGTTATCGGTGAAATATCGCTGAAGATCTATATCAACGGCACGGAATACGCCTCCCTCCTTTGCCTCAACCAGTTTACGGAAGAACTGGCCCTGGGGTTTCTTTACAGCGAAGGCGTTATCGATACCATCGCCGATGTCTCGTCCATAGCCTACAATGAGCGCCTTTTGGCCGTAATGATCGGTCTTGCTCCCGGACGAACGGTGGAAAGATGCGAAAGCCTGCGCAGCGTCACGTCGGGATGCGGGAAGTGCTTTACCTATATCAACCCCCTCAAGGACGAAAAATTTCTGCTTGTTTCAAGCCGGGACCGATTCCCCCTGCTCGATATCCTCCACTCCATGAAGGAGTTTGAGCGGCGCTCCGAGGTTTATCGGGCCATTGGTGGTGTCCACAGCGTCTTGTTCCAGCACGCCGCCTTTTCCGTTTTTAACGAAGACATCGGACGGCACAACTGTTTCGATAAGATCGCCGGCGTCCTCCTTAGCAACGGTAAAATGGATCTTGTCGGCAGGGGCATGCTCTTCGTGAGCGGGAGGGTTTCTTCGGAAATCATCACGAAGGTCATCCGACTCGGCGTCCCGGTCCTTGTCTCCCGGTCGACCCCCACGGCGGCAGCGGTAAACCTTGCCAGGAAGTATAATGTAACCCTGCTGGGCTATGTGCGGAGCAATGCCGGGTACGTATATTCCGGGGAAGAACGCTTGCTATGTGACAATAATTGATATTCTTAGTAAAAGGACAGGTATTGAAGTCGGACAAAGGCAGGTCCGGAAGGTAGCCGAGGAGTTCGACGTTCCCATCCGGGTCGTCCATAAAGGGATCGAAACGGATTTTACCTCTTTGGCGTATCCCACGCCTGCGAGTTTAACAAGCTGGTTTCCCTGAATTGGCGGCTTCGGCAGCCTATCTTCTGAACACCTACGCAGACGCTACCCTTTTCAATGCGGGAGCGGGCTACGGCGGTTATCCCAAATTTGACGGCAACCACCAATCGAGTACGGCAACCCCGGCCGAGACCGGGATAATGCGTACATTTATGGCGTTTTGGCAGCAAGCTTCTCGTTTTAGATGGAAATGCTATGCATAATTAGGTTCGCCATATGGATCTTTCCTAGGCAACGGGGTAATTTGTGATGGAACACACTAAACAACCCTCGACTATAAGGCAAGAAGTTTTATGAGAGGTCGATTTCAAATCGACTGTCATCCGCAATCGCTTCGCCCTCTCATTCTTGAATATATTGTTGTATCAGCGAAGGCTAATGTTATTCCCGCCTTTCAGAACGCCCATGATTCCATTTAGGAGGGATACCGTTTCGGAAAGTTCGGTTGCATCGATGTCCTTTGACGCGCAGAGGGGGCTTTTCGAAGCCAAAGTCAAATACATCGATTCTCTCGGTATGGATAAAAAAGCCGATGCCAATATCAGGCGGCGGACGGGAGATGCTCTGAAGAACGAACATGGATATCACCACTCAGAAGTGGCGGAAGGAGGCAATCATGAACCAGGGAGTCAAGCCGATGGTGAAAACTGACGTGATCTACGCTTTACGTCGGGAATCTTTTACACCGGGCGGATTATTGCCCAGAAACAGGACGTATTTTTTCTCGGCGCCCCGGATGGCACGCATCTGTGGGGTAAAAAGGCGACCTCTTGCCTTCTTAACCCTGCCGTGGGCGATATTGTTCTTGCCTGGAACGACCGTAGTCAAGGAGCCTTTATCGTATCCGTGCTGATAAGGTTGACCTGTCTGGAAGTCAAGGCCAGGTGCGTTTTACGAGCTTTTCCCTTATGGCATCATCCTTTTACGGACACTGTGAAAGCCTGTCCGCGGTAGTACGCACCTGCCAGACCGTCATGCAGCGGGTAACGCAGCGGGTAAAGGATTCTTTCCCTACCGTCGAACGCATCGACCAGACGAAAGCGGCCGTGATAAGCCAGACCGCGTCCGGACGGTTTAGCATCAACGCCGGCCATGCCGCGATTGTTGCCGAAGATGATGTCACCATCGACGGCGACAAGATACACCTGGGATAGGAGGGAACATGTTTGCGACAACAACATCAGGTGGTCAGTACGTTGCGACTGCTCCGGATACCTGCAATACGATTGTCGGCCCGGCCACGGTCCCCGTACCGTATCCCGTTTTCGCCCAGACTGCCGCGGCAAATCCGGTCTCGGGCAAGGTTTATATCTGCGGGGCTCCCGCTTTGACGAAAGCTTCGAAAGCCAAGCCCGTCCATGGTGACGAGTTGGGGGCAACCGGGGGCGGGGGCATTGTCTCCGCCACGACGATGGGGCAGGTTGAATACATCGGCTCCAGTAGTAAAGTCAAAATCGAAGGGAATTTCGCCGTTCGCCAGGCGGACAGCGTGAAGATGAATGACGGCAATACCATCGGCCTCGACGTGTCGGTTTGCCAGACAAAGGTGATGATCATGAGCTGATGAGGACCACGGCATTATGCTGATTATGGATGACGGCGGGTCCACGATCTCGAAAGCTATTGTCATAGCAGCCTCCCAGCCTGATTACTGGCAGTTGCTGGGTATCGGGGAGCCACCGGTATAGGGCAGGACCGTATGGTGGGGAAAACCATAACCTACGAAGACCATAAGGGATGACAGATACTGACGAAGCAGGGACCAGACGTTTTACGCTGACGGTGGTCGAATTCACCGGGACCGAGGAGATATCACGACCCTACAGCTTCTCCATTCTGGTCTCTTCAGACCGGGACGATCTCGAGATCATGGACCGGGGGGCAACCTTCACGATCCGGGGGCTCGCCGCCGGGAGCACCCGTGCTAGCTACCACGGGGCCATTACCCGGTGCGAGGATCACCATGCCCTGGCAAATCTCTTCTCTTACCGGGTCACTCTGGAGCCACGCCTCACCCGGCTGGCCCGGACCCGGCATTCGGACGCCTATCTCGACGAGGAGACAATGCCGGGGCCGCCCACGCCCTTACCGGTCGCGATGTGGACATCCGCACCATCGGGACGGGCTACCGGCGGCGGTCCTGCGTGTACCAGCATGATGAATCCTGCCTGGCCTTAATTTCCCGGCACCTCGAGCATGAGGGCATGTATTATCATTTTCGTCAGGAGGAGGACCGGGAGGTCATGGTGATCACCGATGACCGCATCTCCCACGCGCCCGCCGCCCGGTCCGTCCTCTATCGAAGCACCGCCGGCGACGGCCGGCCGGACAATACGATTCGCACCCTGGTCATGGAGCAGACCTGCCTGCCCGCCGCGGTGATTCTCAAGGATAACAATTTCCGTAAATCCACCCTGGATCTGACGGTGTCCCATCCCGTCAGCGGGACGGGCACGGGTGAGTTCACCCTCCCCGGCGAGAACTACCGCACCCCCGAGGAAGGGCGGCGCTACGCCAAGATACGGGCCGAGGAGCTCGCCTGCCGGGGGCGCATCTTCTCCGGCGCCGGCACGGCCGTCGGCATTGTGAGCGGCGCTCTGCTGAATATCGCCGGTCACGACCGCCGGGCCTTCAACGGGGAATACCTCGTCCTTTCGGTGCACCATTCCGGCTCCCAGGCAGGGGCCGTGCTGCCGACCCCGGAGGGAAAGAACGATCATTATACGGCCGCCTTCACCTGTATCCCCGCCGCCGTCCAGTACCGCCCGGAAAGGACGACCCCCGTGCCCGTCATCTCCGGTTCTTTGACGGCGGTCATCGACGGGGACGGCTCCGGGTCTCATGCGGAGCTCGACGAGCACGGGCGGTACAAGGTCCGCTTCCCCGGCAAAGAGAAAAGTCCGGGGGCGCGAACTGGGCCTGGATACGCATGGCCACCCCCTATGCGGGGAGCGAGGAAGGGTTGCATTTTCCCCTGCGGAAAGGGACGAAAGTCCTCCTCACGTTTATCAACGGCCACCCCGATAATCCCGTCATCGCCGCGGCGGTCCCGAACTCGGAACGGAGGAGCGTCGTTACGAGCAGGAACACGACGCCCCATGCCCTGTAGACGAGTACCGTCAACGGGCTCTTCATGACCGCCGCCGGGGGGGCCAAGACCTCCCCCCCCCGGAACAACCGGGACTGACCTCCGGGCAGGACCCACCTCCCAAGACGCGGGACTAGAAGTTTGACTGGAGAAGATACGTCACAGGAGATGAAGACAATATTATTTGGGGGTCAAGTGTGACAGCCTATCTAAACAACAGGACGACCCTCAACGCCGGGCAAAATATGACCCTGAACACGCCTCTTAGCCAAGCCACGAATATAAATGCCAGCTTGACGATGAATCTCAACCTGGCCCCCAACGTCACCTACCAGTTTGCCGATACCCTCACCACCGGTCCGGGAAGGGTATACAGCGCCAATCAAAGCTACAAGACCGTGGGGATTGATTCCATAACCTTTGTTGCCGGCCCGGCAGGCGTGGAAAGGGACCGGTGCGAGGCGGGCTGGAAAAAGTTTGCCTTCTTCGCCGCCACCCTCCTCGGCATGGGCACCAGTATCTTCCCCACCGCTTACAATCACTTCTCCCCCGAGGACCGCCCGACACTGCAAAACCAGGCCATCTGGGCGTACCTGGCGAGTGTCGTGTCGTTCGGATTCTATTGGATCTATAGCCGGGCGTGCGACGGGTTCGACATGGCCGTTCCCGAAGATGATTATAGAAGGCCCCTCTCTTATAATGACGAAACCCCTGGCCGTTTTGGCGGGACGCTCATGACTTTGAACGAGTTTGGGTTTGCTGTGCTCGGCTCCCGGGAAATATCTGCTGATCTTCATTTGACCGGCGCAGACAGAGAAGGAACGCGTCCGGTCATTAAGGTCGGTGATGGCGACGTTACGATTAATGCTGAGGAAGCAAGTCTCCCGAACGGCACCCAGTTGCTGTCGAGAATACTACTGGGTATCGGTTCGGTGTTCATCGGGGGAGGGCCTGTTGGGACGACTGCTAGCCTGGATGTAAACGAAATACGAATTAATCGTCAGCAAAGAGCGATCATCATGGACAATGACTCATTACGGTTGAGGTCAAATGCGGATCACCCAATTAACCCTGCTTTGCCGAACCAATGCATGGTCATGATCACAGATAATGCCATTGAGACTTTTAGCGAAACCATTCAGCTTCAGGCCAGCGGCGCCGGGGCAACTTTCGACGAGCGGGGCGCAGCGATCGGGTCGCGGGACGATTATCTGCTGGTAGCAGACGGCCGCGGCGTTGAGATAAACGGAAAACGCCTGGTGTTCGATGCCCACACTTATGTCCATTGGGGATAATGGCAGGGGAAAGCAGCTGGCCGCGATGAAGAAAGTGAATGTCTCACTCTCCCTAAAGAAGGCATCGAGGTTAAAAACTGCCACACGGCATAACGGGATGACCCATGAAAATAGGTAAGCCGGACAATCTATCTCTTCTTTATGCACCCGCCATGCCCACAAACAGGTTACCAAGAAAAAAGCTGGACATGAATCAATAGGGGGAGGGGATAAGCATGAGGCGAGTGACGGTAGCTGTTTGCATGTTGTTGCTCATGGCGGGGCTGGTCCATGCCAGGGATTATGAGCTGACGAAAAAGGCCGGGGAGTAT
>DYRD01000119.1 GCA_020718905.1 Syntrophus aciditrophicus | reverse complement strand
TATAGAACAATCCTCCCACTTATGCACCTGTCCAGTTTTGCCATACCCGCTCTCCTTTGACATACTTGGCAGCAATACGTATGATGTACGTGCAATGGAGGTATGGTATGCAAAAAAAATTAACCATAACAGTAGATGAAGAAGTTTATGCAGGACTTCATAGAGTAATTGGTCCACGTAAAATAAGCAGATTTGTTCAGGAAATAGTGCGCCCTTATGTTGTGCGTCCTGACTATGAGTCCGCTTATGCCGAGCTGGCAAAAGACAGAGCAAGAGAGTATGAAGCACTGGCTTGGGCTGAAATTAATATCAAGGACATGGACCATGAAGCGCTGTGGAGTTTGGTGGGTAAACTTTGATCCTGTTATCGGAGGGGAGATAAAAAAGAAACGTCCCGCCGTAATCATCAGTAATAACGCATCAAATAAATTCTTAAATAGAGTGCAGGTTGTTCCTCTTACAAGCAACACCGATCGTCTTTATCCAAGTGAAGCGAGGGTGGTCTTTGATGGCAAGGAAAGCAAGGCAATGGCAGACCAACTGTCCACGGTAAGCAAATTGCGGTTAATAAATCGCTGCGGGATCCTTTCTGGTGAGGACATGCGCAAAGTTGAAGAAGCCGTTAAAATTCAGCTCGATATCCATTAATAAAAAATGCCGCCAAGAGAAATACACACCGATCGCTAAGCTCCGGATGATTTTTCGTTAGCCATAAGATAAATAACCACTGGAAATAAGGGCTTAAAATGATCGTCAGGAGTGAAACAAGTTCGGATATTGACGCAATATCGAAAGTGACCATTGCCGCTTTCGAGAATCTGGCAATTAGTAATCATACGGAACAATTCATAATTGATGCATTACGCGAGGCCCATGGGCTGACTATTTCGCTGGTCGCGGAGATTGATGGACAGGTGGTAGGCCATATCGCTTTTTCACCGGTAACAATATCTGACGGGGCAATAGGCTGGTACGGCCAAGGGGCTTGGGAAATACCTGATCGGGGAAGGGTTGTCTTTACTTAAAAAGCTGGGCGGCCAAGGCTGCGTTCTTGTGGGTCATCCGAGCTACTATAAGCGGTTAGGTTTCCAGAACTTCCCCGCCCTGGTCTACGAAGGGGCTCCGCAAGAGGTTTTCTTTGCCCTGCCGTTTGCCGAAAAGGTTCCCAAAGGTATAGTTGTGTTTCATGCAGGGTTCTTGGCAACGGGTCAATCGGATAGCCGGGGGTAGTCCATCCCGCCGTGCATAATGAGGAGAAGAGGAATGTCCATAGGTATTAAACGCATTTATGAAAAGGCGGAAGCGGGCGACGGGACAAGGATTCTCGTTGACCGGCTTTGGCCGCGGGGGTTGAGCCGGGAAGCGGCGCGAGTCGACTATTGGGCAAAAGATCTGTCACCGTCCGGGGAGCTAAGAAAATGGTACGGCCACGATCCGGCAAAATGGGAGGCCTTCCAGGATAAATATTTTGCCGAACTTGATGGCAACCCCGAGGCGGTGAAATTTCTTTCCCACAAGCTTTACTGCGGGCACGTCACTTTTCTGTATAGTTCAACGGAACGGATGCTCAACAATGCCCAGGCGTTGAAACTCTATTTCGAAAGACAGCTCGCTGCCTCGGAGTCCGCCGGAAGATAACAGGGCGGTAATCCCACGGGAGATATAAATGCCCGGAAATGAAGAGCCGCTGAGACCGGCAGGCGGCGCTTCCCGCGCTTGTCCCTATGCGGCGAGCCTGGCATTCATGGTAATTCTCGCATTGAGAACCTTCGATACGGGGCAGCCCTCCTTGGCTTTGACGGCGGCGGCATTGAAGACTTCCGGGTCCGCACCGGGGATTTTCGCCGTCACGTCCAGATGAACCGCTGTAATGGCAAACCCATCGCCGGCTTTTTCGATCGTGACGGTTGCCATGGTATTGATACTCTCTGCGGTCAGGCCTGCGGCTCCGAGCTGACCTGAAAGGGCCATGGAGAAACAGCCGGCATGGGCCGCGCCGATAAGCTCCTCCGGATTGGTGCCTACCCCGTTCTCGAAACGGGTGGCAAACGAATACTGGGTGTCGGAAAGGACCTTGCTTTCCGTCGAAATTACACCGCGGCCGTCCATGATTCCCCCATACCAAGTGGCAGAACCTTTACGTTTCATTTTTCTCTCCTTTCATAGGCAAATACCGCTCCCGGCGGACCGGGAAAGTCATAAAGAATCCATCGATATCTCCCCGCGATTACTGAGGCTAAAAAGTGAGCCCCTTCACTACCGGCCGCGAAAAATCTATATCCCCAGGCCGGCGAGCATCGTGCAGAAGGCATTGACTATCTCCACGAGGCGAGGATGGGATGCTTCGAATCCCTCGACGGACGAGGCGAGACCTTCGGTCGACAGCTTCAGGAGCCGGGGGTTCTTTTCCCGGCGGGTGGCCTCGCGGGCCGATAGCTCGGCAAAACCGGTGATGCTTTCCGCCTGTTCGCCGTGGGTCCGGGAAAGGTCGGCAAGCTCCGTTTTCATGGCTGCAACGAGGCGGATAAGCTCTTCCTTGTCCTCTTCCTTAACTGCTGCCCTCTGTTTCAGCCTTGCTTCGATTCTATTCAGATGCTCGTGAATCATTTTCCTCGATCTTTTCCCGCCCCGGAAGGGCTGGCCGGTGCGTCTCTAATACCCCTCCGGGGCGTTTTGTCCTGATGGCACTGGCGGTGTGTCTCCCGCCATGAAAATATGAATGGACCTTGGCCCCTCCGGATCCGAAGATCAAAATGCCTTCCGTATTGCGAAGAGAAGCCACTACGGCATCGTAGTACATGTTGAGGTGTCCCGTATACTTTCCTTCCTGACTGTCGTCGGCGGGGATATGACGTCCTTAGAAAGAACCCTTAAGGGGTGAAGCACCGGAACGACGCAGCTGTTTTTCAACCTCGGAGATGATCTGCTGGAACGCCTCTCCCTGATCCGTGACGGCCATGATCACCGCCTTGCGGTGGTCTATCCAAAAACCTGTTTGTATTCCCATCTGCCGCTCCTTTACCGGTCTTCCTATGTCTGCTTCCTACTTGTTTATTTATGACAACCCGAAAAACAACTCTCGAGGGGGTAGGTAAAGAAACCATAAAAGCGCTGTTAATTACAATGCGCCAAATCCTGATTTGGGGCTTCGAAAATCCTTACCGCACCATCGCCGTCGGCGCCTCTTCCAACTTTTTCCTGTGTTTGCCCTCCGAAATATCCATTGACATGCCAAAACAGTCCCACTATATTTTCATAGGGAGAATGCAGGTGCTGATCATCAATATATTGAACATTACAAGAGGAGGTAGACGACATGAAACGCTATTTTTTGGGTTTAATCGTTTTGGCGGCATTGGTTTCTTTTCATGCTTATCAACCGTGCCATGTATCAGCCGGTGTATCATCGGTTTCATTATCCATCAATAAATCCATTGTTGCGCCGGGGGAGGAATTTACGGTTTCCTTTTCCGTAAGTCCCGCTCTGCCCGAAAATGCCTGGATCGGCATTGTCCCGTCAAATATCCAGCATGGCAGTGAGACGATAAACGATCAGCATGATCTGACCTATCAATATGTACAGAGGCGGACGAGCGGCACCCTGGCGTTCAAGGCCCCGACTACGCCCGGTTCCTTTGATATCCGGTTTAATGACAAGGATAATAACGGCTTAGAACTCGCATTTGCATCGTTTACCCTCGCAGCACCGGCTCCCCCTTATCCCCCTGCGATATCTCGAAGTGAAGCCTCCCTCCGACTAGATAAAAATACTTACAAACCAGGGGAGCCCATAAAGGTCTATTTCACTGCCCCATCAAATTATGCAGCCGATGCCTGGATTGGGATAATCCCGTCGCAAATCGCTCATGGAAGTGAGGCGCTAAACGACCAGCATGATTCGGCATATCAATATATCAGTAAACGAACATCCGGTGAGATGACCTTTACTGCACCGTTACAATCTGGCAGCTACGATTTTCGTATGAATGACACGGATAATAACGGCAGGGAAGTGGCTTCCATAACCTTCTTTGTTTATTAAAATGCGAAAAGGGGGGGTGTATCAATGTCAGAGCTGATTATTATAACGTCGGATGATGCATATATGAAGGCAAAATCAGGGGTTGCCCTTCTGGTCTGTGCCTATGACGACGATGAGAAATTTGCAAGATTCAATTTGGAAGGTGCGATTTCCCTCAAAGACTTTGAAGCCATGATCCCGGAGTTATCCAAGGATAGGGAGATTATCTTTTACTGCGCTTGACCGGAACAAGCCACTTCCACCCGGCGGGCGGACCAATATGTGGAATTGGGATTTGGCAACGTCAAAATCTTAAGGGGCGGTTTCCATGCGTGGGAGAAAGCTGGGTTTCCCTTGAGAAAAAAGACACAGGTTAGCGGAAAAAATATTCACGGGGGGAATGCAAAATCTACGCATCGCATGGGCGATCAAAAAAAAAGTATTAACCTTGCGCTTCAAGGTGGTGGGACCCATGGCGCCTTTACCTGGGGTGTCCTGGATCGTTTGCTCGAGGATGATCGCGTAGATATTGAGGCCATCAGTGGGACCAGCGCCGGTGCCATGAATGGGGTTATCGCTACTGACGGGCTGATGGAAGCCGGCAAGGAAGGGGCGCGCCAAGCACTGGATCGGTTTTGGCAGGCCATTAGTGATACCGCACAATTCAGCCCCCTCAAAAGGACGCTTTTTGATGTCATGGCCGGAAACTGGAATCTCGATAATTCACCCAATTTCCGGCTTTTTGAATTAATGGAGCTGCTGGCTTCTCCATACCAGTTAAATCCTCTCAACATCAATCCCTTGCGTGATTTATTGGCCCTCCATGTCAATTTTGAAAGAGTCCGCAGTTGCAACCTCATAAAACTTTTTGTATCTGCTACAAATATTCGTAACGGGCGGGTCAAACTATTCGACAAAACGGAGTTGACCTTGGACATGGTCATGGCATCAGCCAGCCTTCCTTATCTTTTCCAGGCCATGGAAATAGACGGCGAGGCTTATTGGGACGGAGGTTACATGGGGAATCCCGTTCTTTATCCTTTTGCCTATCACTGTACCTCTAAAGATGTCGTCCTGGTTCAGGTTAATCCCATAGAGAGAAGGGCCATCCCGAAAACAGCGCAGGAAATCCTGAATCATATCAATGACATCACGTTCAACGGTTCGCTCATGAAGGAACTGCGGGCAATCGAATTTGTGGGACGATTGCTTGATTCGGAAAGCCTGGAGCCTGCCCGTTATAAGAAGATGCTCATTCATGCCATCAACGCAGAAAAGGAGCTCGAACCCTTTAACGCCTCAAGCAAATTTAATGCTGAATGGAGTTTTTTAATCCATCTGCGCGATCTTGGCCGGAAAGCAGCCGAGCGCTGGTTGGATAAGAATTATGACAGTATTGGCAGCCAATCTTCGGTTGACATACGTTCCATGTTCTAACTACCTTGCTTGATAACTATTGCAGAGAAGATGCTTACCATAGCAAACTGACGTGATCTTCCGAAGGAAACCCGTTGGTCTATGAAAATACCGCGGGGGCTGAAGTCCATAACGATGAGAGAAGATTGACAAGATGCACGAACTCCCGGTCATGCAGAGTATCCTCACAATCGTATTGAAGCACGCCGCCAGGCACAACGTAAAAAAGGTACATGCCATTAACCTGTTAGTGGGAAAGCTTAGTGATCTCGAGGTTGAATGGATGCAACGCTACTTTGATCACCTGAGTGCCGGCACGGTGGTTGCGGGCGCCAGGATCAAGGTCGGATGGGTGCCGGCAGTGCTTTCCTGCGAGGTCTGCCAAACCAGGGTTGAGGTCGACAAGGTCAACTTGGATGGCATCACCTGCCCCGTCTGTGCAAAAAACAAATTTCAACTCGTATCCGGCAAGAAATATCATATCAAGAGCATGGAGGCTGAGTGACGAACGAGATCAGACTTATCGAAATCAAAGAGGAAATTCTTGCGGATAATAAAGAACAGGCCGACAACCTG
>DYRD01000293.1 GCA_020718905.1 Syntrophus aciditrophicus | reverse complement strand
ATCCGGGCGGACAGTTGCTGAGCCAGCCCAACGGCACGATCGAGTTCTGGGTTTATCTGACCTCTTATGGTCCGGGGTTGAGTTTTGTCGATCAGGGTCCCTATTATGGATCTTGTGCGGGGTGGACATTCGGCATGGGGGTAAATGCGGAAGGTTCGCTGACGGCAAGCGCCTGGGCCGCTTTCGACCTCAATTCCGGGGCGGTGAAGGTGCCGCTTAACACCTGGAGCCACGTCGCGGCGACTTGGGGAAGCGGTGGCGCCAAGCTCTATATTAACGGGTCGCTTGCAGGAAGCAGCGCCAATACCGGGATGCCGGCCAGTGGTTACGACGGTTCCGTGAGGATCAGAGTCGGCTCGTATAACGCCGCCGCCCGGATCGACGAACTCAGAATCTCCAACGTCCAGCGATAAAATGGGGACATGATAAAATGGGGATATAATACCATTTTCTCCCGCCTCCCTCCCGAAAGGGTAGGAAAATACGGGGACATAATACTATTTACCAAAAAACGGTATTATGTCCCCCGTTTATCCCGCCGGCGGGTATGGCGGGTCCGTGTTGATGAATTATGGCGTTCGCTCTGTAAGTACCAACATGGACGAGCTAATAATCTCCAATATTCATAGAACGACATTTTAATTTAATTGGGGACAGTCCCCGACTACCGAGGGCTTGGGCATGGTCTTTAAGCTTTCCCGCTATTTCCTTGCCGCTTCTCGAATCAGTCATGGACGATCCGCAGCAGATTGTCGTCGAAAGAGAGAATTTGAAAGCATATCAGTCTGTTGTTGACGCAGCGGAAAAGGGCTCTTTCCTGCTGCGGGTAATCGTTGATGATGCCGTCTAACCCCCAATGGTTGTAACGGAGTACAAAACCAGCAAGATCAGCAGATATTGGAAAACAACATGAAAGCATTTTACGATCCTGAAGTGGACGTACTTCGCCTTCTTTTCAGCAATAGGCCCATCGAAGAAAGCGACGAAGACAAGCCCGGCATTATCATTGATTATGATAAAGACGGAAACATCGTCGGCATGGAAGTTCTGCAGGCATCAAAAAGGGTGGAAAATCCCCGCTCTTTTGAATATGCCGTAGCAGCGGGATAAGACCGTAAAACCGGGGACATAATACTGTTTACAAAAAAAAGGCATTATGTCCCCAGTTAACCCAATCGAGGAGAAGGAAAGGATGAAAAAGTTTCTTGTTGCTGTATTGTTGCTCGTGGTTATGCTGTCTCTATCCGGCTGCAACACCCTCCGGGGAATTGGTCAGGATATAGAGCGCGGGGGA
>DYRD01000292.1 GCA_020718905.1 Syntrophus aciditrophicus | reverse complement strand
CGCCGGGGCGACGGATAAGCTTATTTTACAGCGGAAAAGACGTTCCGCCCCGGCGGTTTTTTTGTCGACTCCGGCTTTTTTGTCCTGATTTTAGCGTAACCCTCCGACGAACCCACCTTTTCATCCAATCTGATTTGGGGTATGCCTCCCGACAGCAATAAAATTAAAGGCCGGAAGGGAGACATGACAAAAGAAGAACGGCACACCCATTGGCGGGAGATCATCGAGGGGCAGCGGACAAGCGGGAGACCGTAACCGGCTGCTTCCAGGAATTGGAAACAACTCATCACGGAAAACCGCTCTATGCCAAAATAGAAATTAAAAAGACATCCTGATCAGAACGGGAAATAGCAGGGCGCTGGGAGAAAGACTCATTTCGGGGAACGGGAAAACAGCACTTGCACGACCGGGCAGGATCGCGTAAGCCAGTTTGTCGTACAGCCTCCAGTTTCTTATTGATTATCGGAGATTGTCGTGATAGGCGCACCCCAGACTATCATTAAAAGCTGAAAGACAGTTGAACAGGTCCATCCTGAATAACCATGTTTCATAGGAGACCATCGATATCTGATGACAATTGCCCCATTTTTCAAACAAGAGTGGGGTTTTTAATGTTTGGCGCATCACACAGGGAAAGATGCCCCTGATCGGGAAAGGAGCGGCAAAACGAATGGACACATATTTCGACCCACCCGAAAAAACGGATGAAAAAGAGCTTGTCGCGGAAATCGAGATTGTCAATAGTCATCCGGTCATGACCGGCCTGCTCCATTCCCTGAGCGGGTTGCTTGCCATTCTGGATGAGCATCGCCAGATTGTCGCCCTCAATGATTCGTTTCTGAAGATGCTGGGGATTGACGACTCCTCTGAAGCATTGGGTTTGCGGACAGGCGTGGTGCTTGAGTGCATCCACGCCCACGAGGAGCCGGCGGGATGCGGCACGACAAAGTATTGTTCAACCTGCGGGGCGGCCATTGCGATATCGGTCAGTCTCGGGCAGGACAAACCGGTTGAACGGATCTGCGCCCTGACCGCAAAAAGAAATGGCATCCTGGTCGATGTTTCACTGCTCATCCGCGCCACCCCAATCAGAATCGACGAGAAACGGTTTTTATTGCTGTTCGTCCAGGATATTACCCTGCAACAGCAACGGGCCGCGCTGGAAAGAACATTTTTTCATGATATCAGTAATATGCTGGGTGGGCTGCTGGGGGCGAGCGAATTGCTTGTCCTTAAAGACAGGGATTCAAAACTTGCGAAAACGATCTACAGCTCCGCGTTGAGGCTCACTCAG
>DYRD01000118.1 GCA_020718905.1 Syntrophus aciditrophicus | reverse complement strand
TATAGAACAATCCTCCCACTTATGCACCTGTCCAGTTTTGCCATACCCGCTCTGAAAATGCTGAAACCCCTTGGCAAAAAGGTCCTGACGATCGTCAACTATGACAATTTCAACATCCTCCCCGAGCTTGTGGAGGAATACGCCGAAATGGTGAAGCATGTCATGCAGTTATATGAAAAGGTAACCCGTTACACGACAAGCACCTTCCTCAGGATGAAGCTAGGCGATGAACTGGCAAAACGGGAAGTGGCGCCTCATCTCTACGAGTCAAAGGAAGAGGCGCACAAGCGGCTTAAAGACAACTAACAAAAGCTGGAAATATCGATCTTGGGAGTGAAAGAGTGGGGCCATATCGGCAGCACCCGCTGGACGTGTACCGCCGCCTCTTAATCGAACGTTTCGACCCATAATCCTCGGTGCTGTCGATTATCTGATGCTGCCCGGTTGTAGCTGAACCAAATAACCGGCACATGTTTGCTTGGTTAAGCATGAGGGGTTGACCGCTGCTACAAAATCGAACCGGCCTCCCTTGTTGATCGCAATAATCAATGATCTCATTGTTTTTATCTTCAATTTCATCTTATTATCCATGTTTAGCGTCCGCACTGCTGAATAAAAATCACCGGTATGGAAAAGGCGGTAGATGTTCTTTCCGAAATATGTGATATTGCTACTCAGCTAATGAGCAAGGAGGGCGGAAAAAAGTGGAGGCAGAGCGTAGGACTATGTCTCGACAGGGGACTGCTGAAAAGGAGGCTGGGCATTGGAAAGAAATCTTGACATGCTTTATTTGCTTATTGTCGTAGTTTTTCTCTTTGCCGGCATCCTGTTATTGTTCTTGAACAGAGGCAGGGGAAAAAAAAGGACTGAGCAAATGCGTGCTTCGGGGATGGTTCCGCTTGAGAAATCACATTTGCCCACCAGGCGTCCCAAGATTAAAAAAAGAAGCGACATTGACGCCTCGGGGGGGAAGAAGATGCAAGGGAAAATGTGGTATTATTCAATAGACGGCAGTTGTAAGCATGGCCCGATTACGGAAGAAGAACTGTGCCGGCTTTTGAGCTCCCGACGACTTCTCCCCGACACGCTTGTCTGGACAAGGGAACTCCCGTACTGGCATGAGGCGTCATCATTAAAGAAATTTGATAACCTCGAACTGACCCATGGGAGCGATTCATTGTGACGATCATTTTGCGGGCATCATGAAGTTGATCTACGTGACGGATGTACATGGATCTTTCGAGCGGGTTCGGGAGCTCCTCAACCTGACTGCCGCCGATGTATACATTGTCGCCGGCGATCTCGTCGATATCCCCTTCCATACGGTGAAAACGGCCAGACGCTACCTTGACCTCCAGACTTATTTTCACAATCTGCGAAGGGGCAAGGGGAAGGGGGACATGACCCTGGAAGATTACGTGGACGAGCTGCTCGAAGATCCCGGCCTTGCCGGGGAGGTGATGGAGAAGGGGGACCGTTATCGGTATGAGACGCTCCGGGCCCGGAAAATTCTCCAGAAGAACTACGGGCTCCTGGAAAACATGCTTTCCCTCCTCCCCCGGGGATGCGCCTTCAGCCTGCCCGGCAATCATGATATGGATCTGGGGCAGACAACCCTCCGGGACCGGGATCTCCATCTCAAATGCCATACCGCCGGATCTTTGAAAATCGCCGGTTATGGAGGCGCCGGGGGAACGACCCCCGGGATTCCCGAGCGCTACAGCGTGGCGTATCGCGCCGGTACGGGCGTCAGCGAGGAGAATAACGAAATGTACCGTTTTTTCAAATCCGTGCAGCCCGACCTCATCGTCACCCATCAGCCCGCCTACGGGATTCACGACTTCGCCGCTCCCATGGGCGAAACGGGGTCCCATGCCCTGCGTCGCTACTGCGAACGGAACCCGGTCCTCCTTTGTCTGACGGGACACCTCCATGACCAATGGGGCCTGGAAGAGGCGGATGGTACGGTCTTTCTCAACCCCTCCCATTTCGGAGAGATCGTGGAGATCAGCGGGCGAATCAGCGAAGGGGGGTTCTTCCATGAGGTGGAAATTGCCGGAAACACCGTAGGGCGGATCAGGCACCGGAAGCTGGCGGCGGGACAAATATTTGATGTTGTCGTCCATGACCGCAAGGAGGGAAGGTGGGTGCCGGAAGTGGTTGACCGGGGGCGTTATGGGGCGCTCCTGAGGGGACGAAACTATGAGACGGGCGAGGATGGGTAAGATGTCGAAAAAAACCTTAATCGACGGCATCGTAAAAAGGTCCGCAGGCAAGGTGCGCAAGTCCTGAGGAATGAGGCGTACTAGGCGTATGCCGCAGTGACGAAGGATGCCACGCCGCACCCGGATCTTTTGACGATGCCGTCAAGGAGCAAGAGGAGATCATGAACCAGAGCGAATGAGAGGTGAGACTCTTGGGACGGATGGCGAACCTCATCCTGTCCTGCCTGACCCAAGATGAGGCCAGAGCGGTTGCCGTCCGTTTTCTGCCGCAACTCTTTCCCAGGGATACGGGAGCGCTTTTCGTCCGCAATTCCCCCCAGGATCTTTATCCCCCCATCGTATCCTGGGGAGAGGAAAGGCCCTGGAAGCCTTTTCCCGGCCAGGACTGCTGGTCCCTGCGTCGTCGCCGCATCCACAGCATCCGGGAGGATAAAGGCCAGCCTGCCTGTCCCCACGCCGACCATGATCCGGAACGGTGATTATCCCTCTGTATCCCCATGACCGCCCGGGAGGATATCCTGGGAGTTTTCCACCTCCTTGTACCCGTCGATACAGGGAAAAGCAGGCAGGGAGGGGAAGGGGAACGGACCGATGGTTCGGGAACGGACCGGGAAAAAGTTGGCGCCGATCCCGGAGCGACCCTGGTGGGAAAGCGGCGGCTCGCCGCTCTGGCTGCGGATATCCTCGCCCTGCTCCTGGTAAATCTCCGGTTGCGGAAACAGATCGAGGACCTGTCCGTTCGGGACGCCCTTACGGGCTGCTTCAACCGGCGCTATCTTGAAGAGACCCTGGGGCGGGAATTGAAGAGCGCCCAGCGCACGGGCCGGCAGATTGCCGTCATCCTTATGGATATCGATCATTTCTGGCAATTTACGGAGGTCTATGGCCACGGCGCCAGTGGCATGGTGCTTCGGGACCTGGGCAGCTTTCTGAGAGAGAATATCCGGGAAGTGGATATCCCCTGCCGCCCCGGGGCCGATGAATTCGCCCTCCTCCTTCCCGATACTTCCCTTGCCGCCTGCCGGCGCCGGGCGGAGCATCTCCACGCAATGATTCGGGATCTGTCCCTTCAGGATGGCCACGCCCACATGCGGAGGATAACCATTTCCATGGGCATCGCCGCCTGTCCCGAGCAGGGGGAGACCGGGTGCGATCTCATGGAAGCGGCGAAAGCCGCCCTGAAAAATGCCAAACAGACCGGCCGGGACCGGATCGGCGTGGTGGAAGGATAGGGTGGGGAGGGGATTAGGAAAGGGAGGCTATTTACTTTTCCCTGCGAATCTGCAATAGATAGGCGCACATAAAAGGAGGGACTTGTCCTTATGCGGGTGCTCATGTTCGGCTGGGAATTTCCACCGGTGGTCAGCGGCGGTCTGGGAACGGCCTGTTTCGGCATAACGAAGGCCCTGACCGGTCTCGGCAACAACGTCCTCTTCGTCATGCCCCGGATCGAGCTGTCCCGCCCCTTCCCCCTGCTGACCATGATCTCGGCCTCAGACATCCTGAACGCCGCGGGGGAGAAAAAAGGGTCCCTTTCTCAAGACCCCCTTTTGCCTCCTTCCTTTAATCATCCCCGTATGCTCCGTCCCTACCAGGGGACCGGACAAGGGGGAGGAGAACATCCCGTTCCCGCGGACTGGCCGGTGGAAAGCTATCTGGCTGCCGGGGGCCTCATTGCCGCCGAGGAGACCTTCGATATCATTCACGGCCATGACTGGATGACCGTTCCGGCCTGCGTCGCCGCGCGTCGGGCCTCCGGGAAGCCCTTTATCCTCCACATCCATTCCCTCGAATACGATCGGAGCGGCGCGGCGGTCAATGAGGAAATTTTTAAGCTGGAGCGCTTAGGGATGAAGACGGCGGACAAGGTCATCGCCGTCAGTGAATACACAAAAACAATGATCACCGATCGGTACGGAATTGCTCTCGAAAAGGTGCTGGTAGTCTATAACGCCCTGAACCGCCGGAAGGCGGGGAAAGCATATCGCGTTCTGAGGGACGGGGATAACAAGGTTGTCCTGTTTATGGGCCGGATTACCTTTCAGAAAGGACCGAATTACTTCATTGACGCGGCGGCCCGGGTGCTGAAGGAAATGCCGGAGGTGACCTTTGTCATGGCCGGGTCGGGAGGCATGATGCCTCGCATGGTCGAACGGGTGGCGGAACTGAAGATAGGAAAGCGCTTCCACTTCACCGATTTTCTCCAGGGTGCTCAGGTGGAGGAAGCCTTTGCCCGTGCGGATCTGTATGTTATGCCCAGCGTTTCGGAACCCTTTGGCCTGGCGCCTCTGGAGGCCATGATGTACGATGTCCCCGTAATCATCTCGCGGCAGTCCGGCGTCTCCGAGGTCCTGACCCACGCCTTGAAGGTCGATTTCTGGGACGTTGACGAACTGGCCGACAAGATGATTGCCGTCCTCAAATATCCCCCCCTGGCGGGGGAGCTTGTGGAACGGGCCAGGGAGTAGCTGAAAGGGCTCCGCTGGGAAAAGGCGGCTCTCCAGATCATGGAAGCCTACAAGAGATAGTGCGATGCCGGCTGTGTGTCTCTATTTTCAGGTACATCAACCCTGTCGTCTGAAAAAGTATACCGCTTTTGATATCGGCCGTGTTCACGATTATGAGGACGAAAACGAGAACCGGCGCCTATTGGATAAAGTTGCCGCGCGCTGTTATCTCCCGGCCAACGCCCTCTTGTTGAGCCTGATTCGCAGGCATGAGGGACGGTTCCGTGTGGCCTTTTCCATCTCCGGGGTCCTTCTGGATCAACTGGCGAAGTGCCGGCCCGATGTCCTGGCAAGCTTCCAGGGCCTTTGGAATACGGGATGTGTCGAGTTTATGAACGAGACCTACTGCCACTCCCTGTCCTTTCTCTTCAGCAGGGATGAGTTACGCGCTCAAGTAGGCGGGCACCGCCGGAAGATCAAGGAGCTCTTCGGTCAGGAGGGAAAGACCTTTCGTTTTACCGAACTGATTTACAATAACGATCTGGCCGGGGGAGGCGGAAAACCTTGGTTATGACGTGATCCTGGCGGAAGGGGCGGACGCCCTGCTTGGTGGCCGGTCTCCCAACGGGGTTTACCGGGCTTTTGGAAACGGAAACGGAAACGGGTGCGGGTGTGGAGCCGGAGCTGGAGATGAACGCGGAGCTGCCGCCGAAAAGAGGGCCGAGAAAGAGGCCGGCCGGATCAAGGTGCTCCTGCGAAATTACCGGTTATCCGACGATCTCTCCTTCCGTTTTTCCCACCGGGGCTGGCAGGAATACCCCCTGACGGCGGAAAAGTACGCCCACTGGATCCACGGGGAAAACGGTGCGGGGACGGTGATCAATCTGTTCATGGACTACGAGACTTTCGGGGAGCATCAGTGGGCGGAGACGGGGATCTTTCCCTTTCTGGAAAGGCTTCCCGGAGAGATTCTCAAGCACGGGGATTTCGTCTTTGCAACCCCCGCGGAGATTGCCGGGAAGGTTGAACCTGTGGATAGTATCGATGCTCCGGAGCTCTCCTCCTGGGCCGATACGGAACGGGATCTGACGGCCTGGCTGGGAAACGCCATACAGCGGGATGCCGCCGGGACCCTTTACGGCCTGGAGGGGGATGTCAAAGCATGCAACAATCCGGATTTATTGGAAAACTGGCGGAAATTGCAGACCTCGGATCATTTCTATTACATGTGCACCAAATGGTTTGCCGACGGGGATGTGCATAAATATTTCAATCCCTACCCGTCGCCCTATGATGCCTACATCAACTATATGAATATCCTGGATGATTTGTCGAGACAGGTGAAAATGGAAAAGGCCGGTGGATGGACAACGTCTTTATAGAACGGTTATGGAAAAGCGT
>DYRD01000291.1 GCA_020718905.1 Syntrophus aciditrophicus | reverse complement strand
GAGGCATTGGAGCCCGATCTGGACGAGGTCGGAATCCCATGCGGCGGGGGCATCGCCATCGGTGCGCGGGCTGCCCGCTTTGTAATCCACAGGGGTGCAGGTTGTGCCATCGGCCTCGACTAGGTCGAGTTTGGCGGTGACGCCGAGGCGGTCGGAACCGAGGGAGATGGAGCGGGAGTGGAGGGTTTCTTCGGCGGGGAGGTCGTCGGGAGCGGGGAGGTCGCCTTTGCCTGAATCGACGCGTTTGTGGAGGGCTTTGCCTTTGAGGGTGTCGTCGTTGTGGAGGAAGATGCCGTCGATGTGCTCGTAGTGGAAGAGGCGGGGGCAATAGACGAACTCGTTGACCATGCGTGCGGGTATCATTGTGGGTTGCCGATGCCGGATACTAAAGGGGTTGTATGATTTTACGAAATTCTTTTGCAAACAAGGCTTGATCCTCGTATTGGCGATCAAAAAACTGGCCGTCTTTATAACCGAAGAGAATCAAGTCTGAGTCCGATTTTTTACAAAAGTTCTCTCGAAAACTTTGCTCGCGCTCACTAAAATATCCGGTGAGCCAATTGAGCAAATAGTATAAAATCTTCGACATCTCGTCTCTGGGGAAATCTTGGCTTGGGGCGATATACTGGGTTTGGGCCTCGCCCGCTGGAAGTTCTCCAGAGATCCGGTAATAGGCAAAGGTGAGTCCCGACCGGTAATGGCTGATGATCAGGACATAGCGGAAATCCGGTTGGTCGTTGCGCAGAATCAGAAACGGGTAGGCAAAAGATCCTTTCCAGCTATGGTGATGGCTACTGCTTTCGCCGAAATACATCTTGAGTGCGGCATAGGTCTTCGATAGGCGGCAAGAGATGAGGTCTCTCCTCGCGTTGGCCATCATTTTCAAGTCGTAATCCGGCTCGATCGGCAAAGCATAGTTCATAAACTTCAAAAGCTGGTCGTCATCGAGGCGGATGATGTCGTATGGGATATCTAATTCCGTGGTGGAAATCGAGGCGCAGATCACGCGTTTCGTTGTCGTGCCCACCACTCCGGGTAATGCTGCGATTGTTTTTTCAGGTTGCAGGATTCCGGGGTTTGCGGGGGTGTGGTCATAGTGGTGTTTCTCGGGTCATGGTGCCCGCGCGATCAGCGGGAGTTGAAGAGGGAGAGGACGGCGGCCCAACCGGAGGGGAGGCAGCGTGGGGCGTGGTCGAGTTCTTTGCCGTAGCGAATTACAAATTCCAGTAGGGTGCGGGCGTGGAAGAAGGCATCGAGGATGGGGCGCGTTTCTTGGAGCCACCGTTTGTTGTGTTCCAGATCA
>DYRD01000008.1 GCA_020718905.1 Syntrophus aciditrophicus | reverse complement strand
ATTTCCCACTTATAAAAACCTGTATCCTGTCCAAACAACCCCCACCACCTCTAGGAGTTCCTTCCCGACCTAACCCTTGCTGACTATGACCTTCTCCTATATGACGGTGCCCTGGCACTGACCGAGGCAAAAAGAAGATGTCCCGATACACCATTTATTATGTTTACAGGTGCCGTCACTGAAAACCGTGCGATAGACATCCTCACCCAGGGGGCAAAGGATTATGTCCTGAAGAACCGACTCCATCAGCGACTGGTGCCTGCCGTCCAGAGAACCCTTGCGGAAGCAAAGGAGCACCGGGCACGAAAGCAGGCGGGATCGGCGCTTCGTGAAGCTCACAGAACCCTGGAAGAGAGGGTCAAGACCAGGACTGCGGAGCTGGAAGCGGAAATCACGGCGCGGAAGAAGACAGATGAGGCACTCCTCGAGAGTGAAGCCGTACTGAGAAGTTTTTTCGATGCTACCGGAGATATGCACGGCATTGTCGAAGTCGTTGCTATTGACGATGTCCGTCACATTGCGGCTAATGTGATAACGGCCAACTTCTGCGGGCTAACGCCGGAAATGATGAGGAACAGACTGGGGTCCGAACTGGGAGCGTCACGGGAAGTCCTGCTTATGTGGATTGGCTTCTATGAAGAGAGCCGACGCACCCAAAAACCTGTTTCCTTTGAATATGAGGACCGGCGGAACGATAAAGAAGCTTGGTTATCCGCCACTGTGAGCTACCTGGGCATAAATCCGGACGGGGAGCCGCGGTTTGCCTACACGGTCAGAGACATTTCCGAGCGCAAGCAGGCGGAGGCGGTGGTGCAGCGACAGGCCCAGTTGTTGGACCTGAGCTATGATGCAATTTTTGCATGGCATCTCAATGGACCTATCGAGTTCTGGAACCGGGGTGCGGAAAATCTTTACGGATATAATCGCGATGAAGCCGTGGGCTGCGTGACCCATTACTTGCTTCAGACTCAACATCCCGTTCCTCTCGATGAGATCAAGGAAGTGTTGCTACGCGATGGTCAGTGGACAGGAGAGGTCACCCACGTGACGAAGGACGGCAGAACCATTGTCGTTGACACCCGTCACCAATTGATCGGGGATGCCCAGGGACGACAGATCGTTCTTGAAATAAATCGTGACGTCACCGAGCACAAACGGGCCAAGGAGGCTGCGGACGCAGCTCACAGGCAGGTCCAGGGCATAATCGACAACGCAACGGCTCTTATCTTATGCCTTCGATCTGGAAGGTCGCTTTGTGATGGCGAATAAAGCCGTTGCAGAGGTGCTCAACTCCACACCGGAGCAGATGATCGGAAAGAAACGGCACGAGTTCATGCCCAAGGATAACGCGGACTGGCATGAGGCAAACGAGCGGCAGGTGCTCGAGTCGGGGAGGGCGAGGGAGTTCGAGGAATACAGTCAGGTCAAGGGCCGCGCGATTACCTGGCTTACGATAAAGTTCCCGCTTAGTGACGCCCAGGGCATGATTTATGCTGTAGGCGGCATCTCCACGGATATCACCGCGCGCAAGCAGGTCGAGATGGAATTAATGAAACAGACAAAGGAGTTGGATGACGCCAACCGTGAGCTTGAAAGCTTTAGTTATTCCGTCTCTCATGACCTCAAAGCGCCCCTCCGTGCTATTGATGGCTTCTCCCGGATGGTGCTGAAGAAGAATGTGGACAATCTAAGCGAGGACACGCTACGCAAGCTTGATGTAATACGCCGCAACGCCGAAAAGATGAGCGTCCTGATTGACGATCTTCTCTCTTTCTCAAAGATGCTCAAGAGCAACATAACCGTTTCTGAAATCAACATGGACAAGCTTGCCAAGGAAGTATGGGGTGAAATACAGGCGGCAAATACAGAACGGGAACTCGAACTCAGGATCACGAGTATGCTGCCCGGCAATGGAGATCCAACCCTTATCAGGCAGGTGCTTTTCAATCTCATCTCCAACGCCGTCAAGTTTACGAAGACCAGAAAACCGGGCATCATCGAAGTAGGCTGCTACAGCGAAAACGGCAATGTTGTCTATTGTGTTAAGGATAACGGCGTTGGGTTCGACATGGCTTATTACGACAAGCTTTTCGGCGTATTCCAGCGCCTACATAGCTATGTAGAATATGAAGGGACGGGCGTGGGGTTGGCGATTGTCCATCGAATCATTGTTAGGCATGGGGGACGGGTCTGGGCGGAAGGAAAGGTGGACAAAGGCGCGGCATTCTACTTTACGCTTTCACAAAAAGTACCATTACCCTGAGAATTTCTTTTGGTACATCAGGAGGGTGACTTTGTTGATGAAAGTGATTAAAGTACTCAGGAGCCGGATGAACCGGATTTAATTCTCCGGGTGACAGATGGGAATCTGTCACCCCTGTCCTTATTTTTCCCCGCCGGCGATCTTGGCCCAGGAATCCCGGAGGGGGACGATCCCGTTGAAGACGGGTTTCCCGGGCCGGGAGTCCTTCAGATCGGCGCAGAAATAACCAAGCCGCTCGAACTGATAGCCCGTTCCCGGTGCCGCATTTTTCAGACCCCGTTCCACATAACAGCCGGCAAGGGTTGCCAGGGAGTCTGGGTTCAAATCGGCGGTGTAGTTCTCATCCTTCGGTTCGGGCACCCGGAAGAGGTGGTCGTAAAGCCGCACTTCGGCGGGCACGGCGTGATCCGCCGCTACCCAGTGGATGACCCCGGGGATCTTCCTTCCGTCCGCCGGGGGGGCGTTGCGGGTCTCCGGATCGTAGGTGCAGTGGATCTCCTCGATTTGCCCCGTCTGTTTGTTCTGCACCACGTTCTCATAGCGGATGACGTAGGCGTTCCGGAGGCGGACCTCCCGTCCGGGACCGAGACGATGATATTTTTTCGGCGGATCCTCAAGAAAATCATCACGTTCAATATAGAGGACCCGGGAGAAGGGGACCTTTCTCGTACCCATGCCGGGATTTTGGGGATGGTTGGGGCATTCAAACTCTTCGACCTGGTCTTCCGGGTAGTTGTCAATGACCACCCGGAGGGGCCGCAAGACGGCCATTGCCCTGGGCGCCCGCTCGTTCAGGTCCTCCCGGACGCAGTGTTCAAGGAGGGCGATGTCCACGAGGTTGTCGTTCTTGGCCACGCCGATGGCGGCGGCGAATCTTCTGATTGCCGCGGGTGTATAGCCGCGGCGCCTCATGCCGGCTACCGTGGGCATCCGGGGATCGTCCCAGCCGGAGACGTATTTTTTCTCCACCAGTTCGATGAGTCGGCGCTTGCTTAACACGGTGTAGCTGACGTTGAGGCGGGCAAATTCGATCTGCCGGGGTCGGCGTCCGGGAATCAGTTGTTCCACAAACCAGTCGTACAAGGGACGGTTATTCTCGAATTCCAGAGTGCAGATGGAATAGGTGATCCCCTCAAGGGCGTCGGACAGGCAGTGGGCGAAATCGTACATGGGATAGATGACCCAGTCCGTTCCGGTCCGGAAGTGGGGCTCCCGTTTGATCCGGTACATGATCGGGTCCCGCATGACGATGTTCGTAGCGGCCATGTCGATTTTGGCCCGGAGAACATGTCCTCCGTCGGGGAATTCGCCGGCCCGCATCCGGGTAAAGAGGTCGAGATTCTCTTCGACGGAACGGTTGCGATAAGGGCTACCGATGCCCGCCTCGGTGAAGCTGCCCCGGTGCTCCCTGATCTCCTCGGCGCTCAGGCTGCATACATAGGCCTTGCCGGCCTTGATGAGGGCCACGGCAAACTGGTACAATTGCTCGAAATAGTCGGAGGCGAAAAACAGGCGCTCCTGCCAGTCGAACCCCAGCCAGTGGATGTCATGGATGATGGACTCGACATATTCGAGGGACTCGCCGGCGGGGTCCGTGTCATCCATCCGGAGATTGCAGGTCCCTCCGTATTGGGCGGCAATGCCGAAATTCAGGCATACCGACTTGGCGTGTCCGATGTGGATGTAGCCGTTCGGCTCCGGAGGGAAGCGGACGGCGACGATGCCGTCATTTTTATCCGTCCGGAGGTCGGCGGCGATGAAGTCACGGATGAAATCCGTCGGGGGCGGGTTGTTTGGTTGCGTCATGGATTAATGTTCCTTCCTCTGCTCCTCCTGGAATGCTGATCCTGGAAAGGCGGACTGTGTATTTATCCGGATTCTTTCTGAAATAATGTCTCGAAAAAGCTGCGTTTCTTTTTGGGGATGAAAAAGGACCCCTCGTCATAATCGATGATCAGCTTGCCTTCCAGGTGGTCCATTTCGTGTTGAACGATGCGGGCCACAAAATCGAGATAGCGCTTGCCGATTTTCTGGCCGTGGACATCGAAGCCCCGCACCTTGATCTCCGGATAGCGGGCAATTTCCACCTTGATGTCGGGACAAGAAAGGCAGCCTTCGGCGAGGATGATCTGATTGCCCCGGTTCTGGGTTATTCTCGGGTTGATGAGGACCTCGACGTCCTTCCTGGTCCAGGTGCCGTCGGAGGCCCCGTCCTTGGAAAATCCCCGATTGCGGAAGATGATGATTTTCTTGGAGATGCCGATTTGAGGGGCCGCCAGTCCCGAGGCGTCGTCCCTTTCGATAAAGGCATCGACGAGGGTACGGACGGCCTTCTTTGCTTCCGCGTCGAGGGGAATGGGGAGATCCTCGCAGGTCTGCCTTAAAATGCGGGTTTCTTCTTCGTTGATCTGATCATTGGACCACAGGGCCAGAACTTTTTTCATTGCCGTACTTCTACCTCATCTAATATGTATTATTTCTCGGTCTCTATAACACCGGGGAGGGATTATTGCAAGAAGCGGGGGCGCTAAATAATCTTGAATATATTCCGGTGATTTGATAGGAAGACCCGATGATTCAAAGAATGATCAATCAAACCGTTACCGCCGTCGTCCGCCGGGAATTCTCCCGGGCCATGCGTTTCGAGGAGGGCAACCCGCCTGTTCTTCCTCCGGCCCCCAAACAAACTCCTCGCCTGCTCTACCTCCATGTGCCTTTTTGTGAAAAGCTCTGCCCCTATTGCTCCTTTAACCGGTTTCTCTTCGATGAATCGGTGTGCAGAAACTATTTCCAGGCCCTGAAGAAGGAAATCCGTCTCTACCATGAGCGGGGGTATGATTTCGGCGGCGTTTATGTCGGCGGCGGCACCCCGACGGTCATGAGCGAGGAATTGGCCGCCACCCTCCAGGTGGCGAAGGAATGTTTTTCCATCCGCGAAATATCGGTGGAAACGAATCCCAACCATTTGACGGAAGACCGGCTTGCGATATTGAAGGAGGCTGGCGTCAATCGTCTCTCCGTGGGGGTCCAGAGTTTCGATGACGGCCTCCTCAAGGACATGGACCGCCTGGAGAAATACGGGTCCGGCGAGGAAATTGCCGGGCGCCTTGCCGCCATCGGCGGGTGTTTTGATACCCTCAACGCCGATATGATGTTCAATTTCCCCTCCCAGATGCCCGATATCCTCAATCAGGATCTGGAGACCCTTTTAAAGAGCGGCGTCGATCAGGTGACCTACTATCCCTTGATGGTATCCGATTCGACCCGTCAGCAGGTTGCAAAAGCCCTGGGAAAGGTCGATTATGGCAGGGAAGAGCGGTTCTATGCCCAGATCCTCGCCCGGCTCCTGCCGACCTACCGTTTTTCCTCGGCCTGGTGTTTTTCCCGGAAGGCGAGCATGATCGATGAGTATATTGTGGATTATGACGAATATGCCGGTCTGGGAAGCGGGTCCATCGGTTTTCTGAACGGCGCCTGCTATGCCAATACCTTCAATATCCAGGAATACATCGGGAAAATAGAGCGCGGCGAGGCACCCCTCATGGCGGCGAGGGTTTTCAGCCGGAAGGACCAGATGCGTTACGATTTTTTAATGAAACTTTTTGGAACCCGCCTCGACCTGAAGACTTTACATGATAAATATGGAGTAAATCCCTGTTATTATCTCTGGTTTGAGATTTTGTCCTTGATCCTGGCGGGACGTCTTAGCTACGATAAGGGCCGGTTGACCCTGACCGACCGGGGCTGCTATAGCTGGGTGATCATGATGCGGGAATTTTTCACTTCCGTAAACAATTTTCGCGATTTTTGCAGGAACCGGCTTCCGAGCTGATATTTATGAGCCGGCAGGAGAAGGTTATGGATGACTGGAAAAGGGAATGGCTGACGCAATTGCCCCAGATAGACGAAATCCTCCTCTCTTTGGAGAGGCGGGGGTTGCTGAACTGGGCTCACCGTCCGCTGGTGAAGGAGACCTGCCGCTCAACGGTCGAGGCCTGGCGCCGCAAGATCATGGCCTGGAAAGAGGGGGAGCGTGGTTTTGCTCCCCCTTCCACGGCGGGTCTTGCCGAAGAAATTATTCTTAGCATCGAGGGTTTGCATACCTGCCGGCTCCGGCGGGTGATCAACGCCACGGGGGTTATCCTCCATACCAATCTGGGCCGGGCGCCCCTTGCCGTCGCTGCCCTGGACCGGATCATCGAGGTCGGCCGCGGTTATTCCAATCTTGAATTCGACCTGGAAAAAGGCGCGCGGGGACTGCGCTACGACCACGTGCGGGATCTCATCTGCCGCCTGACCGGGGCGGAAGACGCCCTCGTGGTGAACAACAACGCCGCCGCCGTCCTGCTGGTCCTCAATTCCCTTGCCCAGGGAGGCGAGGCCATCGTTTCCCGGGGAGAGCTGATTGAGATCGGCGGGGAATTCCGTATCCCCGAGGTAATGGAAAAAAGCGGCGCCCGCCTGCGCGAGGTGGGGGCGACAAACCGGTCGCGCCTGAAGGACTATCAACTGGCGATCAACGCCGATACCCGGCTGCTGATGAAGGTCCATACAAGCAATTTCCGGATCATCGGTTTTACGGAAGAAGTGGATCTCAAGTCCCTGGTGGCCCTGGGTCGTGAACACGATATCCCGGTGATGAACGATCTGGGGAGCGGCTGCATGATCGATTTGGGCTTGCATGGCCTGCAGCGGGAACCGACGGTGGAAGATGTCGTCACCGCCGGTGCGGACGTTATTACCTTCAGCGGCGACAAACTTCTCGGGGGCCCCCAGGCCGGCATTATTGTCGGCCGCAGGGATATGCTCGAGAGGATCAGGAAAAACCCCCTCAACCGCGCCCTGCGCATCGACAAGCTCACCCTGGCGGCTTTGGAGGCGACGATGATCCACTACCTGCATCCGGAGCGGGCAAGAGAGGATTTGCGGGTTCTCAAGGCCCTGACGGAGCCTCTGGAGGGGGTTGCCGCCCGGGCGAAAAAGCTGCTCCGGAAACTGAAGGGGACCAATCTCGAGGGGATGCGCTTCGCTCGGAAAGAAGGGATGTCGGTAGCGGGAGGCGGCTCCCTGCCGGGGCAGGAGATCCCCACGATGCTGGTGGTCATGACGCCGCTCGGCATGTCCGCCGTCCGTCTGGAGGAGATGCTGAGACGCCTGGAGGTACCTATTATTGCCCGGATTGCGGCGGCGGATGTCCTCCTGGATATGCGCACCGTGGAAGAGGAGGAATTCCGGTTTATCCTGGAAGGTTTGCAGACGGTAACTGCCGGGTGAAAGGGTCTGCCCATACACACCTTTTCGTGGTCGAGGAGGACGAGGCGGGTATGCGCCTCGATGTCTTTCTGTCCCGCCGCCAAGTTTCCCTGTCTCGTTCCCAGATGCCGAGGATCGTGGCGGCAGGGAACGTCCTCCTCAATAATAAACAGCCGAAGGCCAGTTCCCGGCTGAAACCAGGGGATGAGGTTCTCCTGCGAATTCCCGAACCGGAAGCGGGCGGCGTTGTTCCGGAGGATATCCCTTTGGCCGTGGTTTATGAGGATTCGTTCCTCCTCGTGATCGACAAGCCCCCCGGACTGGTCGTGCATCCCGGGGCGGGCAACCTGCGGGGCACCCTGGTCAATGCCCTTCTCTTCAACTGCCATGATCTTTCGGGGATCGGCGGGGTTCTCCGGCCCGGCATTGTTCACCGCCTCGACAAAGACACGTCGGGACTCATGATTGTGGCCAAATCCGATGAGATCCATCGGACCCTGGCGGCATGCTTCGAGGCGCATCAGGTGGAAAAGCATTACCTGGCCCTGGTTTATGGGGACGTCAGGGATGATGAAGGGGTTATCGACCTGCCCGTGGGGAGGCATCCCGTCGAGCGCCAAAAGATGTCTACGAAGAGCCGCCAAGGGAAAAGGGCCGTTACCCGCTGGAGGGTCCGGGAAAGATATGGCATGGCTACCCTCCTTGACGTTGCTATCGAAACGGGCCGGACCCATCAGATCCGAGTCCATCTGACCGCCCTGGGGCATCCCGTGTTGGGAGATAAGATTTATGGAAGTCCGAGGAAATTTATGGATATATCCGACCAGTCCCGGCGCCGCCGCTGCCAGGAAATGACCCGGCAGGCCCTCCATGCCCGCCGGCTTGCCTTTACCCATCCGGCCGCCGGTCAGCAGGTGATTTTCGAGTCCCCCCTTCCACAAGATATGGCGGATCTCTGTGAATTTCTTGCCGGTTTTCAGGAAACATAATGTTTGACCTTGTTAAACGGGGGAATGTCGAATTTGTAGCGGCTGCTGCCTGGCAGGCCTACCCCTTTTTAATCCATGCCTTCTGTACCCGCCGGGGCGGGGTGAGCGAGGGCGCCTTTGCCAGCCTCAACATGAGCATCAAAGAGGGCCATAACGAGGCAAACATAAGAAAAAACTGGGATATAGCCGCCGAGACTTTTGGCATTCCCAGAGGGAATTTTTTCCAGGTTCACCAGGTCCACGGGGACGGCATTCTTACCATTGACGATGACGAATCCCCAAGCTTCCCTCCTCGGGACCTGAAATATGACGCGATTATTACGAACCGGCGCGGTCTGGCCCTTTGCGTGAAGACCGCCGATTGCGTGCCCATATTAATGGTTGACGCCGAAAAAAGAATCGTTGCCGCCGTCCACGCCGGCTGGCGGGGCACGGCCCTGAACATTTCCGGAAAGGTGCTGAGGTTGCTTTCCGAACGCTATGGGACGAGGCCCGGTGACGTCCGGGCGGCCATCGGTCCCGCCATCGGGGCTTGTTGTTATGAAGTGGATGCCGCAGTATATGAGGCGATGGAAGCCCATCCGGCAAGAGATGAGATTTTTGCCCCCGTGATGGGACCGGGGGTGGGCATGGGCCGGGGGACGGGAAAGTGGAAGCTGAATCTTACCCTTGCTAACCGTCATCAGCTTCAAGCGCTGGGGGTCCCTCCGGCGAACATTCTCACTGCGGATGTCTGTACGTCCTGCACCTGCGAACGGTTCTATTTCCACCGCAAAGAGGGAGGGACAACGGGCAGGCTCCTTAATTTTATTATGTTAAATGACAATATTCTTTCATGAAGAAATTTTCTTGACATTACATTCCCAATCGGCTAAAAACATCGCCACTTTCAAAAGACGTAGGCCAAGCCCTACCGTTTTGGAGAATTTCCGGTGTTCAGATGAGCAGACCTTTTGCAATCCACTATTCGTTATAATCTATCGTTGTATGATACGTTCTTATTCGCCACGTCCAGAGGGAAACGCATAATCTGACTAAAGGTTAGTGACCCGGTCTCCGTTGCTATTTCTCGAGGGACTGCCAATACTAATGATTTTATTTTAGGATATCCGCACATGAACATCGAAGATATTAAAAGACTTCCCATCAGTGAATTGGCCAATCTAGCCAAAGACCTAAACGTCGCCGGCTATGGAGGCATGAGGAGGCAGGACCTCATTTTTTCCATTCTTCAGGCCCAGACGGAGAAAAACGGTCTTATCTCGGGCTCAGGAGTCCTGGAAATCCTCCCCGACGGGTTCGGGTTTCTCCGGGCGGTGGATTACAACTACCTGCCCAGTCCCGACGACATCTATGTCTCGCCGTCCCAGATCAGGCGCTTCAGCCTCCGTACGGGAGATACCATTTCCGGGGAAGTCCGGCCTCCCAAAGAAGGAGAGAAATATTTTGCCCTCCTCAAGGTCGACACGATCAATTATGAATCTCCCGACGCCTCGCGTGACAAGATTCTCTTTGACAACCTGACGCCTCTCTATCCGGAGGAGAAATTCAACCTCGAGTCGGATCCGGAGAATTTTTCCACCCGGATCATGGACCTGTTTACCCCCATCGGCAAAGGACAGCGCGGCCTCATCGTCTCGCCGCCCCGGGCGGGCAAGACGATGCTCCTGCAGGATATTGCCCGCAGTATCGCTGCCAATCATCCCGAAGTGGTGCTTATGGTCCTCCTCATTGACGAGCGGCCCGAGGAAGTCACGGATATGCAGCGCAGCGTCCAGGGAGAGGTGGTTTCGTCTACCTTCGATGAACCGGCGACCCGGCATGTCCAGGTGGCGGAGATGGTCATCGAAAAGGCGAAAAGGCTGGTGGAACACAAGAAAGACGTTGTCATTCTCCTCGACAGCATCACCCGGTTGGCCCGGGCCTATAATACCGTCGTCCCGCCGAGCGGCAAGGTTCTTTCCGGAGGCGTCGATTCCAACGCCCTGCATAAACCCAAACGCTTCTTCGGGGCGGCCCGGAATATTGAAAGCGGCGGCAGCCTGACGATCATATCTACGGCCCTGATCGATACGGGCAGCCGTATGGATGAAGTGATTTTTGAAGAATTCAAGGGCACGGGGAACATGGAGCTCCATCTCGATCGCCGTATTGCCGATCGCAGGATATTCCCGGCCTTTGATCTGGTCCGGTCCGGGACGAGAAAAGAGGAGCTCCTGATCCCGAAGGTCAATCTCAACCGGATATGGATATTAAGACGCCTGCTCCAGGAAATGAATCCTGTCGATGCCATGGATTTCATCATCGACAAGATTCGTAAGACCGAAAACAACCAGGCGTTTCTTGATTCCATGAATTCATAACAACAAAAAAGAAAAATATTTCTTGAATTTCCCAATTCAAGGACTATAATGAGATCCCATTTTCTAAGGGAGGAAGGTTGAAAACATGAAAGAAGGCATCCATCCGAAATACGAGGAAACCACCATTACCTGCGTGTGTGGGAGCGCCATAAATACGCGGTCGACGAAAAAGGACATTAAGGTTGAAATCTGTTCCCAATGTCATCCTTTCATAACGGGAAAACAGAAGATAATGGACACCGCGGGGAGAGTGGAACGCTTCAACAAAAAATATGCGGGCGTAGGGAATAAGAAGGATAACTGATTTATTTCCCATAGCCAGGCACGAAGGATCAACCGCTCGCTCGTGATCACGTCCGGTGCCGGTAAGGAAGTTCCCGCCCCGCTCCCATTGTGGGTTTTAGTATATGGTTGCCCAGGCCGGGTTGTCCCCGCCTGCGGTTCTATGGACGCTATACCCCCCTTATTTCCAGTATTTAAGCCATATCAGCAAATAGCCCCCTATTCGTTAGGAAGGGAATGTCCTGCAGGATGTGAGGAGGATCTCCCCTTTGATTCCGGCAAGGTAACGATGTATAAGAAACTGAAGGACATTGAGAACAGATTTGAGGAGTTGCAGGGCCTATTAAGCGACGGTGAAGTCGTTGGCAAGCTCGCTCTCTATCAGAAATACGCCAAAGAGCATTCCGACCTCCACGCTCTGGTCGAGACATATCGGGCATATGCAGAGATCAGTTTGAGTATTGAAGAAGGGCAGAAGATCCTGAAAGAAAATGACGAGGAGCTCAAGGAGATCGTCAAAGAAGAAATGCCATTGCTGAAACAGCAGCTCGAAGCATTAGACAACCGTTTGAAGATTCTCCTCCTTCCCCGGGACCCGAATGACGATAAGAATGTCCTCTTGGAAATACGGGCGGGAACGGGCGGGGACGAAGCCGCGTTGTTTGTGGGAGATCTTTTTCGGATGTACGGCCGGTATGCCGAAAGATGCGAGTGGAAAGTTGAAGTAATCAGCCATTCGCCGGCAGGCGGCATGGGGGGCTTTAAAGAGATTATCGCCCTCATCGAAGGAAAAGGGGCCTACAGCAAATTGAAGTATGAAAGCGGCGTCCATCGGGTGCAGCGGGTTCCCGTCACGGAGGCCCAGGGGCGCATTCACACCTCGGCGGTAACAGTGGCGATCCTGCCCGAGGCGGAAGAAGTCGATATTAATATCGATCCCAATGAGTTGAGGATCGACGTCTTTCACTCCAGCGGTTGCGGCGGCCAATCGGTCAATACGACGGATTCCGCCGTTCGTATTGCTCATTTGCCTACGGGAATGGTCGTGTCCTGCCAGGATGAAAAATCCCAGTTGAAAAACAAGCACAAGGCGATGAAGGTCCTGAGGGCGAGGCTTCTGGATGCTATGATCCAAAAACAGAATGCCGAGATCTCCCAGACAAGAAAGAACCAGGTAGGAAGTGGGGACCGCAGCGAACGGATCAGAACCTATAATTATCCCCAGGGCCGGGTAACGGATCATCGTATCGGCCTTACCATCTATAATCTGGAGAATTTTCTTGACGGTGAGATCCAGGTGTTTATTGATACCCTGAGTGCAAATTTCCAGGCAGCGGCCCTTAATCAGTCCGACCCGGGCAATGAAAGATGAGTTTGTATGACCATACAGGCATGCCTTGAGGAGGCGGTAAATACGCTCCGCAAGGCCGGAATAGGTTCCCCCAGACTTGACGCCGAGGTGCTGCTGTGTCATATAATGCAGGCGGACCGCGCGCAGCTCCTGATGCGGGGTCATTCCCTGCTGACGGATCAGCAGTTGCGTTGTTTCCGCCAGTGGGTGGCCCGTCGGGAGCTCAAGGAACCCGTGGCCTATATCGTCGGGGAGAAGGAATTCTGGTCTCTTTCTTTTTATGTGAATCGCCACGTCCTGATTCCCCGCCCGGAGACGGAAATCTTAGTGGAAGAGGTCCTGAGGGTTATCCCCGGGATTGATCGCCGTCCGGTCAGGATTCTTGAAATCGGCGCCGGCAGCGGCGCCATAAGTGTTGCCTTGGCGGTGTCACAGGAGAACATGCAGATAGTGGCAACGGACATATCACCGGCAGCGGTCGCGGTGGCCCGGCAAAATACCGTTAAAGCGGGTGTCGCCGCGAGAATAGATTTTTTCGTTGGATACCTTTTCGCCGATCTTGCGGGGGTTTTTGATGTGATCGTCTCCAATCCTCCTTATATCTCCGATGCAGAATTCCTCACCCTTCCCGATGATGTCAGGAAATATGAACCCCCCGAGGCGCTCCTGGGGGGAGCGGCAGGGATTTCTCTCCATCGGGAAATCATCGCCGGCGGCCTACGATATCTCGCAGCCGGCGGTTATCTCGTTATGGAAATCGGGGCTACGCAGCGGCAACCGCTTGCGGAGCTGTTGGAAGAGGCAGGTTCATATGCAAACATATCATGCCGGCAGGATTACGCCGGGTGCGACCGGGTGATCTTGGCAAGGATATTATAAAGTGGACAAGATAATCATTACGGGAGGGCAGCGACTGGAAGGGGAAATCGAGAACAGCGGCGCCAAGAATGCCGCGTTGCCCATCATTGCGGCCTCCCTGCTGACGAAGGGTTGGAATACCTTTCATAATGTTCCCGATCTCGTGGACATCAAAACCATCAATAAGCTGCTCGGAGGTTTCGGCGTCGTTTTTGTGAAAGAGAAAGGATCGCTCCGGATCAATGCCGGGGATATTCAATCATGTACGGCCGCCTATGACCTGGTCCGCACGATGCGGGCGTCGGTCCTTGTGCTGGGACCATTGGTCGCCAGACTGGGAGAAGCCCATGTTTCGCTGCCCGGGGGCTGCGCGATCGGGGCCAGGCCGGTCAATCTCCACATCAAAGCCCTTCAGGACATGGGGGCGGAGGTGGAGCTGAAAGACGGCTATGTGATCGCCAAGGCGCGCCGTCTGAAAGGCGCTACCATCTATTTCGATATCATCACCGTGACGGGCACGGAAAACATCATGATGGCCGCCGCCCTCGCTGACGGGACGACAATGCTGAAAAACGCCGCCCGGGAGCCGGAGGTGGTTAATCTCGCGGAAATCCTCAATGGCATGGGGGCAAGGATTACCGGTGCCGGGACGGATGTCATTCGCATCGACGGCGTGTCGTCTCTGCATCCCGTCGAAGGTACCATCATTTCCGATCGCATCGAGGCGGGGACCTTCATGATTGCCGCCGGCATTACGGGCGGAGACATCTGCATCAAAAACTGTCACCCCGGCCATCACGACGCCCTGATTGCCAAACTCCGTGATGCGGGAATGGAGATGACTGTGGGAGAACGCTCCATCCGGGCCATCGCAAACGGGCGGCCCCGGAGCGTGAATGTCAAGACCCTCGCCTATCCCGGCTTTCCGACGGATCTCCAGGCCCAAATCATGTCCCTCATGACCGTAGCGAGTGGTCTCAGTGTGATGACGGAGACGATTTTCGAAAACCGTTTCATGCACGTCAGTGAATTGATGCGCATGGGTGCGGAAATTGCCGTTCAGGGGCACAGCGCCATTGTCAAGGGGGTTGCGAAGCTGCATGGCGCCCCGGTCATGGCAACGGACCTGCGGGCCTCGGCGTCATTGATTCTTGCCGGGCTGGCGGCGGAAGGCAGGACGGAACTCGCCCGGGTTTATCATCTCGATCGCGGCTATGAGCGGATCGAGGAAAAGTTTTCCCGCCTCGGAGCGGCCATTGAACGGGTGAAAGCGTGATGAGACTAATCAGAACCGACGAGGCAATATTTGCAGAGGTCTTCCTGGGGATCATGAATCGCGGCGGCGGCGCTGAGCCGGCCCTGCGCATCAGCGTGGAAAACATTTTAGCGGATGTGGCCGCAAGAGGCGACACCGCCCTGTTTGAATATACGGCGAAATTCGATGGTTATGATTTGAATCCCCGGACGGTTCAGGTATCGCCGGAGGAGCTCAGGGCCGCGACGGCCCTTGTTGACCACGATGATCGCGCGGTTCTTCAACTTGCCGCGGCGCGCATAGAAAAGTTTCATCGTTCCCAGATCGTGAAGGACTGGCGGGATGAATCGGAGGACGGCGTCCGGATCGGACAGCGGATTACGCCTCTGGAGAAGGCGGGCATTTATGTCCCCGGAGGTCTGGCCTCCTATCCGTCGACGGTACTCATGGCGGCCATCCCGGCCCGGATTGCGGGAGTCGGGGAGATTGTCGCAGTAACCCCGCTGCGGCAGGGGACGATAAACCCACTGGTAGCCCTGGCCATGGAACTGGCGGGGGTAAACAGTATCTTCAAGATTGGGGGCGCCCAGGCCATTGCGGCCCTTACCTATGGAACCGCATCCATTCCCCGGGTCGATAAGATTGTCGGACCCGGTAACGCCTACGTTGCCATGGCAAAACAACTGGTCTATGGGCGGGTGGACATCGATATGATCGCCGGTCCCAGTGAAGTCCTGGTCATCTGTGACCATACGGCGCCCGTTTCCTTCGTGGCTGCCGATCTCCTGGCCCAGGCGGAACATGACGACATGGCCAGCGCCGTGGTCTTGACCCCCGATGAGTACACGGGTCGGCGGATTGTCGACGAACTTTATCCACAGCTTGAAGACCTGCCGCGGCAGGCAATTGTCCGCCGGGCGATCGATGAGTATGGAGCCGTTCTTATAACCAGGGATCTGACGGAAGCGGTCCGATTGGCAAACCGTTTTGCCCCGGAGCATCTGGAGCTGATGGTGGAGAATCCGGAGGAACTCCTGGCGGAAGTAACCCATGCCGGGGCCGTATTCCTCGGACAATACACCCCGGAGGCCCTGGGGGACCATATGGCCGGACCGAATCATATCCTGCCCACGGGGAGGGACAGCCAGATTCTCCTCTCCCCTGGGGGTCTATGATTTTGTCAAGAGGACGAGCGTCCTTTCCTTTACCCGGGAGGCCTTTCATCGGTACGGTCGCCAGACGGAAAGATTCGCCGCCCTGGAGGGATTCGATGCCCACGGCAGATCTATTGCCGTGCGAATGTAAATATGGCTTGACAAATTGGCAGCTTTGATTAATATGTCCCCTGCATTTTCGGGATCGCGGGCGTAATTCAGCGGTAGAATGTCAGCTTCCCAAGCTGAAAGTCGAGGGTTCAATTCCCTTCGCCCGCTCCATTTTTACTTCCCGGAAAGCCCTTGATTTTTGCTTGCATTTACCTTGCAGTTATGTTAGCTGGGGATCAACATCATCGTTGAATTTCTGACGAGTGGGCTATGGCCCACTTTTTTTTTCTGTAGAGAATGGGCTTTTTAAAAACGAATTACGAAAACCGCATTTGGGAAATAGCAGAACCCGCGATTCAATCAGAGGGGATGGAGCTTGTCTGTGTAGAGTGCATCCAAATGAAATCACGTTGGATAGTGCGCCTTTACATTGACAGGGAAGGCGGAGTGACCATTGATGATTGCGCCCTGATCAGTGACCAGGTAGGCGATCTCCTTGATGTGAACGATGTCCCTCCGGAAGCATACACCCTCGAAATTTCTTCTCCCGGTCTGGATCGTCCCCTAGTAAAGGATAAGGATTTTATCAGGTTCCTTGGGAGCCGGGTGGTCATCCAGACGGAACATAAGATTGACGGCATCCGGAATTTTAAGGGTATCCTGAAAGATTACCGGGTAGACGAAAGGGGGGGGAAAACGCTTATTATTGATTTATCGGGAAAGATCTGCACCGTTCCCAGGGAAGCGGTACTCAAGGCCAACCTTGAGGGCTTGTTGGATCATAAGATAATTTAAGAAAAATCATCCATAATAGTAGTGATGAATGGAGGAAGAGGGCATGTTTTCGGAGCTGAAGCGGCTGGTCGACCAGATGAGCAAGGACAGGGGGATCGAGAAGGAAATTATTATCGAAGCCCTTGAGGCGGCCATGCTGAATGCTGCAAGAAAGAAAATGGGACCCAATGTCGAAATCGAGTCCCACTATAGCGAAGAGACCGGCGAAATTGAGGTATTTCAATTCAAAACGGTGGAAGAAAAGGTGATCGATCCGGACATGCAAATATCCCTGGCCGAAGCGAAAGATATGGATGAGGAAGTGGAACCGGGAGACAGCTTGGGCATGAAGGTTGATACGTCAACCTTTGGTCGTATTGCCGTCCAGACGGCCAAGCAAATTATCATCCAGCGCGTCAATGATGCCGAGCGGGATAATGTGTATGAAGAATACAAGGACCGCAAGATGCAGCTCGTCAATGGTTTCGTCCAAAGATTTGAAGGCGGCAGCATCATTGTCAATCTTGGCCGCTCGGAAGGGGTTATCCCCGTGTCGGAGCAGATTTTCCGGGAAGTCTACAAGCGGGGCGAGAGGATCCGTTCCTTTATCTGTGATGTCAAAAGGATATCCAAGGGGCCGCAAATCATCCTTTCCAGGACCCATCCGGCGTTTTTGAGAGCCCTTTTCGAAGTGGAGGTTCCGGAAATATCAGAGGGGTTGATTGAGATTGTCAGTATTGCGAGAGAACCGGGAAAACGGGCGAAGATTGCCGTTAAGAGCAAGGATAAAGATATCGATCCGGTCGGCGCCTGTGTAGGCATGAGGGGCTCCCGGGTCCAGAGCGTGGTCCAGGAATTGCGTGGGGAAAAGATTGATATTGTTCCCTTTTCAGATGATCACGCCAAGTATGTTTACGCGGCCTTATCGCCTGCCAAGGTGGATCGGGTGCTCATCGATGATGAAAATAGGAGCATGGAGGTCATTGTCCCCGATGACCAGCTATCACTGGCGATCGGTAGAAATGGACAGAATGTCCGTTTGGCCGTCAAGCTGACAGGCTGGAAAATAGATGTCAAGAGCGAGTCTTCTTCCGCTCAGCAGGAGGAAGACAGCCGCACCGACCTGATGGTCCTGCCGGACATGACGGAGGCTGCTGCCGAGGGGCTCCTCAAGGAAGGAATCAAGAGCCTGGGTTTGATAGCAGCGGTGGACGTGGAAACGCTCATGGCGGTTCCCGGGATAAGCAAAGAGCAGGCCGAGGGTTGGATACAGACGGCGACGCGCATGATTGAGGAAGTCGCGGCCGCAGGAAAATGATAAGCTGTAAAATGAACGTTTCGAATTACTTTAATGGTTCTTGTCAGAAAGTTCGAGGTTTGAGCACGTTGCTGCGAGGGGATCAGTCATGTCAAAAATGAGAGTTTACGAATTGGCCAGGGAATTGGGGGTCGATAACAAAGATCTAATTGCCCGTCTGGAGAAGATGGGCATTGCGGTGAAGTCCCACTCAAGCACTCTTGAAGACAGTGATGTGGAGAGGGTAAAAAGGGATGCTTCTGCCGCTGAGCCCCACGAAATGGTAGAGAAAAGGGTCAAGTCCACGGTTATCAGAAGAAGAGCGATACGAAGCGCCGTTGAAGAGGAAGCGCCTGTACCGGCAGCAGAATCTCTCCCTGTGGCGGGGAAAACAGAGGACACCGAGGTTAAACCCATATCCGAGCCCACAGTTGAACCTGTAAAGGATGTCGCCGTTCCCGTCGAGGTCAGCCGGAAACCTGCCGATGTGAAACCTGCGGAAGAGAAGATTGTCGAAGCAAAGGTCGTATCGCCCCCGGTCCCGCAAGAGCCGCCGCCTCCCCCCCCGCCGGTCAAGGAGCCGCCGCCGGCCCCCGTTGTAAGTGGTGGCCCCGTGGCAGAAAAGGCTGAGCCTGTTGTCAGCAAGCCAGCTGTACAACCTGCCCCCCCGGTTACCCCGCCGCCTGCCCCCAAGCCGGTGCCAAGAGCAATAAATCGTATTACTGCGCCTCGCAAGCTACAGGAACCGGCAGGGACGGGGCCCCAGAGAAAACCTGCACCCAGAAGAACGGATATCGCTCCTGGCAGGGATGTGGCGCCCCCGGCGGGCATGAAAAAACCGGTGAAGTGGGAACCAGACAAGGATAAAAAGAGGGGGAAAAAACCGGTAGAAGTAGTTGTATCTGATACGTTCCCCCGCAAAAAGGCCTTAATTAAAAAGGTCGTTGATCGAAAAGGAAAGATTAAAGATCTCGAACAGGATGCGCGGGGTTCGCGCTGGCGGGATGAGAAAAAGGCCGGGGTCGCGAAGCTTCAAAAAACAGTCATTACCGTACCTAAGGCCAGTAAACGGAGGCTTAAGATTTCCGAGGCCATAACCGTGGGCGATCTTTCCAAGAAGATGGGCGTAAAGGCCAGCGAAGTCATCAACAAGCTCATCGGGTTGGGGTTGATGGTCACCATCAACCAGTCTCTTGATTTTGATACGGCGACCCTTATTTCCGCAGAATTTGGTTATCAGGTGGAATCTGCGGGCAATGAATTCGAGGATACCTTTCAGCATGATGATCCGGGTTCCCTAAACCTGCAACCGCGAGCACCGGTTGTGACGATTATGGGCCACGTCGATCACGGTAAAACGTCTCTTCTCGATGCGATCCGGGAAACAAAAGTAATCGAAGGCGAAGCCGGCGGGATAACCCAGGCCATCGGCGCCTATCATGTTCATATCAAGGACCGGGATATTGTCTTTCTTGATACTCCCGGCCACGAGGCCTTTACCGCCATGCGCGCCCGGGGGGCGCAGGTGACCGATGTGGTGGTGCTGGTAGTCGCGGCAGATGATGGAGTAATGGGGCAGACCATAGAGGCCATCAACCATTCCCGGGTGGCGGGCGTGCCGATCATTGTGGCCATTAACAAGATGGACAAGCCCAATGCGGATCCGCAACGGATCAAACAGGCCCTCACGGAATATAATCTCGTTTCCGAGGAATGGGGCGGCGAAACCATTTTCTGTGAGGTTTCGGCCAAACAGAAGCTGGGCATTGAGGCCCTCCTGGAGATGATCCTGCTGCAGGCCGATATCCTGGAGCTTAGGGCTGATCCGGAAAGACCGGCAAGAGGAATTATCATTGAATCGAAACTTGATAAGGGAAGGGGACCGGTGGCGACGGTCCTCATTCAGGAGGGAACCCTCAGGGAAGGCGATGCCTTTGCTTCGAAAACGGAATATGGGCGGGTGCGGGCCATGATCAACGATCGGGGACAGCGGGTTAAGGAGGCCGGCCCCTCGACGCCGGTGGAGGTGATCGGTTTTTCGAACGTCCCCCAGGTCAGCGCTGAGTTCCTCTGTGTCGAGGATGAGAAGAAGGCGCGAAGCATCGCCGATTACTGGACAAGAAAGGAAAGGGAAAGGGAACTTTCCGCAACCTCAAAGATCACCCTTGAACAGCTCTACCAGAAGATCAAGGAGGGTGTGAAGGATTTCAACGTGATCATCAAGGCCGATGTCCAGGGGTCCATGGAAGCCATTACGGAGGCCCTGAACAAGTTGAGCACCGCGGATGTGAAGCTGAAGGTCATTCACGCCTCGACGGGAGCGATCACGGAAACGGATGTCATGCTCGCCTCTTCCGCCAATGCCATCGTCATCGGTTTCAATGTGCGGCCGGACAGCCGGGTGGTTGAAGTGGCCGAACAGGAGGGCGTCGAGATAAAGCTCTATGACATCATTTACAATGTCATAGAGGACGTCCGGGCCGCCATGGAAGGGCTTCTGGACCCAATATACAAAGAGGTCGTTCAGGGGCGGGCCGAAATCAGGCAATTGTTCAAAATACCCAAGATCGGGACGATCGCGGGATGTTACGTTACGGACGGCAAGATTTCCCGGAGCGCCAATCTCAAACTGGTACGGGAAGGCGTTGTTGTATATGACGGGAAGATCGCTTCCCTGAAGCGGGCAAAGGATGATGCGAGAGAAGTCGCTACGGGTTACGAATGCGGCATTGGGATTGAGAACTATAATGACCTCCGGGAGGGGGACATCCTGGAGGCGTATGTAAACGAGCGGGTGGACCGTAAACTATGATGACGGCGGCGCAAGAAGGCCATATGCTTCGTTGCCCTTCATATTGGAAATGGTAGTAGGTGCCGGGCTTGTGGACCTGTGGATACCGGCATGCAGGTCCCTCAAAGATAAAGAGATCCGTCTTAGCAAAGATCGTGAAACGGACCCAGAACACCTTCAATGTCTCTATCGCTGAAGTTGGCGATAATGATTCATGGAAGCAGGCGAAGATAGGGTTTTGCGTGGTCGGGAACGACTGGCGCTACATTAATGCTAAAGTAGATCATATATTCAATTATATTGAAGAGATGGGAATTGCCCAAGTCATCTCTTCGCATCTGGAAATAACCAGTTATTCAGAGTGGCTCAACATGCAATCTGAAGGGGCGGATAAATATGGCGACTTTTAAAAGGGCGCAGCGGGTGGCGGAGCGGATCATGAGCGAGGTCTCCGATATCCTGGTCAGGGAGGTCTCCGATCCGAGAATTAAGCAAATGACCATTACGGGGGTGAAACTCAGTGATGATCTGCGGACGGCCAAGATCTATTTTGTCGAGATGGGGCAGTATACCTGCCGTCCCGAGACTCAGGAAGCGCTCCAAAAGGCAACCGGTTTTTTGCGAAGAGAACTTGGTAAACGCCTGGAGCTGCGTTACGTCCCGGAGATCGTTTTTTACGCTGATCCGTCCTTCGCCTACGGCAGCCGCATCGACACGATTTTTGCCCGGATACATGAACAAGAGGTTGCGGATGATCCAAAAGATAATTGACATTATCAATCGCCATCAAAAATTCCTCATCACGGCCCACGTCAAGTTGGACGGCGACGCCCTAGGTTCAGAGTTGGCCGTATATCTTCTCCTTAAAGGTCTCGGCAAAGACGCCGCGATCTATAATCAGGACAAAACACCCGATAATTATCGGTTCCTTCCCGGGGCGGATATTATCCTTGATACCCTTCCCCCGCCGGACTCCTTTGAGGTGGCCTTCATTCTTGATTGCAGCGAACTGGAGCGGGTGGGAGATGAAGCCCTCAGGATAGGGGCCGTCAAGACCCTGATCAATATCGATCATCATGTTTCCAATGGCGGATTCTGTGAGGTCAGGTTGATCGATCCGGCGGCAAGTTCCACGGGAGAGATTGTCTTCCGTCTCCTGACGGCGATGAAAACGAACATTACCGCCGAGATGGCCACGAATCTTTATACGGCGATCATCACCGATACGGGTGATTTCCATTATGGCAACACGGGGAAAGACACCTTTATTGCGGCCGGTCATCTGGTAGCGAGTGGCGCCGATCCCCAGTGGATATCAGAACATATTTACGAGAGCTTTCCCATGGCGAAAATCCGTTTATTAGCGCGGGCAATGAATACCCTGAGCTTTGATTGTCAGGACCGGGTCGGCTCGCTGGTTATCTTTCTTAAGGATTTTGAGGAAACGGGGGCCCTCTGGGAACATTCCGAAGGCCTCGTCAATTTGCCCAGGTCCATCGAGGGCGTAGAGATATCCATCCTCTACACGGAATTGCCGAACGGAAATTTTAAGATCAGCTTGCGTTCCAAGGGTGCGACCAACGTCGAGCGGGTCGCGAGGGCGTTCGGCGGCGGCGGGCACGTCAATGCGTCCGGCTGCCGGATTGAAGGAGATATTGACACCGTAAAAAAAAGGCTCCTGGAGGTTATTTGCACATCGGCCTGGAAATGAACGGGGTCGTTGTCATCGACAAGCCGCCGGGGATGACATCCCATGATGTTGTTCTGGATGTCCGGAAGGTTGCGGAGGTAAAAAAGGCGGGTCACACGGGAACGCTCGACCCTTTAGCGACCGGTGTGCTGCCCGTTTGTGTCGGTGAGGCGACGAAACTCGTCCCTTTCCTGGTGTCCGTAACCAAGGATTATCGTGTTTCCATGCTCCTCGGTGTCCGCACGGACACCCTGGATGTCGAGGGCGCGGTGTTGGCAGAAAAAGAGCCCCAGGTCACCGACCGGAGCGTCATTGATGCCCTGCAGGGTTTTCTGGGGCGGAGTGAACAGGTTCCCCCTCGTTACTCGGCGGTCAAGGTACGAGGCAAAGCCCTATATAAGTGGGCGAGGCAGGGGATCGTTGTCGATTCGCCGCCGCGGATGGTAGAGATCTACGATTTGACGGTGGAACAGATATCCTTGCCCTATGTGACGTTTCGCATGTCCTGTTCGGGAGGAACCTATGTACGTTCTTTGTGCGCCGCTGTCGGCGAACTCCTCGGCTGCGGAGCCTGTGTTGCCGGGTTGCGGCGGACCCGGAGCGGCATTTTTTCCGAGGCGGCGGCGATTGTCTTGGACGGGAAAGACAGGCCGGGGGATGATGAGCGAGTCCGGTCCGGCCTGATTTCCATGGCGGAGTTGCTTCCCGATATGAAGGCCATTGTCCCGGATGACACCTGGGTGAAAAAAATTAAAGACGGTGTGCACCCCCGGGTGGAAATGGTAAATCGTCGTGATGATATTCCTTTTCTTGATTCGGGAGATATGGTAAAATTGACCGTTGGTAATGGTGAACTCATAGCGATTGCGGAGCTTCTTTGCGGGAGCCGGGAACTGGCGGGTCTTCAAAATGATGTCCCCGTCATGAAACTGTTGAGAGTATTCAAGGAAAATTAAAATTGGGATAACCAGTAAAGAGGGAGGAAGAAAAGTGTTAGACGCAGAAAAAAGACAAGGAGTTATATCTCAATACAAGTTGCATGAAAAAGACACCGGGTCCCCGGAGGTGCAGATTGCCCTGCTCAGTGCGCGGATTGAATATCTCACGGAGCACTTCAAGGTACATAAGAAGGACCATCATTCGCGGCGGGGACTGTTGAAGCTGGTCGGTCAGAGAAGACGGCTTCTCGATTATGTCAAGAGAAAAGATGTCGAACGTTACCGAGCCGTGATCCAGCGTCTTGGCCTTAGAAAATAGCATTACAGAGAGGATGACAAATTAGATGAAAGAAATATTTGAGGGCGAATTTGTGGGAAGAAATCTGTCGATAAAGGCCAATTACCTGGCGGAACAGGCCGATGGGACCGCATTGGTAACCTACGGCGATACGGTGGTGCTCGTTACGGTCGTATCCCTGAAAACCGGGCGGGAAGGGCTTGATTTCCTACCCCTGACGGTTGATTATCAGGAACTGTCCTATGCAGTGGGGAAGATCCCCGGCGGTTTCTTTAAACGGGAAGGGCGGCCCAACGAAAGGGAAATCCTGACCTCGCGCATGATCGATCGGTCGATTCGCCCGCTCATTCCCAAGGGTTATTATTTCGAGACCCAGATTGTGGCCAATGTCCTTTCCCTGGATACGGAGAACGATGCGGGCGTGGCGGCCATGATTGGCGCGTCGGCGGCCCTCGAGATATCCAATGTTCCCTTCAAGGGGCCTATCGCGGGTGTCCGGGTAGGGAGGATCGCCGGTCAGTTGGTCTGCAATCCGAGCGCCGAAGCATTGAAAGAAAGCGACTTCAACATCTTTCTCACGGGAAGGAAAATAGTCCCCGGCTCGCAGGGCAGGGAATTTGATGTCAATCTGGTCATGCTGGAAGGCGAGGCCAACGAGATAGCCGAGGATGATCTGGTTGCCGCCATCAATGCCGGCCTGGAGGCGCTGCGTCCCATCATCGCATTGCAGGATCGGATGCGTCTGGCCATCGGGAAGGCGAAAAGAAACTTGGCGGAAGTTGCCGTAGATGAAGCCCTTGAAAAGAAGGTTGCCGATACGGTGACCGCCGGCCTCAAGGAAGCCTATCAGATCGTTCGCAAATTGGAAAGATATGACAAGCTGGATCAGCTTCGGGAGCAGGCCAAGAAGGAATGCGCCGGTGAAGATGCGGCACTTGTTTCCGTAGTGGGTCGCATCTTTGAAGGCCTGGATAGGAAGATCCTGAGGGAGAAGATCCTCCAGGACAAACGGCGCATCGACGGCCGTTCCTTTGCGGAAATCCGGCCAATTTCTTCGGAGGTTGGCCTCCTTCCGAGAGTGCATGGTTCAGCCCTCTTCAACCGGGGTGAAACACAGGCCCTTGCCGCCATGACCCTTGGGACGTCTTCGGATGAGCAGCGGATCGATTTTATCGGTGGTGAGGAACGACGGTCCTTCATCCTCCACTACAATTTCCCCCCCTACTCGGTGGGAGAGGCAAAGCGGATCGGTAGCCCCGGAAGGCGGGAGATCGGCCATGGAAATCTGGCGCGCCGGGCGCTGGCCCCCGTTTTGCCATCAGCGGACGTGTTTCCTTACGCGATTCGTATCGTTTCCGAAATCCTGTCCTCCAATGGTTCGTCTTCCATGGCGACGGTCTGCGGCGGCTGTTTGTCCCTTATGGACGGCGGCGTGCCCATCAAATCCCCTGTCGGCGGCATTGCAATGGGTCTCCTCAGTGAAGGCAACGAGGTGGTCATCCTCTCCGACATCCTCGGCGATGAGGACCACGCCGGGGATATGGACTTCAAGGTCTGCGGAACAAAGGAAGGCGTCACGGCCATGCAGATGGATATCAAAGTCGACAATCTGACGGAAGACATCCTGAAGCGGGCCCTGATGCAGGCCCGGGAGGGAAGGATCCACATTATCGACAAGATGCTCCTGACCCTCTCCGCACCCCGCGCCGATATTTCTCTTTACTCCCCCCGCATTACCACGGTGAAGGTGCGACCGGAGAAGGTTCGGGATGTCATTGGCAGCGGCGGCAAGAATATCCGCCAGATTGTCAGCGAGACCGGGGTGACCATCGATGTTGAAGACGACGGTACGGTCACCATTGCCTCCAGCGACGCCGAAGCGGCGGCCCGGGCGGTGGCCATGGTAAAATGGCTTACCGAGGAGGCGGAAATCGGCAGGATATATAGCGGAACCGTTAAGAAGGTTGTTGATTTCGGGGCCTTTGTCGAAATCATTCCGGGCACGGAAGGGTTGGTCCACATTTCCCAGTTGGCCAAGGATAGGGTCAACAAGGTGACGGATGTCGTCAATGAAGGAGATGTGATCATGGTCAAGGTCATTGAAATCGACAAACAGGGCAAGATCCGCCTGAGCAGGAAGGAAGCGCTGGGGGCGGATGTATCATAAGACGATCCTTGACACCGGGATGCGCATTATCTCCGAGGAGATCGAGCATGTCCGCTCGATCTCCATCGGCATCTGGGTAGAATGCGGTTCCCGTTATGAAGACGCCCAGACCAACGGGGCCGCCCATTTCATCGAACATATGCTCTTCAAGGGTACGGAGCGGAGAACGGCTTTCGACATCGCCGCCACCATCGATTCCGTCGGGGGTGTCATGAACGCCTTTACGAGCAAGGAACGGACCTCCTTCTATATTAAGATATCCGATTACCAGCTGGCCCTCGCCATCGATCTGCTTGCTGATATCTTCAATCATTCCCGTTTCGATGAAAATGAAATAACAAAAGAAAAGTCCGTAGTCCTCCAGGAGATCAGCATGTTGGAGGACTCTCCCGACGATTATATTCACGATTTTTTCGAGGCCAATTTTTGGAAAAACCATCATTTGGGCATGCAGGTCCTCGGTACGCGGGAACGGGTCGAAGGTTTCTCCCGGGATTCGCTGCTGAAGTTTTTCCGCAGCCGTTACCGGTGCCGGAACGTCGTCCTGACGGCGGCCGGTCATTTGAAGCATGAGATGCTCGTGGAACTTGTGGCAAAGGCCTTCGGGGATATGGGGGGAGAGATAGCAAGAGTGGCCTTCGAGCAGCCCCCGGCCGTTTCTTCAAGCATTACCGTTCTGGAAAAGGATCTCGAGCAGGTCCATATGATGATCGGGACCCTTGCCCCTTCTTCGGTCAGCGAAAGCCGCCACGCCAGTTTCTTGATGAATGCCGTCCTCGGAGGAAGCATGAGTTCCCGCCTTTTTCAGGAGATTCGGGAGAAAAGGGGACTTGCCTACGCCATTCATTCCTATCTGACCCCCTATATCGATACGGGCATGCTGGCCGTGTATGTGGGAACGGGTAAGGGAGAAGTCCGGGAAGTCCTGGGGCTGATTATCGATGAGTTGATGCGCATGGCCAAGCAGTCCTTGACGGCAAAAGAGCTAAATGGAGCCAAGGAGCTAATTAAGGGAAATTTTCTTCTTTCCATGGAAAGCACGGACAACCGCATGACCAGGCTGGCCAAAAACGAGATCTGCTTTGGCCGGCATGTTCCTCCGGAGGATGTCGTGGCGAAGATCGACGCCGTCAATCATGAGCATATTCAGGATCTGGCCCAGGAGATGTTCAATCCGAGTGTTATCTCGATTGCCGCCATCGGCCCCGTGTCGGAAAAGGATCTGACCTTGCATTTGTTGAACGGATAGGTGAGAAGAAGACAATTTTCCGATAATAAAAGATATTTTTCTCCTCCGCGGCAAGGGGAAGGTTAAGGAGGGGATTGATTAAGATTGGTGAATTTGTCAGTTAACGAGGTCGAGATTGACATTGTAAGATTGCCGGGGTGTGACGACCTGCCGCTGCCTCGGTATATGACGGAGCACTCTGCAGGTATGGATATTTGCGCCGCCGTCGATCGGGAGATCACGATCCCGCCGGGCCAGCGGGAGGTAATTCCCACCGGGATGGTCATTGCCCTTCCTGCCGGCTATGAGGCCCAGATCAGGCCCCGGAGCGGTTTAGCCTTGAAGCATGGAATTACCCTCGTTAATTCTCCGGGAACGATCGACGCCGATTACCGGGGAGAGATAAGGCTGCTCATGATCAATCACGGCAAGAACTCTTTTGTCGTAAGGCGGGGCGATCGCGTGGCCCAGATGGTTATTAACCAGGTCTGCCGGGGACATTGGCGGCGGAAGGAAGTCCTGGATGAAACCGCAAGAGGACAAGGCGGCTTCGGCCATACCTAAGGACTAAGTCTGACCCCGTTATGAGAGGTGATGTTGATGAAAAAGGGCAAAGTGAGCAAAACCTACCGGGAAATCAACGAAAAGATAAGGCAGGGCAAGGCAGTAGTGGTTACTGCCGAAGAAATGATCGATGTGGTGGAACGCCATGGAGACGTGGAAGCGGCCCGTCGGGTGGATGTCGTGACAACGGGGACATTTGCCCCCATGTGTTCTTCGGGGGCTTTTCTCAATTTCGGTCATACCTCCCCCAAGATCAAGGCATCGCGAGTGTGGCTCAATAACGTCCTCGCCTATGGGGGGGCATCGCCGCCGCCGACTGTTATATCGGGGCGACGGAGGTTGCCGAAGGGGATCCCCTGAACAGCGTTTATCCGGGCGAGTTCAATTACGGCGGCGGACATGTCATCGAAGACCTCGTGGCAGGCAACGTAATTCGGCTGCGGATGGAAGGTTACGGAACGGACTGCTATCCCGCCCGCAAGCAGGAGAAGAACATGACCCTTTACGACATGCGGGACGCCATCCTGTTCAATCCCCGGAATGCCTATCAGAATTACAGTTGCGCCGTCAACATGTCCGATAAGACGATTTATACCTACATGGGAATGCTCCGTCCCCGTATGGCCAATGCCAACTATTCGACATCGGGTCAATTGAGTCCCCTTTTCAACGATCCTTATTACAAGACTATCGGGTTGGGAACGCGGATCTTTCTGGGCGGGGCGCAGGGGTATGTGGCCTGGCAGGGGACACAACACAATCCCCATGCCCTGTGAGGTGAAAACGGCGTTCCCCGGGAAGGGGCGGGTACCATAGCGACGATCGGCGATCTTAAGGAAATGTCCCCCCACTGGCTGGTCGGCGCCAGTATGCTTGGCTACGGGGTATCCCTGTATGTCGGGATCGGGGTTCCCATTCCCGTCCTCAATGAAGAGATGGCAAGGTATACCGCCGTCAAGGACGCCGATATCTATACGCAGATCTACGATTACAGTATGGATTACCCCAAGGGGGAGCTCAAAAGTTTGGGAGAGGTGAGCTATCAGGATCTAAGGAGCGGTGCGATTGTTCTTAACGGCAAGAAAATTGCCACGGCACCCCTTTCCAGCTACTATAAGGCAAGAGAAATTGCTGGGATTCTGAAGGAATGGATCGAAAGGGGAGATTTTCTGCTGGGAGAACCACAGACGCTCCTCCCTGACGGCAGCTGATGGGGGATAATATTTTTTTGTGTCGAAGGTGTTATTTTTATTGCGAAGGAAGGGAACTTACTTTATTATAAACAAAATTAATCATTATAGGCAGGCGTCATGAGAATCGGTCGCTATGTCCTCGCCTTGGCATTATTGATCGGCGCCTTGATTGTTTTCGGCAATCGGGGCCTCGTAGATAATTATGTGAGCAGGGAGCGATTGCAGTCCCTGAAGAAGGTGAATCAGGAGATAGAACGTGAGAACAGAGAGTTAAAAAAGACAGCCCATCTATTGCGGACAGATCTTGCGTATATCGAGATGGTTGCCCGCAATGACCTGGAAATGGTTAAGAAAGGGGATCTCGTTTATCGAAACGCCAATTAGCTCGGTGAAGATAGTGTATGTTTGATATCAAATCACTTTTTTCAAAGAAGAAGGACCAATTGGACGTTTCGCCGGCGGTCACGGCAAAATCGAAGGAAAACGGCGCCGCGCCGAAGCAAGCAAGTAAGTATCGTGTCGCTCTCCAGTCCATTGCCAGTTTTAATCTCAAAGATCTTTTTCCCGGAAAAAAACAGTTCGTCGGTCTGGACATCGGCTCCAGTTCCCTCAAGCTTGTCGAGATAATCGGCAGCAAGGGCTCCTACAGCATGAACCGTTTCCTCACGGTTCCCCTGAGCAAGGGGATTATTGTTGACGGCGCCGTTGTCGATATCGACGCCCTCGCCGAGGAGCTCAGCCACTTTTTTAATAATTCCGGTTGCATGAAAAAGAGTATTGTCACTTCCCTCTCGGGGCATTCCGTTATCATCAAAAAAGCCACGTTCCCAACTATGGATGCTCATGAGCTCCAGGAAACAATCCGTGACGAAGCGAGCAAATATCTCCCTTTTGACAACATGAACGACGTCATTATCGTGGCCGCAAAAAAAGAGATCATTGAAGGATATACAGAGGCCATCGAACTTCTCAAATTGTCCCTGGCCATCATGGATGTGGATTCCTTTGCCTTGGAGACGATGTATCAGGAAAATTATGAATATGAAGAAAAAGATGTCGTCGTTATTGCCAATATCGGGGCCAGTATCACCATTCTGAATGTAGTAAGAAACGCCGCCTCCATCTTCACGCGGGATTTTTCTCTCGGTGGGAACATGATCACGGAGGCGATTCAATCCCAGTACGGTGTACCCTTCGAGGAAGCGGAAAAGATCAAGCTAAACGGACCTGAAGGAGACGAATACGTGAAAGAGGAGTTTTTCCGCACCACCCTCCTGTTTCTTGCCGATCCTCTTTGCTCGGAAATCGAACGATCAATTGATTATTTCCGCTCGACTTACAGTGACGAGGATATAAAAATGATCCTTCTGGCCGGCGGTGGGGCCAACATCCCCGGCGTCGCCAACGATCTTTCCCAAAGAATGGGCGTCTCCGTGGAGATCACCAATCCTTTCAGGACAATCAGTTACAACCGCAAGATAATGAATGATGATTATATAAAAGAGATTGCCCCCATTGCCGCGGTTGGGGTCGGACTGGCGCTGAGAAAACTGGGGGACAAATGATCCGGATCAATCTGCTTCCCTACCAGGAAAAGGCCAAGAAGGAAACCCAGACAAAGCAGATCGTTATTATTGCCGGTTGCTTTATCTTGTTTTTCCTGATCATCGGTGTGGTTCACCTGTGGATTACCGCCTCGGTGCGTTCCCTAGAGCAGGACGTCAAGTCCAAAGATGAAAAAATCATGTCCTTGAACAAGATCATCGGGGAAGTTGAGCAGATCAAGAACGAGAAAAAGATCCTGGAAAAAAAGCTGGGGGTTATTGGGAATCTGGAAAAGAACCGCAATTACCCGGTCCGCCTGCTTGCCGACGTGGCATCCTTAGTCCCTACATAAGGATGTCTGGCTGGAAAAATTATCGCAAACGGGAGTATCCTTGCAGTTGGAAGGCAAGGCAAGGGATAATTTCGCCGTCGTTCACTTTATCAACAACCTGGAAGTTTCCATGTATATCCAATCGGTGGAGTTGGTTTCATCCAAGCAGCTGGAGATTTCGGGGGTCAAATTGCAGTCCTTTGTACTTTCCTGTGTCCTGAGGAGCGGTGTGTAAGCAATGGCGATAGCCGTCGAAGACCTGAAAAAACTCTCTCCGAAGATGCTGGCCCTCCTCCTGGCCGTTGTCTTCCTGCTTCTTGGCTATTTTTACTGGTTTCTCCTTTTTAACGATGCCTGGGGAAAGCGTCGTGCCCTGCAGATGAAAGCGGATGAATTAGGACAGCAGATCGCAGAAAAGGAAAGGATTGTTGCACAAAAAGCTAAATACCTGAAGGAAGTCGCTATTTTGAAGGAAGCCCTCACTCTTGCCCTGACGAAACTTCCCGATCAGCGGGAGATCCCCGGCCTTTTTCAGGCCGTTTCCGTAGCGGGGAGGGAAGGAGGCATCGATTTTCTCCTCTTTGAACCGAAACCACCGGAAAAGCCTGTGGAGAAGCCTGCGGGAAAAGGGGCGGAGGTAAGAGCCAACCTGAAACCATCGGACCAGCGAGCCGATCAAAACCCGGGAGACCAAAAAAAGGACGGCCCCAAGGCGCCGTCGCTGCTGCCGGATAAATTCTATGAAGAAATCCCCGTAAAAGTTAATATCACCGGCGGTTTCACCAGCATGGTCTATTTTTTTGACAAGATTGCGAAGTTGCCCAGAATAATCAACATCGAGGATATTTCCATCGGTGACGCCAAGGATGTGCCGGGACGGGGAAGGGTCGTCAACACCACCTGTGTGGTCAAAACGTACATGTTTACCGAAAAAGCGGGAGATAAGGGCGGCGTGCCGGATGCCAAAAAGAACTAGGCTCATCATCGTTCTGTCTTCATGGGCATCATCGTTTGCCGCCGGGGCTGGGGGGGCGCGGTTGGATCCGCCGCCTCGTCAGGAGACGTCAAGGGCAGCGCCCCTGCCGCCATTGATGCTGCCGCCAAGGCGTCGGCAGCGTCGCTCCTCTTCAGCTATGACCCGAAAGGCAAGCCGGATCCCTTCAAGCCTTTTGTGGACGCCGAGTTAGCCCTGAGGAAATCGAAAGAGGCACAGCTGAAAAAACAGCAGCAGAAATTACCCCTTTCGCCCCTCCAGCGGGCGGGGATCGAGCAATTCAGGCTAGTCGGCATCGGAGGCAATGAAAAAGGCAGAACCGCCGTCGTTCAGGATACGGCCGGCAAGTATTATACCCTGTCCGTGGGCACCCCCATGGGGATGAATAATGGCAAGGTGGCAAGAATCAGCGGAGACAGAGTAGTTATCGAAGAACCCACGGCAGGGGGAAAAAGGGGGAAGACAGGGGCAAAGAAGGTGGAAATGAAACTTCTTAAAGAAAGTGCAGAGGTAAAACCATGAAAAAACAAAAATGGTCGGTGGGTTTTGCCCTTTGTTTTTTATGTGTACTGTGCTTGTCGATTACGGTGGGTGCGGTAAAAGGCGAGGGGACAGGCGCGGCGGTGCCCGCCGCGCCGACAGGCTACCTGGAAAATGTCGTTTTTGAGAAGATGGCCGGTAAAGAGCGGGTGACCATTATGGCCTCGCGGCAGGCCGGGGTCCAGGTTGAAAAACTCGCCGGCAGATCAATAGCCGTTAAAATGGAGAACATGTTTGCCCCGACGGATTTGAGAAAATCCTTCGGGGAAGGAGCCCTGAGCAACGTCATCCTGGCCGTGCCGGAACAAGCAAGCATTGCGGGAAAACAGACCGTTAGCGTCGTCATCGAACTGCGGGAAGCTGTTCCCTACAGCGTCCGCCAGGAGGGCAATCTGGTCATTATCGATTTCAATGTTGCCGCTTTGCCGGCGGCCACTGCGGAACAAACGGTGGGAATGGCGGCGGAGACCGATAAGAAGGCAGGGGCGTCCTTAGTCCCGGAAGGAGCCTCGCAGGCTCATATCCCGGCAGGAAAAATCATTTCCGTCGATTTTCAGGAAGCCGATATCCGCGGTGTCCTGAGGCTGCTGGCGGAACAGGGGAATGTCAATATCGTTGCCAGTCCGGATGTCAAGGGCAATGTGACGGTGCGCATGGAGAATGTGCCCTGGGAGCAGGTCCTCGCCACGATTCTTGCTATCAGCGGGCTTGCCCAGAAGCGGACCGGCGACGTCATCAGTGTCATGACCGCGGACCAGGCAAAAAAGGATGAAGCCGACAGAATGACGAGTCTCCAGAACCGTCAGAAGGAGGAGGATGCCAAAAAAGCGGCGGAAAACAAGGACCTCCTTGAAAAAGGGAAGCTGAAGCAGCTGATGATCGAGGCGAAGATTCTCGAGGTTGAAGAGACGTTTTTACGTGACCTCGGGGTTCTATGGGGCGCTGGCGTCTCGACCGCCCTTGGTGGCAGGGATGGGCAGGGGAACAGAAATTACAGCCTGGGTATTTTGGGCGGATCTGCTGCCTTGACGTCGCCCCTGACCAAATTGACAACCGGCATCGCCTTGACCCAGGACTCCTTGGCCCTGGGACTGGCTACGACTTTTGCGCCGACGCTGGGGATAATTGTAGGTGGATCGAATGCGATCCTGAGTGCCCAGATTGGAGCCCTGGAAACCAATGCCAAAGGCCGGGTGTTATCCTCCCCCAGGGTCCTTACCCAAGACACCCAGAAGGCGATAATCGAGCAGGGGGAGGATATCCCCGTGGTGACGCCGGGGACTTCCACCAATCCTGCGACGACAACTTATCGGAAGGCGACACTGCAATTGGATGTTACCCCAGAAATCAAGACGGACGGTCATATCCTGATGAAGATCAAGGCAAAAAACGACCGTCCTAACCGGGCGGAAAAGGATCTCCAGGGGAACTATCCCTTCTTCGTCAGCAGTGTCGATTCCAAGGTCGTTGTCCAGGACGGGGACACCGTTGTTATCGGCGGCATTCTTAAAACGGAAGACAGCATTGGAGGCTCGGGCGTGCCCTGGTTGTCCCAGATTCCAGGCCTGGGCTGGCTTTTCAAGTATCAGCAGATTAGTAAGACGAAGCGGGAGCTCTTAATTTTTGTAACCCCCAGGATTCTTAAGGCGGAGGAAGCGGCTCATACCCGGATGTAGGCAAAGTCGCGCCGCTGAGAGATGAGATTCGGAGGGATGACGCCACCGAAGATAGCCCTTTGAGGGTTTTAAATCTTGTCGTTGCGAGGAGTGGCGCGACGAGAACCTTAATTAGCCAGTACGCCGCTATGAAAATAGAACGATCAAGTTATTTTTCATGCTGTGCGGTATGCAACCAAACGCCGGAGTTTGATTCGGAAACGGAATAATTGCCGTCTTACGGCTCCTGCTCTATCCCCATATCCAGTTCAAAGACTTTCAGCGTCTTGTTGCCGTCGGTGTCCGTTGCGGCGGCGCCGAATTTCAGTTTCCCCTTGGACACCCGCGCAGGTGTCCACATAATCTTTCCCGTGTTTGCGTCGACGGCCATTCCATCTATGAAGGGAGAGATCAGAGAATAGACGACCTTGTCGCCGTCCGGGGCGACTCCCGTCAACTGGATTTCGATCGGCAGCCCCATGCGGACCTGGGGTGTTAATATCTTCATATCCAAAGACGGTGGCAGGCTGTAGATAACAACGGGCTGGCTCTCCGCAGCCGGTCCGGCGACGCCGTCACGGAAGGCTGTTGCCACAACACTGATCCGATCCCGGCGTTTGAGGGGGATATCTTTCAGGACATTGGCCGTTGCTTCGGGGATGAGCTTGTCATTGCACTTCCACTGATAAGAGAAGGTTGTGCCCGTGGTGTCGCCGCCGGCGAGGGAGACGATCGCGGTGAGGGGATCTTTTGCAAGGGGCTGGTGCGGGGTGATCCGGATGGCGGCGATGATGAGCCCGGCTCCTTCTGCCCCGGCCGTATTTTTTGCCGTCGAAGCCCCGGCGGCTGTTGAGGTTGCCGCTGCCGGTACGGTTGCACCAATAGCCGCCGTTTCCACCCCTGGCGCCGTCTGGACAACGGCGGGTGTGGTCACGGACGAGCGATCCCATTGCCAGATGATTATCACCGCGCTGAATGCGGCAAAGGCGACAATGGCGCTCTTGACGCTAAACTTCTGCTTCTGCTGCTGCGTTACGGGTTTTCCTTGCCGCTGTTTGGTCCGGGACCGGGGAATGGGGATCGCCTTCACCGGTGTTGCCTTTACTCTTTTCAATGAAGTTATCCCTCGCTCCCAGAAACACCCAGGCGGAAATAATGAAATATATTAAGCATAGGCGTCATGATGAATTTATCGCTCAAAATAACTGCGTGAATGACAGATTTTGGCTTTGCCGTAAGCTGCGCTCGGCAACGGTTTTTATTGGAGGCGCCGATGCTATCCCGACGCCAATTCCCATCCTTCTTGCCGACCCTGTAAAAACGCCTGCTCCGACGCCGCAGATAGCGGAGTTGCTATCGATGTTGATACCATACAGATACGACGTGCCGGTCTTCGTACAGGAAGCGCTGCTTCCCGAGGCGGGGACGAAGGACGTAAAATAAAGGACATTTCCGAAGGCGACGGGTTCTGCCAGGACCTGCTCAGAATTTCCCGCCAGGTTGATATACCATCCCACTTTTTTGGAAGTTTCCCCGCAATACGCCTGTTGCACGGAAGTTATGTTATCCAGGTCATTCCGGATACATGGTGCGGGCGTACCACTGGAGTTTACGCACCGAAGGGGCTTTAGACCATACACATACCCTGCCGGTCCGCTGCCCGCCGGATCCACCTTGTCGCCCGTAGCCCAGTAAAGCCAGATATTGCCCAAGCTGTCCTTGGCGACGGTCATTTGGTTGTAAAGAGGAAATTTATCGCTCCCGCTTAACTTGTCCACGAGTAATGACCCTGTCCAGTTCGAGAGGGGCGGCGATGGAATAGTCCATATCGGCATGATTGGCATGGGTGTATGACCACATGATGGAACCGTCGCTTAAATCAACGGCAAAGACACCCTTGCCTCTTGTATCGCAGCTTCCTCTTCCGGAGCAATCGGCCGCATTATACCCGCCGCTGATGAACCCTACCCATTTTTCGTCGCCGTTTATTATTACCCTGCCGCCGGTCATCTTGCTCCACGGTTCCCCCAGGTACGGCCATACGGTGTGGGGGGAATATTTTGTCGTGTTGATGTTCAATTTCCATTGAAATGAGGGCGAAGTATTCGTAACATCTGTAAAATCAAAGGCGTAGTAACCGCAGTAATAGTATGTATGGGCAGTGTCGGAGCTGTCGTAGGTTTCTTTGAGGTTGCCGTCGCAGGAAGAATTCCAGCTCCAGTATTTGGTGGATTGGGGCACGGTACTTTTATCCGCCGCCGTATAGTCCCGGTCGTTTCTTCCCACACTGAATATCGCCAGGGTCTTCCAGTCGCTGGTTCCGCCAGTTTTGGCCTTTGCTGTTCCATCTCCGCTGCCGAGCCAGACGTCCGCCGCGGTTACAGGGCCGTCAACATAGAACATATGTTCGGGAACCGGCGTGGCGAGGGGGTTGCTTGTATGGGCGAGATACTGTAGCTTGGGCAGCAGGTTGGGGGGGATGAAACTCCAGTATTCAGATCCGTCCGTTCCCTTGAAGGCGTGGAATTGACCGTCGTTGGCCCCGGCAATGATCAGGCGGTTGCCGTAGCCCGCACATCTCGTCCCGCCGTCGGAACAATTGCTGGCCCGGGGGTGGGCGTCCCGGAAAGACGTGAAGGCATTGTTGGTGCTGCTGTCCCGGAAGTCTGAGAAAAACGGCGAGGGTGACCCGATGGTGATAGGGTTGGAATGATAGATGTCTCCCAGCTTCCAGTCCTCCGGGTTGCTTCCGCTTCCCCCTCTTATATAATTTATGATGCCGTCCGCGACGGTTTGATTCGCCACGTTGAGATAAGCATAGCCCAGGCCGGTGTCAAAAACTTTTAAGTCGCCGTTGATCAAGGTATATATATGTCTGTCTGAAGCCGAGGTATTCCTGAGCACGGAACCCGCTTCCCATAGTTCCTGATCCAGGCTCCCGTCGGCTTTTAACGACCACTTCTTCAGGTATCCTTTCCAGAAGGGGTCGGTGCTGGTCGGCGCAAAAGAGGCCTCGTAGAGATAATTCTCATCGGCAAGCCGGGAAGACGACACGGATGCCGTGGAGAAGGTATAGGATCTTGTATCAATATCGGAGAAGATATTGTTCAGGGCATTGCTCAGGCTCGTTGTGTCATCGGCGTAATAGGCCGCGCCGTCCACCTGCGCCGTGCCGCCGTGGGACGCCATGTTGTTAAGATGGGTCTTGGCGGCATCCGTCAGGGCCATGCCCAGGATATACGTCTTGATGTTGAAGGTGTAGTCCGTGCTTCCTATCCTCATGACCGTGGCCCTGAGGTCATCGATTTTACCCAGCACGGTCGGCATCAGGTTGGTGGCCGTATCCGTTCCCCCGCTTGTGTTGACGCTGGGAAGGCCGTCCGTCACATAAACAACGAAGTTCTTCTGGCAGGAATAGGAAATCGGGCTCGTGTAGCCCCCCGAACCCTTGAAATAGTCGATGGCCGACTGAAAGGTGCCCGCCGTGGGTGTAAGGCCGGCATTGACGATATATGAGCACGTGTTGCCACTGCTGCAGCCCATATATCCCGCTTCGTCCCCTTCCTTCATCTCTAATTTCGCCAGCAACGCATCCCGCTGGCTGTTGTTGCTGAGGTTGTTGCTGCAGGCGGTATGCAAGTAGCCGTTACCGGGGGAGCTGTTTCCATACCAGGTCCTGCCCACGTAATACCAGCTTATCCGCCGGCCAAAGTCTTTGAATCCCAGCGCGATATCTTCATCCGTCGGGAAAAAGGTGCCGCCTGTAGCGTAACTGCTGTATTGACCGGGATTGGCGCCGGTATCGGTCCCGTCGCTGGTTCCTATCTTTGTTGAATAGCATCTATAATTATCATTAACCAGTTCATTAGGACTGTACCCCGTCGCATAGAAGAAGGCGGTGTCTTGATTGCTCGGGGTGTAATATGTTCCGTGGATGCGGCAGTAAACATATCGGGAGGTGTCCGTGGGGTTCGGGTAGCGGTTTTTTTTTGGAGAGACGAGGTCGCAATAACGGTTTCGCTGTTCCGTGCCGACGGCGTAACCTGTTCCCGTAGTTATGATTTCATCGCGGTAGGTCGCATCAAACGAGCTGTTTTGGGTGAAACAGGACGCCTGACAGGTCACTCCGCTTGCCGGGTTATCCGTTTTGCAATAGTCGGCACATGCTGCCGGCGGGTCCGGGCAGTAGGATTTCGGCTCACAGGAGGCAAAATATGCGGCGTTATGGAGGCGATAATTCGCGACGCTGCCGAGATTGTAAGTCATCAAACCCAACCGCATTTTGGAAGCGTAATTGGTGACGATGGTTCTTAGGGCCCGCTTCCCCTCGACGAGCCTGCTGTTTGCCGCCCAGGGGCAGACAGAGTTGCCGACAAAATCCTCGTCCATGCTCTGGGAATTATCCAACATCATCAGGACGTTAGGTTGTACAGACGAGCCGGAGGTAAAAAGCTCCTGTTCGTCTGCGGCCGCGGGGCCTGGGTTCAACGAGGATAGAAACGTAATCAGGGATAAAGCGACAATTATATAAATATATGATCTTGCTCTCTTCATATCGGTTCCTCCTTGAAGCTTACCCAGGATGATTAACGAATGGTGACTTCCTTTAGGGTGCCGTTGATAAACAACATTTCCGCCATCCTTTTCTTCTCGGAGATGCGGTTGTTGCGGTCATATGATTCGATTACCTTGACGTTGCTCAGGTTGTAGCCCTTATTGTTTCCCAGGTAGAGAATATTGCTTTGGATTTTTTACGACGCCGGTGACTTTCAACATTTTCACCCGGGAAGGCGCTGTCACGGCCGGCAGATTTCCCGTTACCGCGCCAGCCTGATTGAGAGCTGCCATCAATAAAAGGGATGGAATAATCGCTATCAGCATGATCCTGGATTTTGACATTTTTTGCCTCCCCTTGACACTTCCCCGTGGCGGGCATCGTTTAAGGCATTCACTGGTACATGGTGCCGGTGGGTACGGGACCGTAACCGATGCCGACATCTACCTGCGCCCTGGTATTGTAGTTCGTATTTTGCCCTTCCACAATGATGTTGTACCTGGTCATTCCCCATCCCTGCCCCGCCTCCATGGAGTAACCCGCCAGCGTTAAAGGCGGCATGGTGCTTGCTGCGGCCGCTGAATATCGATACTGCGAACCGGGATCATTTGTTGCGTCAACATTTTGCCAGGTGGTGCTGGCCCCCAGCCCGAAATTGGCGGTGGTCGCGGAGGGGTCAAAATTCTGCGAAAGCTTATGGATGCCGCTTTCCACCGCGGACAGCGATTTTTTGTCCCCGACGACGGTGGCGCTGGTTCTCAGATCGCCCGTGGATAACGAGATGACCAGTATGGCCAATGCCATGAGGATGAGGCAGGCGAGGATGGCGGCGACCAGCGCAAACCCCCTTGCTGAACTAATTACTCCCCCCCTCTTTATTCGCCCGGACATGTTGTTTTTCATAATGCTATTGCTTTATCCCGTGGTTTCTCGGTATGATACGAGTAGAGTAAACCATACTGCGTCTTTGATTCGAGGCAGGATCTACATCTTCCGTCTCCACGACCAGCGTGATCTCTATCACCCTTATATTCGGTATGGAGGCCGGCAGGTTTGCAGGCGGTATCTCCGTACCTGCCCCGTCGTAATATCGAAAGATCGGTACATCAATGCCTGTATCATATACGCCATTGCCGTTTTGATCATTAACAGCCCTGGTGGACAGGGGCCTGCCGCTGGTAGGATCGTCTCCCAGAAAGGGCTGAGCACTGCCGCAATTCGTTGACCTGGTGATATATTGACTTGCGGCCTGGTAAACATATTTGATCGTTTCATTAGAATTGTTTGGGGTGTTATCTATTATGCCGTTATCATTGATGTCCATTTCGACGGTGATGGCAAAAGGAGTCGCTTCCTGAATGCCCTTGTAGGTAGGATTTGGTGACGTGCTAAAACAGGGGGTTGCTGCTGTGCTCGCAGGATTAACCCAGATGGCATTGTCCATATTTCTGTCGTATGATGCCATGCGAATTTCCATGGCCATAAGCTCCAGGGCGGCTCGGGCGTCCTGCTGGGCAACGACCTTTCTTTCTATGCCGTAAGTTGATCTCTGGGCGGTATTAACGGCAGTATAAATAGCCGTCAGCATGATCAAACCAATGGCCATCGCCACGAGAATCTCAACCAGGGTAAACCCTTGGTCATGCTTAATTTAGCATCCACTCTTGAAAAACTGCTGTTTGGCGACGATGACGCTGCTTCTGATGCCTGTGTTATTCAGTGGTGGCCAGGTAACCTGAACGTCAACCCGCCAAAGATTCGTGCCGATAAGTGTTATGGTGGTGTTCACCGTGAAGGTTGCATCCCCGGAAATAGAGGCGCTCTGTCCACTCGTGATCACGGTAGCTGTCGTGGGACCGCCTGTGGTCACGGTATTACAGGGATTCATGATAAATGATTCCGTGTTCTCCAGTTGCCGGTACATGATCTCTGCCGCCCTGCCGAGATAGTCTGCCCTTGCCGTGGCTTTCCAGGCCGGCGCCTGCAGAGAAAGGATCGCCAATACCGCCACGGTCGTCAAGAACATGGCAATGACAACCTCAACCAAGCCGACACCTCTGTCGTTACCAGGCGTAACGTACATAGGTTCTCCCTGAGGTATTAAAGGTTATGGCTGCCGTTGATCCACTGCTGTTTTGGATGATGCTGCTGCCGGTTGGCGGGTTGAAGGTCCCTCTTCTCTGAAAGGTAATCGTGGCCGTACCGCTTGTTACGGTGCCTACACCGGCCAACGTGACGGATGAGATTCTAATATCCGATGCATTGCTGACAAGGGATTGAGGCGATTTCGTTTGCGTCGTAGATCCCGATACGGTGTAATTTTGCTGGTCAAGATTCAATGTTATTGTATAATCCGTATTTTCTCCAGCTGCCTTTCCTTTGGCATTAAAAAAATCAGCCTCAATCCCCCGCGCCACGGTTCTTAAATTTGAATGATCAACATAAGTCCGCCAGCCAACTGCGGCCACCGTACTCATGATGCCGATGATAGCAATTACGATCAGCAGCTCAATAAGGGAAAATCCCGGCCGATTATTGGTTTTATTTGTTTGCATACCAATCATACCGTCATTCCATTAACGGCGTGTATTATAGGACAGATCAAGAGGGAAATCAAGATATACTCAAGTATTGAAAGCCCGGGACAGCGCTCCATTTTAGCTTGCTTCTCATGATTGAGCGGGAAATACGATTTGCCTTTGCTGATGAGTTTTCTGGATGCCAGCCGCGCCGGGAGTACGGCTTTCCATCAAGCCGTAAAAAAGGCGCTTGTTTTTTCTATTCTGCAATTTTAGGATAATGCTTCTTGTCTTATAAAGTCAATAGATGTCTTGCAGTTAAAGGGTGACCTAAGTCGCATGGGCCGTGTGAGCTGCTTTACATAGGGGAGCTTTGAAAAGCAAAAACTACATTCCTCAGAATGGCCCGGGATACTGTTGACGGCAGACCATTTCCGCTGCCGGATAGGGGGCCAGCAGGGGAAGAAGTTCCTCCCGGCAGCCGTTCTCAGGATTGAGCCAGACGGCTTGAGCGGCTCCGGGAACAATGACGGGCATGCGGTCGTGGATGGCTGCCAGCGCTTGATTGGCTCTCGTCGTGATGATCGTGCAGGAGTGAACGGCGCCACCCTCCGGGGAGGTCCACGTCTCGTAAAGACCGGCGAAACCGCAGGGCTGGCCGGACCGCAGGTGAATGAACCAAGGCCTTTTTACGGGACCTTCCGTTTGCTGCCATTCGTAAAAACCGTCGGCGAGGATGAGACAGCGGCGCTTCCGGAAGGCATGGCGGAAACTGGGTTTAGCGGCGACGGTTTCAGCCCGGGCGTTGATCAGGCTGTTGCCGGCGGCGGGGCCTTTTGCCCAGGGGGGGATGAGCCCCCATATGATAGGACTTGACGTCATTAATGTTTAGCGTTATGTCGCTTACATGACACGGGAAATAATGCCATTCTCAGCTTTCCGACTATGAAACCACGACCTGCCAAGGCCAATCATCAGATCGTTTTTAATGTGAATCACCCAGTTCCGGAGGCACTCCTCCGCAGTCTGCGCTACGAATTCCTCCGCCGGGAGCTCTGGGCGCCCCTCGGCAGGGAGGCGGGACGCATCCGGGTAGTCATCGATGATCCCGACAACCTTCTGAAGAAGGATATGATCGAAAACCTGCTCCGTGCGAAGGAGGTGGATTATTATCCGGCAACCAGGGAAGACATAATCAAGTTTATTAATCATTTCTATGGGATTGATGAGGCATCCCGGTTCAATGGGCAGGGCGTCTCGGAAGCGGACAGCAAGATCGTCAGACTGGTTAATGAAATGATCACGGAAGCGTGCAACCAGCGGGCTTCGGATATTCATATTGAACCGGATGGCAAAGAAAAACAGGTTTATGTCCGTTTCCGCATCGACGGGGAGTGCGTCTCCTTTAAGACCCATCATTACGACTATCGTGCGGCGATTGTCTCCCGGATCAAGATCATGTCGAATCTGGACATCACCGAGCGGCGTCTTCCCCAGGATGGGAAGATCCAGTATAAAAGTCCGAATGGAGAAGACATCGAGTTGCGGGTAGCGACCATTCCCACCCACGGCTATGTGGAAGATGTGGTGATGCGGATTCTCACCAGGGGAAAGATCATGACCATGGGGGAGCTGCAGATGGAGCCGGACACCCGGGAGCGGTTCGAGGGCCTCATGAAAAAGCCCTATGGCCTGATCCTTCTCGTCGGGCCTACGGGTTCCGGCAAGACAACCACGGCCCATGCGGTGCTTCATGTCCTGAACCGGCCCGGGGTGAAGATCTGGACGGTGGAAGATCCCGTCGAGATTACCCAGAAAGGGATCAGGCAGGTGCAGGTGCATCACAAAATAGGCCTCGATTTCGGCAATGCCATGCGTGCCTTTCTCAGGGCCGATCCGGACATTATCATGGTCGGAGAGATGAGGGATTACGAAACGGCCAAGATGGGCGTTGATGCCTCGACGACCGGACATTTGGTATTGACCACCCTGCACACAAACAACGCCCCGGAAACCATCATCCGTCTCCTCGATATGGGAATTGACCCCTTCGCCTTCGCTGATTCTCTTTTGTGTGTCATGGCGCAGCGTTTGGTGCGAAGGCTCTGCCTGCATTGCCGGGAGGCCTACCACCCGCGGCGTGAGGAATATGAGGATCTGGCCAGAAATTTCGGAGAGAAGGACTTTAGCCGCTTGAATTTGCCCTATGATGAATCGGTGACCATATATTGGGCCAAAGGATGTCCGGAATGTCATGGCGTAGGCTACCGAGGGATTATGGGGCTTTATGAACTCCTGGTTGCCTCGGATAACATCAAGCAGATGATCATCGGGAAGAGATCCATTGCCGCGATCAGAAAAACGGCCAGAGATGAGGGAATGCGAACGCTCATGCAGAGCGGCATCCTCAAGGTCTTAAACGGAGATACGGACTTTGTTGAAGTGCTGAGCGTATGTATGAGATAAGAAGCATTTCCATTCTCCTCTTGACACGTTATAGGGGCTATGTTAGCTTGACCCGTCATCTGTGATATGCATTGTAAAAACAGCAAGATATGCGAATTTATCCTATGAGCGGCCTGCCGGATTTCCGTGGACAGGCCCATAGTTACCTGGACAACGGACAGTATTCCCTATCCTTGAATTTGGCTAAGGAAAGGCTGATTGCCAATCCGGACGACATTCCGGCGACGGTCATTGCCTGCCGGTCGTGCTTGGGCATGGGCAATATCCAAGCGGCCAGAAATTTTCTGACCAGATTGGATGCTGTAAATGGTGATCTGTCCCAATTGTTCAAAAACTTCGGTGACGTCTATCGGCAGCAGGGTGACGAAGGACAAGCGAGAATTTTTTATAAAAAAAGTGCGGCCTTGTTCCCGGATGGTGGGGATGATGTCGCGGCCCCGTCTACCGGCGATGACGACCCAGAAGGGGATGAGGGTTTACAGGACCGTCCCCTCGACCTTAGCACGGATTTCCAAACCCTGACCATGGCCGATCTTTATATCCGTCAGGGTCATCATGAGGGAGCCAGGGAGATTCTGGAAGCGATCCTGGCCCGGGACCCGCACCATAAAGAGGCGCGACAGCAGCTTGACGAACTGCAGGGATTGATAAATGGAAAAATCAGTGATCTTCCTATTGACAAAAAAACCACGGTTGTGCATGAACTGTCGCAGTGGTTGAACAAATTGGGCAGAGACCACCATGATAGTGGCTGAGGCGACGGCTTATCGACGGCGGTTTGACCGTCTTCTGGAAAGGCTGCCCCGCCTTGGCGTTGACGCCATCTTGTTCTTTGAGATGACCAATATCCGTTATCTGACGGGGTTTACGGGCAGCGATGGTGTTTTCATCCTCCGGCCCGATAAGGGTGTCCTCCTTGTGGACGGGCGCTATATCACCCAGGCCGGCGAAGAGTCTCCCCAATGCGAAGTTGTCCAATACCGCGATAAAATCGGTGGCATCGTGTCGGCCCTGGGAGAGAAAGAAGCAAAACGGACGGGTTTTGAAGCAGCAGCCGTTTCCGTTGAGCTCCACGAAAAGCTGCGGGGAAAACTGGCCCCAGGCAAGCTGATACCCCTGACAGAGGCGCTGACCGGGCTCCGGAGCGTTAAGGATGATCGGGAAGTATCACTGCTGCGCAAGGCGGTGGATATTGCTACGGAGGCTCTCTTGCAGGTGATTGCATGGATTGGTCCGGGAGTCGAGGAGAGGATGATCGCTTTGGAAATGGATTATCGCATGGGCGCCCTCGGTTCCGAAGCAACCTCTTTTCCCACCATCGTTGCTTCGGGGATGAATACCGCCCTTCCTCATGCTCGGCCGGGATTTCGGAAGCTTGAGGATGGAGATGCCGTCGTTATGGATTTCGGGGCTGTTCATGCCGGATATCGTTCCGACGAGACCTGTACATTTGTTCTGGGTGGGGCCGATAAGAAATTTCGGGAGGTCTATGCCATCGTCAAAGACGCCCATGACCGGGCGATAGAGGCGGTGAGAGCCGGGGTCCCCTGTCGGGAGATTGACCGGATTGCCAGGCGGGTTATCGATAAAAAGGGGTATGGGTTGCACTTTTCCCATGGAACTGGTCATGGTGTCGGGCTGGATGTTCACGAGGCGCCAAGGCTTGCTGCCGTGTCCGATCAAGTCCTGGAAGCAGGCATGGTGGTGACGATCGAACCCGGTATCTACCTCCCCGGTCATTGGGGGGTGCGTATTGAAGACATGGTGTTGGTGAAAGAGGATGGTTGTGAGATTTTAACAAAAATGTCAAAGGAACTGAAGATCATCTAATAATAAATAAAAACTAAGGACATGCTGATTATGAAGGTTTTTCCAGATGATTTGCTCTACAGTCGTGAGCATGTATGGGTCAGGGTAGAAGGCGATCTGGCTACCATGGGGATCACGGATCTGGCCCAGGAGAAGCTTGGAGAAGTACATTCCGTAGAGCTTCCCGAGATCGATTCGGAGGTGGAAAGAGACGAGCCATTCGGCGCTATTGAAGCTGCCAAGGGAATGGTAGAGCTTATTTCTCCCTTGACCGGTAATGTGATCAATGTAAACGAGGATCTCATTGACGATATCGGTATTGTCAACAGCGATCCCCATGATACGGGGTGGATGATCGTCGTGGAAATAAATGATCTGGACGAACTGGATGATCTTCTCGACTCCCGGGGTTATCACGATTTTATCCTTCAGGAAGTGGAAGGAGAATAGGGCCGTTTGGCGGCGTGGCGGCTTGTGCCTTTCCATAGATACCCGCCCCGGGAAAACATGGCCATTGACGAGGCCATCTTCAAGGAGGTGCAAAGGTCGGGAGGACCGCCGACAATACGTCTTTACGGGTGGTTGACCCCCGCCGTTTCGATTGGTTATTTTCAGCACGTCGACCGGGAAATCGATCTCCCGGCGTGCCGGAAGGGTGGGGTGACCGTTGTCCGGCGTCCCACGGGCGGCAAGGCGGTTTATCATGACGATGACCTGACCTATGCCGTCATTGCTCGGGAAAATACCTCTCTCTTCCCCCCTACCATTTTGGAAACATACCAGGTAATCAGCCGGTGTCTTGTCCGGGGATTGCACGATCTCGGCTTGGAGGCGATTCTCTCGGCAGAGGGAAGGGCGCCGAGAAAGGGCTCACTGGATGCCTCGTGTTTCTTTGCTCCTTCCCTCCATGAACTGCTGGTGAAGGGAAGGAAAATCTGCGGCAGCGCCCAAATGAGATCCCGAGGTGTTTTTCTGCAGCACGGATCCCTCCTGATGAGCTTTGATCCCGAAAAGACCTGTGGCGTCACCCTGTCCCACGGGGAACCACGGGCAAGGAGGATGCAAGCCCTACAGGAAAAAGTGACGTCTCTCTATGAGCATCTCCCCCGGTCCGTAACGAAGGAGGATGTATGTAAAAGCCTTCTCGGGGCCTTTCAAGACGGGTGGGAGGTTGCTTTTGCCGAAGGGGCCCTGACGCCGGAAGAAGAGACATTAAAGGATCATTTGTTGGAAACAAAATATCATGATCTTGCCCAGGAAGGTTAAGATATGGCCTGGACGTCGGCCCCAGACATATCTTCGCTCACGCCTTACGGGTATGAAAGAAATTCACCCCCTAAGGCCGAATGGAAATTTTCACATTTTTTTGTTGCGATTTTGCTTCTGATCGTATATATGCCTAATTTCTTGAACAGGGGATTTTCATAAAAATATCCCCGCCCGCGGCGATCAGGGCAACGGCATGGGGGGGTTGCCGTGGGAAAACCCAAACAAAACGAAGAGTTTTCAAGGGTGCTTCAGGGATTATTTGTCGCAAAGCAAGGGGTGTGATTAAATATCTGTAACAACAAAGGGTAGGTCACGGCACAAGCAAAATGTGAAGGCGCCGTACCGCCCTTTTTTTGCGCCCTCTGGCGGGTAAAATGAAAAAGGACGGCTCCGCGAAAGTCGCCAAAAATAAAATTCTGTAGGATAGCGATGAAAATCGAATAGAAAGGACTGGTGATTTTGGAAGTAAAGGTATTTGACAATGACGTCGAAAAGGCCCTAAAGATTCTTAAAAACAAGCTTTCTAAAAGCGGTTTGTTCAAGGAACTGAAGTTGCGCCGTGCTTATGAGAAACCTTCCGTGCGGAAGAAAAGAAAGGCTATTGAAGCAAGGCGGCGTTTTGCCAAGGTTCAGAGAAGGAAATCTTCATAAGCTTTGGAAGAAAAACAGTATCTCGTCGATGCCCTGACTGTTCAGGAATCGTGGCGTATATTCCGTATTATGGCGGAGTTTGTCGATGCCATTGAGAGCTTGTCGGGGATCAATCATGCGGTAAGCATCTTTGGCTCGGCGCGAGTCAAACCGGGGGACCCGTATTACGAAAAAACGGTGGTTCTGGCGCGGAGGTTTGCCCAGGAGGGCTTCAGTGTGATCACCGGGGGCGGTCCGGGGATTATGGAGGCCGCCAACAAGGGGGCCGTCGAGGGGGGCGGGAAATCAGTGGGCATGAACATTCTCCTGCCCTTTGAGCAGAAGCCCAATCCTTACGCAAATATCCACATCGATTATAAATATTTTTTTATCCGCAAGGTCATGTTTGTCAAGTATGCCATGGCCTATGTCATTCTTCCCGGCGGCTTCGGCACCCTCGATGAACTCTTTGAAGCCCTGACTCTCATCCAGACGAAACGGATCAAGAGTTTCCCCGTGATTCTCATGGGGAGCGAGTATTGGAAGGGCCTTATTGACTGGATGAAAAAGACGATGATGAAGGAGCTGATGATTGAGAAGGACGATCTCAATTATTTCCAGATCATTGATGATCCGGAAGAGGTTGTCAGGCATATCAGGAAATTTGTCATTGTCTGAGTATCCGGATTATGAACCCTGACCCCCCCCCCCCCGCAGACGGCCTTGCAAAGGTTCTTCATGAATTGCAAGCGGGAAAGATCGCTTCCTCTTACCTGCTTTTGGGTGAAGCATTCCTGATTCGGGAGGCCTTGACGAAAATTATTGCTGCCATCCTTACCGAAAGGGACCGGGCATTCAATCTGTTTTTTATGGAGCCGGAGCTGACGGATGTCGATAAGCTCTGTGAGGAACTGATTGCCGCGCCCCTTCTTCCCGCCCATAAAGTTGTCGTTGTCCGCCAGGCGGTGTTTCTTTCTCCCCGTCAGCAGCCCCTGCGCATGTTGAGACAGGTCCGTGACCATCTGGATAATGATCCCCTGCGGGCGGCAAAGGATTTTATGACCTTTCTGGGGATGGCCGGTTGGACTCTCGAAGATTTGCGCGATGGGGGGTGGAAGCGCCTCAGCCAGGAAGAATGGTCCCGGGTCCTGGATGGCGAAGGGGATGAGAACCGGGAAAAATGGCTGCCCCGGGTTCTGGAAATATGTGTTGAACGGCAACTCCTTCCCCAACGGCGAAAAACGGACACGGACCGCCTGGAAGAACTTTTGCTTTCCGGATTACCCGCCGGGAACGTCCTCATCCTGACGGCCGCAAGTATTGATAAGCGGAAGCGGTTGACGAAAATTATTTCTGATACCAGCCGGGTTCTCCAATTTTCGGCAGCCAAGGGCGAGGCGCGCGGGCAGCGCCTGCTCATGGATAAAACCAGGGAGTTGCTGGAAAGAAGCGGCAAATCTCTGGCTCCCGCAGCTTGGCTTGCCTTGGGCAGGAAAACGGGTTTTGATTTGGACTCTTCCACCCGCGCCCTGGAAAAGCTGGTGGCCTTCACCGGTGAGCGGAGCCAGATTCGACAGGAGGATGTCGAGCAGGTAATCGGGAAGACAAAAGAAGACAATATCTTTGACCTGACCACCGCCCTGGGGGATAAAATGGCCTCCAAAGCCCTGACCGTACTTAGAGACCTGATTGGAGATCAGGGGGTGCAACCCCTGGTGGTCTTATCCATGTTAGTCCGGGAGATCCGTTTCCTCCTCCACGCCCGGATCTTCATAAACAGCGGGCGGCTTGGTTCCTGGCAGACGGGGATGGATTACGGTCAGTTTCAGAGGCAGGTAATTCCGGAGATCAAGTCCCTGGTCGGCGCACGGGAAAAAGGGGAATTGGGTGATCTTGCGGACGAGCATCCATACGTAGTTTATCAGGCCTGCCGGCGGGCCCATCGTTTTTCTGACGCCGCCCTGATCAAATGCATTCAGGAGCTTGCCCGCCTCGACGTGCAGATGAAAACCACGGGGCGAGACGCCCATCTCCTGCTGGAGAGCTTTGTCCTCTCCTTCTGTTTCGATAAGGCGGCGCCTGGCAGAGCTTGATGAATCCGCAAAAAGTCGCTACCTTGGTCACAGCTTGACGAGGCGTTTATTATACTCCCGTTCCCTCCGGGAGGTTTTTTTCGCGGGCCCTTTCTTTTTGGTCCCCTTTTTTTCCTGCCCCATATCGTCGTCTTCCTTATATCGTGCTAACGTGACCGTTGGACCGCAGCGAGGACGGCAGGTGATTCCCGGCGACGATAGCTTCAAAGGTTTGCGAAGCCACTACCGTACCACCGCATCGTGCCACGAAATTGCCGATGTCCCGATCCGAGGTGACTACGACCACTTCGTCACCGGATCTTTCCGCCATACGTTTGATAAGGTCGTCGACCTTTTCCCCCTTCCGGGAATAGATGATGTCGATCCCCCCTTCCCGATCCCGTTCTTCCTGGAAAGAGCCCCCGTCCCAGCCGTCAAAGACCACCGTCAACCGGTGTCCTTTCCGTTCCCGGTAGGGAATGAGGAAGCGGATCAGGGAATGGCGGCCTTCTTCGAGGGTAAATTTCTCCGCCCTACGGAGACGGTCGGACTGGCGGATGAGGTTGTATCCATCAATGATAATATGCATGAAAATCCCGCCTTTTTATTTGTCAAGGAGTGGCCGGTATGTTATAAATTACTTATTATTCCGTAGTTACGGATTCGCGCATAGGTATCGATGCAAACGATTGTATGCCAAATTCGTCCTCAGCGAAACCATTTTTTATTACTTTTAATCCTCCTGATACAAGCAGGCCGTGCAGGTACTGAGGCGGCGGGGAAAAAGACCCGGGCTGTCAAGGACGTTAGCGGCTACGTCATCAGCGGCAACAAGATGTTCATCACCAACGGGACGGTCTGTGATTGCATGGTCACCCAGGGCACCTCTAATCCTGAAGAGAAAAAAATAACAGTTTCAGACTCATAATTACCTAAACTTCAGGGGGTGGGGATGGGTTGATTATTGCCAGTATTTGCAAGGAGAGGAGCTATGTTTTCTGCTCCCCTTTATTTATTGCTGCGAATCTGCTTGACCAACGGGGGGAAGGGATGTAAATGAGCGTTCGACCCGGCGCCGAAAATATTCTTGCTATCTGGAATAATAAAGTAGTGGCCATATTGATGAGAATGAACCAGGGGACACGGGACCTCTGCTTCCTGAAGGAGAAATTATCATGAAGACAAGAATTACCGAACTATTAGGAATCAAGTATCCTATTTTCCTTTCCGGGATGAGCTGGATCAGCGTTCCGAAGATGGTGGCAGCGGTCTCCAAGGCCGGTGGTCTTGGTATCCTCGCCACCGGCCCCATGGATCCGGAAGAGACGCGCAAGGCCATCCGGGAAATCCGCAACTTGACGGACAAGCCCTTCGGTTGTAATGCCACGCTGCTCATGCCCGGGGCCGCAGAGAATGCCAGGATCCTTTTGGAGGAGCAGGTTCCGGTTATCAACTTTGCCTTGGGGAAGGGTGACTGGCTGGTTAAAGAGGCCCACAAATACGGCGGCAAGGTCTTCGCTACCGTAGTCAATGCCCGCCACGCGAAGCGGGCCCAGGATTACGGCGCCGATGGTGTCATTGCTACGGGGAACGAAGCGGCGGCCCATGGTGAAGCGGTAACGACGATGGTGCTGATTCCGAGCCTGGCCAACGTCCTGGAGATACCCGTAGTGGCGGCGGGAGGCATCGCCGATGGTCGGGGATTTGCGGCAGCCCTGGCCCTGGGGGCGGAGGGGGTGGCCCTGGGCACCCGCTTCATGACGACGAAGGAGAGTCCTCTCCATAAGAACTTTAAGGATCTTTCCATTGAACTGGATGTGACGGATACCCTTTATTCCAGACGGGTGGATGGAATCTGGTGTCGGGTTCTCAAGACCAAGGCGGCGGAAAAGGCCATCAAGAAGGGAGTCGATCTGCCGGCGGCCTTTGTCAATTCCAAAGATATTGCCAGACAGATGAAGATGCCCTACTTGAAACTGTTCATCGGCATTCTCGCTTCCGGTTTGGACAATGCCGTGAAGATGGCCTATATGGCCAATGGTTTTAAGGCCTTCCAGTTGGCAACGGAAGATGGGGATCTCGATAAAGGCATCCTCCCCGTTGGCCAGGCGACAGGTCTGATTTGCGACGAACCGACCATTGCCGAAGTTATGGATAGGATCGTAAGCGAGGCAAGGCAGGTGCAGGAAAGGCTGACGGCAAAAATTTCTTAGTCCCTTGCGGTCCTCAAGGTGATCAAAGGCTCCTCGGCCGGGTGACCTTAGGTTTACCACCAGCAGCTCCAGACGCGCCTAATGATCAACTTCTGAAAGGGGATGGTCAGGTATTTTTCAGGGCAGCGATGGTCCGGCCATAGTCAGGGCTGCCGAAGACGGCGGCTCCGGCGACGAAGGCCGCCGCCCCGGCGGCGGCAACAGCGCCAATGTTCCCGGTCGTAATGCCGCCGTCCACTTCGAGAAGGACATGAGGCGCCTGGGAGTCGATTAGTTTTTTTGCCGCCTGAATCTTGGGAATCATGGAGGGGATGAACTTCTGGCCGCCGAATCCGGGATTGACCGTCATGATGAGCAGGAGATCCAGATCCGTCAGGACCGGTTCAATATGGGCAAGCGGCGTGGCCGGATTTAATGAAACCCCTGCCTTTTTCCCCCTGTCCTTGATATAGGTGATGGTACGATGAAGATGAGTGGCCGCTTCCACGTGGACGGTTATATAATCGCTTCCCGCCGCCGCAAAGGCA
>DYRD01000117.1 GCA_020718905.1 Syntrophus aciditrophicus | reverse complement strand
TAGAACAATCCTCCCACTTATGCACCTGTCCAGTTTTGCCATACCCGCTCTGGTTTCGTAAATTCCCTGGCAAGCCGTCGGATGGGCCCCAAACGGGGCCAGGACCACCGCATCGATATGCACGGCAGCCACAAAGACCTCCTGGTGCCCGGGCAGAACTGCTTCCGGTTCCACAAGTTCCTCCACGACGGCAATCGTTTTCTTGGCCGCCATGGCGAGGAGCCGGTCATTACGGGTCGCATCGGTTACGATCTCCCCACTGCGGTTGCCTTTGGCGGCATGGATGACGGCGATATCGGGCATGATCGGCAGGACGACGACATATTCGTTGCCGGAATAGGGGTCGCGCACGGTTTTGAGGTCCCGGCGCACCTTCATCAGATCGGAATAGAGGAAACCGAGGACGGGAATGAACGGCAGGTTATGGACCCCAGCCTGGAGTCCCAAGAGCAGAGCCGGTCAGATCGTCTCCAGGAGCTTGAGCTCACCCCGCTCGCACTTCCGGTGGAAATTGGGGGCCAGGCCGAATTCATCGAGGACGATCTGGGGAAACTGGACCGTCTCGACGCAGCCGGCGCCGATCAAGAGATCCGCCACGTATCCCCCGGTGAGAACCGGGGTCAGGGTCAGGCCCTTCACCCCCAGACGGATGATTTCCCGCACCACCGCCATGGGGTTCATCGTCATCCCTGCCCCCATCCCAAGGTGCATCCCGTCTTTCACCCAGGAGGCCGCTTCCGGCGCCGTTATGAGTTTATCCTTCATCGTCAACCTTATTTATTCTTTACATCCTCTCTGATAAACCGGAGGAGGTCAAGCCCTGATATGTCACGACCGCTTTTTCCAGCCTCTCGGCGAGTGTTTCCTGGGCTATCGCCAGATCGTAAGGGGTTTGCAGCTTCATCCAGCTTTGCGCGTCCGTCCCAAAAAATTTGGCAAGCCGCAGCGCCGTATCCCTCTTCATCATCCCTCTCCTGCAGTGATAATCAACGATTTCAACGTCATAAGCATTACCGTCCTGAACGTTTTGACCATGAGGTGATGCTATCACGTCGCGTTAGTATCGTCAATTGTTGTTAAGGTTGAGCCTGCCTGCAAATATTAAAAAAAACGTCATTCCGGAACGAGTCCGGAATGACGAATGTTTGTACTTTAACTCTTGGTAAGGTTCTTAATTTTACCGGCCCGAGCGTTTTTCCCGGTCGCGACCGGGAAAGGACGGTCTTGCCGCCCCTGCGGAAGCCGTCGGCTGGTGCAAAACGGCTTTCCCCTGGACAGTCGTAAAGCTCTTCCGTCGCGCCGGCGGCTGCTGCGGGCGCGGACGGTTGTGACCACCGTCATTTCCCGCCGGTGCCGGGACGCCGTAATTAAAGTCCTGGAGGGTCCTCTTTTCTACCGTTTCCCCAAGGGCCTTTTCGATGCCCCAGATGAATCCCCGCTCTTCGTGGGTCATAAAAGTAAAGGCATCTCCTGTCTTTGCGGCCCGGCCGGTGCGGCCGATGCGGTGTGTGTAGGCGTCGACCGTATCGGGCATATCGTAATTGATCACATGGGAGATGCTGGATACGTCGATTCCCCGGGCGGCGATGTCCGTGGCCACGAGGATCTGATACTTGCCGTTACGATAGCCGCTGAGCACGGCCTGGCGCTTGGTCTGGGGCAGGTCGCCCTGGAGGGACGCCGCGACAAAACCGGCCTGGGCGATCTGGGTCGCCAGGCGGGTCGCACGATGCTTGGTGCGGGTGAAAACGAGCACCGATTCCGTATCCGTGCCTTCCAGAAGCTTCATCAGCAGGGCCGTCTTCAGGTGCTGCTCGACGGGATAGATGGCATGGGAAACCGTGGATACGGGATTGCTGTCGCCGACCTGGACGTTGACAGGATTGCTCATGACTTCCTGGACCAACCCGCGGATATCGGCGGGCATGGTGGCGGAAAAAATGAGGGTCTGACGCTTGACCGGCAGGCACTTGATGATCCTTTTGATGTCCGGCAGAAAACCCATGTCGAACATGCGGTCCGCCTCGTCAAGAACGAGGACTTCGACCTGGGAGATATCAATTTCTCCGTGGTTGACGAGGTCGAGCAGACGTCCCGGACAGGCCACGACGATTTCGGCACCGTTGCGGAGTTTCGCGATCTGGGGGTTTTTGTTCACCCCGCCGTAAACGGTAACGCTCTTCACCTTCGTCCGGCGTCCCAGTTCGGTAATGGCCTCGTGGGTCTGCTCCGCCAGTTCCCTGGTCGGGGCGACAATCAGCGCCCGGACCCGCTTGCGCGGTCCGTCCATCAGCCGCTGCAGGATCGGCAGGACAAAGGCCGCCGTTTTTCCCGTGCCCGTATGGGCCAGCCCCATAACGTCCCGGCCGCTGAGAATGGACGGGATACTTGCTGCTTGAATCGGACTGGGGACCGCATAGCCGGCGCCCTCAATACCCGCTTCGATCAGGTGGTGGAGGTTAAAAGATTTAAAATTCGTTAATGATTTTCCGCTTGTTGCTTTTTCTTTCTCCATGTACTCAATTTCCTTAATGGGGTCAGGCCTACTTATTGATATTTACACCGACGTCAATAAGTAGGCCTGACCTTACTTCTTGGCGTTGATTTACCGGATTTCTCCTGACATTCTTTACACCACAGCAGTATAAAAAAATCCCCAGCAGCCTAATTTACAGGCTCTGGGGACACTATGGACCAAAACCGGCTCTGAAACTGGGGTGTTAATACGCTTCCCCCTTGAGCATGTCAAGGATTATTTAGGAATCAGACTTACTTATTCCTGGGTCTTGAGGAAGGTTACCTCCGGCCAGGTCTCCATGCAGCGTTCCAGGCGGTATTCGCTGGCGGTGAGAAAGGTCGGGCGGCCTTCGGCGTCAAGGGCCAGAGAGCTTCCGTTCTTCAGTTCGAACTCCTTAAAGCGGCTTTTGTCGTCGCAGGTAACCCAGCGGGCAACGTTGTATGGCGTCTCTTCAAAAATGGTTTCGGCGCCGTATTCCGTTTTCAACCGCTCGGCGGTCACGTCAAACTGGAGGACCCCTACCGCTCCGAGGATATAGTCGCTCTTTCCAAATGGCTGGAAGACCTGCACGGCCCCTTCTTCGGAGAGCTGAACCAGCCCCTTCTGTAGTTGCTTGCTTTTCATGGGGTTCTTCAACCGGACGCGGCGGAAGTTCTCCGGGGCGAAACTGGGGATGCCCATGAATTTCAGCGGCTCATTTTCCGTAAAAGTATCGCCTATCTTGATGTTGCCGTGATTATGGATGCCGATAACGTCTCCGGGGTAGGCCTCTTCGACATGGCTGCGGTCCTGGGACATGAAAATCGTGGCGTTGGCGATGGTGATTTCCTTGCCGAGGCGGTGGTGAATCACCTTCATCCCCCGGCGGAATGTCCCCGAGCAGACCCTCAGGAAGGCGATGCGGTCGCGATGGGCGGGGTCCATATTCGCCTGGATCTTGAAGACAAAGCCGGAGAAGGCCTCTTCGTAGGGGGACACCTCCCGCGTCATGGCGGTGCGGGCGACGGGGGCCGGCGCCATTTCCACAAAGGCGTCGAGGAGTTCCTTCACGCCGAAATTGTTGACGGCGCTGCCGAAAAAGACGGGGCTCTGGTTGCCCTTCAGATACTGTTCCAATTCAAAGGGGTTGGCCGCCCCCGTCAGGAGTTCCACTTCCTCCCTGAGTTCCCCGGCCTGGCTTCCGAGGATGTCATCGAGACGGGGATCGGCAAGATCGGTGATTACAATACCCTCCCGGGGCTGGGTATGACCACCGGCCGTAAAGAGGTGCAACTCCCGGCGGTAGAGATTATACACACCCCGGAAGGACTTCCCCATACCGATGGGCCAGGACATGGGAACGCACTCGATCTGGAGCTTCTCTTCAATGTCGGCAAGGAGTTCCAGGGGCGTCAGGCCGTCGCGGTCCAGCTTGTTGATAAAGGTGATGATGGGGGTGTTGCGCATCCGGCATACCTCCATGAGCTTTTCCGTCTGGGGCTCCACGCCCTTGACGCTGTCGATGACCATGAGGGCGCTGTCCACGGCCGTCAGGACCCGGTAGGTGTCCTCGGAAAAATCCTTATGGCCCGGCGTATCCAGGAGGTTGATTTCATAGTCGCGATAGTTGAATTTCATGACCGAAGTGGTGACGGAAATTCCCCGTTCCTTTTCGATGCTCATCCAGTCGCTCAGGGCATGACGACCGGTCTTACGGGCCCGGACGGCCCCGGCCTGCTGAATGGCCCCGCCGAAAAGGAGCAACTTTTCCGTCAGGGTGGTTTTCCCGGCGTCGGGATGACTGATGATCCCGAAATTGCGCCGCCTCTCCACTTCTCTGCGATGGTGCTTGTCCAATTTTATAACCTCAAAAGCCTTTTTTCTATGCAAAAAACCGGGCTTTTAGGGCCCGGCCTGCAGGTCGGCGTTAATATAATGATTGACCGGTAAAAGTCAATTATTATATTAAACTAAATTATGGGGGAAAATTATGGTGCCACATATTCCATATTCCTCCCAATTATCTACCCATCGGCTTCCCTGGTTTTTTCCTTTTCCGCGATTTTCAGATTCTTGATCGCTTCCCCGTAATCAGGACGAATCATGAGCGCTTTATGGAAATGAACTATCGCCTGATCAATATTCCCCGTCACCCATGTTGAAGAGGGCCTCTTGATAATCGGGGCGAATCTTCAGGGCTTGCTCAAATTGCGGCAGGGCCTTCTTATGTCGCCCCAGCCGAGAAAGGGCGGCCCCGAGATTATTATGGGCAAGATAATTATTTTCCGTCACGGCAACGGCCTGGCGGAATAATGTTTCCGCATTATGCCAGCGCCCTACCTGTACGCAGGAAATCAAAGCAAAAACGACGACAACTACTATGCCGAATATGGCGGCAGATAATTGCAGCCGATGGCAGGAATTTCCAGGAACAGGGAAGATGAGACCAGGCACCCTAGTCGCTGCGGGTAATTGGCACAAATCTCCATGTGTTTCTAAGCTATTCCCCTTGCCACGATACATCCGGCGGGGATCTTTGTCTGGAAATTGCCACAATTTCCTCTGTTCATTTAATCCCTTCCCCCCCCCCAGACAACGGCGATAAAGATGCCGATCAGAGGTATATAGGTATAACGGTCCGCAAAGGCATGGCTCCCGATTTGAATGAGACCGATAACGGGGAGGAGGCTGACCAGATACCATAACCAGCCCACAAGTAAATAAGGAGCGGATTTGAAACTTCTGATCGTTAGGTATGTTATTGCCCCCAAAAACGTCAGGGAAAGGATAACCGGCCACAGTGGCCAGGCGCCTGGGTGAGGATAATGAACGGAAAGATTAAAAGGAAGCACCATTTTGTAAAGATAAAAACCATAAGCGACAACGGCATTGGTCAGACGGGCGAAAAAAGGGAAATCCTCGAATGACTTCAACGCCCCTACCTGCTGCTCCGCCATAATCGTGGCGAGTCCCGCCGCAGCCCCAAGGATCAGGAACAGCATTTTTTCCCCCACCACGAGTTTCCAGTTCCCGCGCCAATTCCCACCGGACAAACGATTGCAAGGCCAAACATCTAATAATAGCATGATAACGGGAAGGGTAACTACCATCGGCTTCGCCATCAGACCCAGGACAAACGCGAGCAGAACCAGAGCATAGCGCCCCCACCCCGGGCTTTCAACATATCGGGCGTAAAGAAACAGGGAGAGCGTCCAGAAGAGGCCGCTCAGGACGTCCTTGCGCTCCGCTATCCAGGCTACGGATTCAACATGGAGGGGGTGGAGGGCAAAAAGAGCCGCAACGAAACCGCTTTTCCAGACGGCTCCGGTCAGGCGATGCAAAGCGGCAAAAAGAAGCAACGTCGCCGCCAGGTGGAGCAGGACATTAGTAATGTGATACCCCCCCCCGGATTCAGCCCCCAGATTTCATGATCTATCATGAGGGAAAGCCAGGTCAGGGGATGCCAGAAGCCGGCATCAGTGGCCGTAAAGGCCCACCGGATAGACTCCGGGGTCAGCCCGGCCAAGACCTGGGGCTTCTCGATGACATAGAGATGATCGTCAAAAAAGACAAAATCAAAGAAGGCGAGTCGACCAAAAACAACCAGCACGACGTACTCGGTCACGTCCGATGTCATCATAACCCTTGGCCCATAGCTCATCG
>DYRD01000116.1 GCA_020718905.1 Syntrophus aciditrophicus | reverse complement strand
AGAACAATCCTCCCACTTATGCACCTGTCCAGTTTTGCCATACCCGCTCTGAGAACCATTTGACACGGCAATTGCGATTCTATAAGAGTTATGAGAATATTGGGATTATGCATAATGAGAAACAGTGTGTTGAAACAGCATGAAACAGAGTCCTCCTGGGGCGGCGTGATCAAATCCATGGGACTTGTCTTTGGTGATATCGGCACCAGTCCCATCTATACTCTCACCGTTGTCTTTGCCCTTACCAGCCCCACCCATGAGAATGTCCTGGGCATCCTGTCCCTGGTGGTCTGGACCATGACGATCCTCGTGACTGTCGAATACGCCTGGCTGGCGACTAGCCTGTCCCGCAAGGGCCAAGGGGGCGAGATCGTGCTCCGGGAAATACTGCTGTCTCACCTGAAATCGGCACGGGCAGTCGGCTTTGCGGGGTTTCTGGCGTTTATCGGCGTGTCGCTGCTGTTAGGAGACGGCGTCATTACCCCGGCCATTTCCATCCTCTCTGCCGTTGAAGGGTTATTGATCATCCCCGGTCTGGAAGGATTGAGTCAGAAGGCCATCGTGATTATCGCCGCCGCCATCGCCATTTCCCTTTTTGTCGTCCAATCCCGGGGATCGGACCGCATTGCCCGGGCCTTCGGCCCGATCATGCTGATCTGGTTCGCTGTTCTCGCTCTGTCCGGCCTTGCTTCCCTGCTGACCATGCCGGACATGCTCAAGGCCGTCAATCCCTGCTACGCTGTCAAATTTTTCCAACGCCACGGGTTTGCTGCTTTCTTCGTACTTTCGGAGGTAATCCTGTGCTCGACGGGGGGCGAAGCCCTGTACGCCGACATGGGGCATCTTGGGAGGAAGCCTATCCTCCGGGCCTGGTATTTTGTGTTCGTTGCCCTGATCATCAACTACATGGGGCAGGGCGTCTTCGCCTTTCAGCACCCCGAGGCAAAAAACTACCTCTTCGGAATGGTGCAAAGCCAGGCTCATTTCCTGTATGTACCCTTTCTCCTGCTGGCGATCATCGCTACGATCATCGCCTCCCAGGCCATCATCAGCGGCGTCTTTTCCATCATTTATCAGGGGATAACCACGCGGCTCATGCCCCTGATGAAGATCGACTATACCTCCCGGCAACTCCAATCCCAGATCTACATCAGCGCCGTCAACTGGACTCTCATCGTTAGCGTCATTTTCATCATGATCATCTTCCAGAAATCCTCCCACCTGGCGGCGGCCTACGGATTGGCCGTCACCGGTTCCATGACGATCACGAGCCTCATGATGATCATGGTTTTTTTCCATACGACCAGATGGAAGATGCCCATCGCCATGGCCGTCGCCATCATCGACTTTATTTACCTGGCATCCACGTTTACGAAACTTCCCCATGGTGCCTACTGGTCGCTGCTCATCGCCTCTGTCCCTTTCCTGGTCATGATCATCTATACGAAAGGACAAAAGATGCTCTTCCGGCGCTTGATGCCCCTGGATATGGAAACCTTTCTCATCAGTTACGAACAGATCTATGGGAAAGGGAGAAACATTGCTGGCACGGCCCTCTTCTTTACCCGCCAGGGAATGGTCATTCCTCCCTATATCGTCCACTGCATCCTCGGAAGCAGCATCATCTATGAAAACAACATTTTCATATCCATAACGAGGACCGATGAGCCCTTCGGCGTCGAAGCCAGATATGAACAGAATTACGCCCCCGGACTCCATATTTTCGAAATCAAGGCCGGTTACATGACTGTTCTTGATATAGAAAAATTACTGAAGGAAAACGGAATTAAGGAAAAGATCATCTTCTACGGCGTCGAGGATATCGCCACCAAAAACCCGCTCTGGCAGGTCTTCAGTGTGATCAAGAAGCTGTCGCCTAATTTTGTCCAGTTTCACCAGCTCCCTGCCCGGAAACTTCACGGTGTGGTGACCCGCGTGGAGATGTGAATCTTTCCTGGTGAAATGTCCTCACGCTGGCTTCGTATGATCTCCGCCGCTAAAACCTGCTGTTGCGGCGAATTGGCAATATTCTTGCTTTCGATAATCCTGTTCCTTATAATAGGGGTCCCGGGAGACGGTGTATTTTTCTTCAGCAGCGGAAGCTGTATAAAAGACGTTCAGGCTCTCTGCCGATAGCCGGATCAGGCGGGCATCAATCGTCATGTCGGCGATCATTGCGTTCAACTGGTAAAGGCTCAGGAGGGTATAGACGCCGCAAATAATAACCACGATAATAACGAGGAGATAACGGATGATAACGGATGATAAGTCTAGGGAGGATGGTTAGCTTCACCTTTTACCCCTTTAAAGGCAGGACGGTCTTTGCTGCTCAGGCAAGAAACATTCCTGAGGGCGATGGCATTTGCCTAAAAATAATCATCAAGTTGGCTAGGGAAATTAATGAGAACTGAGGGGTAATACGAAGGGTTGGGTCAAGGATAAAGAAGGGGCGGGCAAGGGCGGGGCTGCTCTTCCGGGCCGGTAAGATGGGAATCGTCAAATATGACATTGAAAAATATTATTTATTCCGATATAATACTCACCTTATACGGAGTATTCTCTATGACAGCAAAGACGATTCTCGTGATCGAAGACAACGAGATGAACATGAAGCTCATGAGGGCCGTTCTCCAACTCGGTCCGTACCGGATGGTGGAGGCGGCCGATGCGGAAACGGGCTTGGATCTGGCCCGAAATGATCCTCCGGATCTGATTTTGATGGATATCCAGTTGCCCGGGATGGACGGATTGAGTGCTACCCGTATCATTAAGGCTGATCACGAATTAAGGAGGATTCCCGTCATTGCCATCACCGGCTTCGCCCTGGATGTGGATAAGGAAAACACCATGAACATTGGATTCGCAGCCTATATCGTCAAACCATTCAGTGTTAAAGCGCTTTTGGAGACTATTGCCGCCACCCTCGGCGATAGTAGTTTCGATCATTGATTGGACGGATGGGACCGGTACCCGCGTCGTCGTGGAAAGGTGTTCGACCGGTCCCGATAACCGCCGGCGCCGGCCGGCGCTGGGTCTTCCGTTAGAAAGGACAGATCTCGGACCACATGAATATACATGCAGCGATGGCCAGGGAAATCAGTTGCAGGGTTACGCGCACCTTAATCATGTATGTCCGGGAAATGAATGGATCCCTCGGCAGCCTTCTGGATGGTCTGGCGTTGGATGAAGGTTATCTCACCGATACAAACAACTGGGTGTCCCACGAATTCCTCCATATCCTCTATGGGCGGATGATTGTCATCCTCGGGGACGAGGACGCCGTGTACAACATGGCCCTGGCCTCAAAGAAGTATGAATCTCTGGCGCTGTTGGACTGGATCGCCCGGCTCCTCGGAAACCCGAAGCTGCTCTACCTGCAAGCCCCCTGGTACAACCGGTTTCTCAAGGCCAATGGCGACGTTTATATTCATGGCTCCGGGGATTCCTGGGTGATTCTTGAAGACCGGTACCATATCGCCGCCCAGAAAACCCGCTGCGACTGCGACTACACCCGGGCGATTATTGCCGGCATTCCGAGGATATTCGACATGCCTATGGCCCGGGTGGAAGAAATCGAGTGCCAGGTGGCGCCGGAGATGTACGGCCGGAGGATCTGGCCGGACAGCCCCGCCCGTGCCGACGGGGGCTGTCTCTACCGGATTCAATGGGAAGCCGGAGAGAGACCGCCGCTCTGGAAAAGGCTCTTTCAACGGTACCGTATTTACCGCAAGGCCATCAACGACCTCCAGGAAGCCAACCGGGTGATCCAGGAAAAGTATGACGAAGCAAGGAAGCTGGCCCTGGAACTGGAGACGGCGAACCGGCGCCTGACCGAAGCGAAGGGGCAGTTGGAAGAATTCATGGGTGAGCTAAAGGCCTCAGAGCTTCGCTATCGCCTCATGGCAGATAATGTGAGCGACATAATCTGGACGTTCAGCCTGGAAACCATGCGGTTTACCTATGTCAGTCCTTCGGTTCAGGACCTGCATGGTTACTCGGTGGAGGAGGCCATGGCCATGTCTCTCGAGGAGGCCCTTCCTCCCGAATCCCTGGAAAGGGCGATGAAGCTGCTGACGGAGGCCCTGGTCAGGGAAAATGAGGGAAGGGGCGAGGCGAACATGGCGGAGACCTTTGAAGTCCAGCAGCACTGCAAGGACGGATCCCTGGGCTGGGTCGAGATCAAGGCTTCCCTGCTGCGAGACGAAGGGGGCAAGGCTGTAGGTGTCCTGGGGATCACCCGGGATATCTCGGAGCGGAAGCGCGCCGACATGCTCTACCAGTCCAACATTGCCGCCGAGGCCGCCAATGCCGCGAAGAGCAAATTCCTGTCCCATATGAGCCATGAACTCCGGACGCCCCTCAATCACATCATGGGATTCACCGAATTGATTTTAGATAAAAACTTCGGCGAGTTGGATGAGATCCAGGAGGAGTATCTCACCGATGTTTATAGCAGCAGCGAACATCTGCTCTCTCTGGTAAACGAGATCCTGGACATATCTAAAATCGAGGCGGGGAAGTTCGAACTGAAGCCGTCCGAATTCAACCTGAAGGGGCTGCTGGAAAACAGCCTGTCCACTATTGCGGACAAGGTTCGGCAGCGCCGGATAACCTTGACAGCCAACATCGAGCCCATTCCCGAAACTATCTTTGCTGATGAACGCCGGCTCAAACAGATACTCTCCAACGCCGTGAAGTTTACCGAAGACGGCGGCAGCATCACCTTGAGCGCCCGCGTCAAGTCAGGAACGACGGCAATCCCGGCGGTGGGGGAACCCATGGGTCGGGAGGTCGAGATCAGCGTGTCCGACAACGGCATCGGCATCCGCCGCGAGGACGCCGCAAGGATCTTTGAACCCTTTAGCCAGCGGGATAATCAGTTGAGCAGTAAGTATCCGGGAACCGGGCTGGGTCTGGGTCTCTCAAAGCATTTTGTCGAGATGTACGGCGGCAGAATATGGGTGGAAAGCGCAGGACCGGGAATGGGGGCTACTTTCCGATTCGTTCTGCCCTACTGGTTACGGTCCTAAATCTTACGGCTACAGAAAAGGAGGAGTCACGATGGAATTTATGGATTGTGTGCGGTTCGCCAATGAAAACCCCGTGGCCTGGTTTGCCACCGACGCTGGGGATCAGCCGCGGGTAAGGGCTCTCTTAATGAGCATCTTTTTTTCTCTCTGGCCATCGTGTAGTCCTATTTCTCCCTGGCTACGGGCTTCCAGGCATAAGCGCCGGAAGCTATCGTCTGCGGAAGGACCTTCTTTGCCTGACGCCCTCCCCGTTCATTGAATTCCGGGGCATTGTCCTGCTGAATCCGGCAGCGCTGCGTCCGGGCAAGATCAGCGGGTTTTATCGCGCCGCTATGCAGAGATGCAATCTTCCCGTTTTTGTCAAGGCCAGGGCGGCCAGCGGTTTTTTGAGCCCTTCAATGCTCGCAGGGGGGGAAGCCACCCCTGCGTTGAAAAAGGTCGAACCTTCCCTTCTCCGGACCGCCTGCAATTAAAGATTCTATTTCGCATTCCTGTCCCGCTCCGCACGGCGACAGGGGCTTCCCGTAACTCTGCCCTTTTGGTGGGATGCTCCCATCTTCTTATCCTGCCTTCGTTTAAAGGTGATCCCGATGACAATGCGTGTCGTCGGTGCAAGGAGGAATAATCGGACGTCTACCGATAGCTGATAACTACTATGGGCGGGGAAAATACGCCGTCCGTCATGCCGACTGGTTATCCTGACAAGGTGTGATGATCGGGGATATATGCAGATTTTACCTATCAATATCCTTGTAATTAATAATGCTTGCTACGAACCTCTTGCGTCAATAGATTAGTATAAGAAATGATTCGGCGACGAAGGGTGAGGTGAAGAGGATCGGACCTCTGAACATGGTGAAACTTCTCGGGAGTATCAGCCTTTTGCTTTTGGGCGTTTGTATGGTTATGGCGGCTTCCGTATGGGCGGGTGAATTCCCGTCGCCTGGTGAGAACAATTCTCGGCCTTCGTCAACATCTCCATTAAAATCAGGAGCTGCGCGCATTTGGCAGGCGGGAGTCGGCGAGGGATTTCGTGCCGGCATACAGGTTCTGGGTGTGGATGTCTGTGCCATGTATGGGATGTTGATGAGAGCGGGTATGGCAAAACTGGACAGGTGCATAAGTGGGAGGATTGTTCTATA
>DYRD01000115.1 GCA_020718905.1 Syntrophus aciditrophicus | reverse complement strand
TCTCCGGCAAAATCCGGGAGGCGCTGGCAGACGTTGAAAAAAAATAATCATCTAATTTTCTTGATTGTATCTACCTTTTTGCTGCTGTCGGCATCCTCCTGGCTGATCTACATCCTCTACAACGACGAGAAAAAAAACTACGAAGACAAGGTCATTGCGGAAAACAGCATTGCCTGCCGACAGATACTTGAGGCGGACAGTCAGAAGGCGCGGCTGATTTTCGCAACGATGATCAATACGCCGGAAATATTAAATATTTACAAAAACGCAACGTCATCCAATCCTGATGTGCAGGCGCTCGCCCGGAAAAAACTGCTCGACAAACTCACCCCCCTCTACCAAACCCTCGCCAGGGACAGCAACACCCGGCAGCTCCATTTTCACCTCCCCAACAACCGGAGTTTTCTAAGATTCCACAGGCCGAACAAATTCGGCGACGACCTGACAGATATCCGCCCGTCGCTGGTAAAGACGAACCGCGAACGTATAAACGTGACCTGCTTCGAGGAGGGAAGAATAGAAAACGGCTTTAGAAACGTCTTTCCGCTACTCTACCAGGGCAGGCATCTCGGCAGCGTGGAGGTAAGCTGGTCAGTCGGCAGCATCGTGGAGCAGATGAGGAGTCTTTTCAATGACAAGGAGTACCTCTTTGCACTTAAGCGCAGCGTCGTCGAAAAACTCGTCTTCGATGACGAAAGAGGCAACTATGTGCCAAGCGACCTGAGCGCCGACTATCTGTACGAAAAGGAACTCCGGCCTGACCGCAGGATACTGGATGTCAACAAATTGATCAAAGGGAATGTTGAAGGTAAGATCAAGAAGGACAGGGAGTTCGCCGCCGGGGCAGAAAGTGGCGCCGGGCACTGGATAACGACGTTTCTGCCGATCCGCAACATGGACGGGGAACATGTCGCCTGGCTTATCACCTATGAAAATGACGACGCGCTCCACCGGATGGCGCTTGCGTACACCCGCGCTGCGGCCTTTGTAAACACGACAATCATCGTTCTGGCGATGTTAGCCTGGTTTTTCGTGCGCAAAAGGGAGGAACTCCATAAAGCGGAGCGCCTTGCCCGCTCAACAGTGGATGCCCTGTCGGCACATATCGCGATCCTCGATGAGACAGGCGAGATCATTTATGTCAATCGCGCCTGGCAGGCGTTTGCCGACACAAATTCGGCCAACCCCCAAAAAGTCGCCGACGGGACAAACTACCTTGCCGTCTGCGACAGGGCATCCGGCAACTCCTCCGATGAAGCTGCGGGTTTTGCGGCCGGCATCCGCTCGGTGCTGCGGGGAGACGTAAAAGAGTATTCACTCGAATATCCCTGCCATTCGCCAACAGAAAAGAGATGGTATATCGGAAAGGCAACACGATTTTCCGATGGCGACAGCATCCGTCTGGTCATAGCGCACGAAAACATTACCATTCGTAAGGAAGCCGAAACCGAGCTGCGCCGGGCGAAGGAAGACGCGGAGAGGCTCAACGCCCATCTGCAGGAACAGACGCACATTGCCCAAACGATGGCGGAGCAGGCCAAAATGGCAAGTATCGCCAAAAGTGAATTTCTTGCCAACATGAGCCATGAAATTCGGACACCGATGAACGGCGTAATCGGCATGACCGGGCTTTTGCTCGACACGGAGCTGAATGAGGAGCAGAGGCGTTTCGCCGGCATCATCCGCGCAAGCGGCGAGTCCCTTCTGGGTCTTATCAACGATATCCTCGATTTTTCCAAGATAGAGGCAAACAGGCTCGATCTGGAGATCATGGATTTCGATCTCACCAGCCTCATCGAAGATTTTGCCGGAACGATGGCCTTGCGCGCCGAGGAGAAAGACATTGAACTCTTCTGCATCATTGATGCGAATGTCCCGAAATATCTGCGGGGCGACCCGGGACGTCTGCGTCAGATACTTGCCAATCTTGTCGGAAATGCAATCAAATTCACAGAGGAAGGAGAGGTGACGCTCAAGGTTTCCGTTGTGTCGGAAGATGAAGGAAATGGCAGGAACACCGATGAATGGATTATCCGTTTTTCGGTACGCGACACCGGAATCGGCATCCCGCAGGAGAAAATAGAATCCCTTTTTGAGAAGTTCACCCAGGTGGATGCCTCAACCACCCGCAAGTATGGGGGAACCGGGCTGGGGCTTGCCATCTCGAAACAACTGGCGGAGCTGATGGGAGGGGAAACAGGGGTGGAAAGCAGGGAAGACAGGGGTTCTGAGTTCTGGTTCACCGCCCGGCTGCCAAAATCCTCGTCTTTTGTCGCACATCCCGAGCCGCCCTCCATAGCCACTCTGGACGGCGTTCATACGCTGATTGTTGACGACAATGAAACCAGCCGGGAGATACTGACTGCCCGCCTCACCTCCTGGGGCATGCGCACCGAAGAAGCACAGGACGGAGAGGATGCCCTGCAGCGTCTTCGCAGCGCCCGGCAGGCAGACGACCCTTTTGTACTTACCGTCATGGACATGCAGATGCCGGTTATGGACGGCGAGACGCTGGGCAGGACGATCAGGGGCGATGCCGATCTTGCGGATATCAAGATGGTGATGCTGACTTCTCTGGGCACTCGGGGCGATGCCGGCCATTTTGCAGGAATCGGCTTTGCAGCCTACACAACCAAACCGGTGCGGATGGACGAACTTAAATCGCTTCTCTGCCTGGCGCTCGCCGGAAAATTCGGTCCGCAACCCCAATCCATGCTTACCCGCCATTCCGTACGGGAAATCATGAACCGCTTCACAGGCCGCAAGGTGCGCATATTGCTTGTGGAGGACAATATCACCAACCAGCAGGTCGCCATAGGAATACTCAACAGGCTTGGCCTGTCGGCCGATACAGCGGCCAACGGCGACGAGGCGGTGCGGGCCCTCGCCATTATCCCCTACGACCTTGCGCTTATGGATGTGCAGATGCCGGTCATGGACGGTTTTGAGGCCACGCGCCGGATTCGCGACCCCCATTCGCCGGTGCTCAATCACCGGATACCGATAATCGCCATGACCGCCAACGCCATGCAGGGAGACCGCGAAAAATGCCTTGCGGTCGGGATGGATGACTACATAACCAAACCGGTGCTTCCCCTCTCCCTGGCGGAGGCCCTGGAAAAATGGCTTCCGGCCGCAACCGGTTCCACACGGACCGGCACGTTTGGCGGGGGGAAAAAAGTAACGGAGACCGCCGATGCAAAAAATAAGCTCCCCGTCTTCGACAAAGCGGGCATGATGAGCAGATTGATGAACGACGAAGAACTGGCGCTAAAGATAATCGACGCCTTCCTTGACGATATCCCCCATCAGATCGAGCTACTGCGTGGATACATTGCTACCGGCGACGTCGCGGTGGCAGGACGTCAGGCCCACACTATCAAGGGAGCCTCCGCCAACGTAGGCGGGGAAAGACTTCGCCGTGTCGCCTTCACAATCGAACAGGCGGCCAAAGACAGAGACCTCGAAAAAGTCCGGGCAACAATGCAGGAGCTCGAAGAGGAATTCCTGAGACTCCGTCAGTCAATGCGATAGCCATGCACCGTTCGTCCGGGAAAGTCGGATGCCGTCCGAATTTCCCGGACACAATCCTGCAAATCAGTACTGCAATGAACGCCAGCATTCTGTCCACACACACTCATTACAAACCGCCTTTCATGCAACATACCATTTTATTTACAACATAAAACAATCCTATCCTTTCTTGCCGGTCACTCTTCCTGGCGGCATCGTCATTGCATTGGAGAGGACACACGATGGCAGGCCCAGGAACGCTGCCGCTCTTTTCATGGGAATGGTCTCGCGATGAGAACTGAAAACCATATAACGGTCATCTATTACTCCCGGGAAAATGAACCATCCGGCGAGAGACTCAGGCGAGTCATCGAGATGAATGTTCCAAAAAACAATATCGCGGTATGCAGGTCGATCGAGGAGCTGTCCCAGTCTCTCCGCCATCCGGCTCTCGAATCGCCCATTGTGGCGTTGCTTGCCGCCGACCGGGCAGAGCTCTCGCTGTTTTCCCCAATGGCGGACTTGCTTCAGGACAGGCGGTTGATCCTGATTCTTCCGGACAACGATTCGCAAACACTGTCCCAGGGCCATACGTTCCGGCCGCGTTTCATCGCCTTCAAGGGCGGAGACTACGGCGACGTATCGGTCGTACTGGGGAAAATGCTGAACAACTGCATGGACATGCTTAAATAATTCCATCAGCTTCCCGGATCATGCCGTCATTCCGGCAGCAGATGTCAATGCACCATGGAGAAGCAATATGGTTTATCCTGTTAACTTGAAATAAGACAGAGGAGGTACAGCATGGCAGAGTCAATGAATACCGATAAGGCAGCGGCGGACGCGAGAAGAGAGGGGAAATACCTCACCTTTTCGCTTGCGGGCGAGGAGTACGGAATAGGCATCCTGACGGTGAAGGAGATCATCGGCATCATGTCCATCACCACCATTCCCCGGATGCCGTCATACGTCAAAGGGGTCATAAACCTCAGGGGGAAGGTTATCCCGGTTATCGACCTCAGACTCAAGTTCGACATGGAAGAGGCTGACTACACGGAACGTACCTGCATTATCGTCGTTGAAATCTCTGGAGGGACCGGCCGTATTCTGATCGGAATCATCGTCGATTCGGTCTCGGAGGTGCTGAACGTCAAGGGCGTTGACATTGAAGACACCCCCGCCTTCGGCTCAAAACTCGATACCGAATATATCCTCGGGATGGCAAAAACCGGAGGCCGTGTGAAGATACTGCTCGACATCGACCGTGTTCTTTCCGGCAGGGAACTGGGAATACTGGAAAAGGAATTATAAATAGTCGACAGGACATCGTCGCTTATACAAATCGCATGTTGAACGGAGGAGAAAAATGAAAAAATACAGTATCAGCGTGAAGTTACTGGCCGGATTTACCATTGTCGCCCTGATCGCGGCCATTATCGGGGTTTTTGGAATAGTCAAGATCAAACAGATCGACCGTCTCGACACGATGCTTTATGAAAGCGGCGCAAAACCCATGGGGGATCTTGCCATGTACTCAACGGCATACCAGCGGACGCGCGTCAATATCCGTGGGGCCGTCCTGGCTTCCTACTCCCAGCAGGATGCGGCAAGGTACATACAGAGACTCTCGGAGCTCGATGCAGAGATGGATGGGGATGCCAGAGAGTACGAAAAAACACTGGTAACAGACGAGGGCAAAAAGGCGTTCGCAGGTCTTCAGGAGGCGATGAAGCGGTACGCCCCGATCCGGACGAAAATTGTTGAACTCGCCAAAACCGGGCAGGCCAGGGAGGCGCTCGACCTGATGAACGGCGAAGGGGACACTTTGGCCAAGCAGATCGATGAGTCTCTCAAACAGATGACCAACCTGAAGATAGAATTCTCCAAAAATCTCTCCAAAGATAACACATCCACAGCCAACACCGCCGTTACGATCACGATTATCGTGACGCTATTCGGCGCCGCAATCGCCTTCCTGCTCGGGTTCTTCCTCGCCCGCTCCATCACCGTCCCGGTGAACAGGGTGGTTGCAGGATTGTCGGAGGGTTCCGATCAGGTTGCCTCCGCCTCCGGCCAGGTCTCGGCGGCAAGCCAGTCGCTTGCCGAAGGATCGTCCGAGCAGGCGTCGGCGCTTGAAGAGACATCGGCATCCATTGAAGAACTCTCCTCGATGACAACGCAGAACGCGGAGAACGCCAATCAGGCAAATACACTGATGGCGGAGACCGGCCGTGTCGTCAACGAGGCGAATCATTCGATGCAGGAGCTGACCGGGGCAATGAAGGAGATCACCTCCGGAAGCGAAGACATGGCGAAGATCATCAAGACGATCGACGAGATCGCGTTTCAGACAAATCTGCTGGCCTTGAATGCGGCGGTCGAGGCGGCGCGCGCCGGCGAGGCGGGGGCAGGCTTTGCGGTCGTCGCCGACGAGGTGCGGAATCTCGCGATGCGGTCGGCGGAATCGGCGAAAAACACGGCGAATCTGATCGACGATTCGATAAAAAGGATCAAGAACGGCTCGGAAATCGTCTCCAAAACCAACGAGGCGTTCGAACGGGTGCTGACCGGGGCAAAGAAGGTGGGCGAGCTGGTGGGCGAGATCGCCGCAGCCTCGAACGAGCAGGCCCAGGGCATCTCCCAGATCAGCAAGGCCGTAGCCGAGATGGACAAGGTG
>DYRD01000114.1 GCA_020718905.1 Syntrophus aciditrophicus | reverse complement strand
AGTAGAGACGGCCTTTGCCCAGAGAGTCTTCGGTGAGGACATCGTCCTTGCCGTCGCCGTTGAAGTCGGCGACTTTCTTGACGACCGCGTTTGAGTTGAAGACCGCCCCGTAGCTCGAAATGCTTGTTCCATTCATAAGATAGACGAGGGCTGTTCCATCCGCATTCCGCCAGAGGATGTCGGACTTGCCATCGCCGTTGAAGTCGCCGGTCTGGTTTATCTTCCAGTCGCTCGAAGCGCCGGAGATGATTTTTGCGGAGCTTATCGCTGTCCCGTTCATGAGATAGATCGCGACCTGGCCATTCGAGTGGTTCGCCCAGAGATAATCCTGCTTGGCATCTCCGTTGAAGTCGGCGAAGGCGGCGATCTTCCAGTTCGCGTCGCCAACCAAGTAGGGGTTGCCGGAAGAAGCTGGCGCTGAGCCGTTCATCAGACAGACGTAGCCGTATTTTGAGACAGAATCCTCGGACGCGACATCCGACTTCCCGTCGCCGTTGAAGTCCCATGGACAATTTGCCGCGAAATTCGCGGTGACTGAAATGTCTCCGGCAACGCTTGTGTCTATCCTCGGGTTTTCTGTTGAATTGTCAGACCAATCCACGAACTGATAGCCTGAGTTTGGGATAGCGGTAACAGCCGACCCGCTTGCCCCATAGTTGACCACCTGCATCGTCTGCCCCGACAGTGTTCCGTTAAATCTGGCTGCGTAAATCAGCGTATACTTGTTAATTTCAAAATTTGCACATACTTCCATGTTTTCCGTAACATTTTTCAGAACAAGAGGGTTTTGCTCGCCCGTATAATCACCGGTCCATTTCACAAAGCTGAAATGCTCGTCAGGAATAGCTTCAACTTGTGAGCTGTCCTCGCCGGCATAAACAGTTTGCATTGCTACGCCTGAAATTCTCCCATTCCCCAATGTCTTGAAATGTATGGTATAGCTTATTCTGGTATCGAGCTCAAAGGCACCTACAGCCCTTTTTCCAGATAGAGTCCTGGATATTCCTCTTTGATCAGTGTCGGGGCATCCGTTCCAATTTCCTCCAGCCTCCTTAGGTATCGTAAACGCAGGACTGTATGCAGGGATAGAACAAGTTGGAGTAGAACCTCCATTGTCGGTCAACGGTTTGAGTAGGGGGTCGTCTATAATTATATTTGTTCCATCGCTATATCCACCCTTGACAATACAGTACGAAAGCAAAGGAGCGCTAGATTTATTATATATTTCAGCTCCTCCCAAAGCTGCAGTGTTATTCCAAAATACGCAGTTCTTTATAGTTGGAGCAGTATTACTATTGTAGATCCCACCACCGAAAGAGCTTGCTGAATTTAAAGTTAACGTAAGACTTGTCGCGCTTGTAATACCGGCATTAGCTATCGCGCCTCCATTCATCGATGTATTCCCTACAAAAGTGCAATTTGATAGAGTTGTATTGCAGTCCCCATCCACGGAGATTGCTCCTCCATTACTCTTTCCTATATTGCTTTTAAATGTACAAAACCTAACGGTTGCGGAAGACCCGTCTCCTGAAAGCCCCCCCCCTCTAACGCCAGCATTGTTGGAGTCGAAGTAGCTCTCTGATATGTCCGCGGTTGATCCATCATCTTCGCAAATAGCCGCTCCTGCATTATTTGTGGTGTTGTTAGAAAAAGTGCATTTTTTAATGGTGGCCTTTGATCCCTCCTCGTTATATATTCCACCGCCTCCATTGCCAGCGTGATTGCCAGAAAATGTACAATCTGACACATCGGCATAGTAGCAGAATAGAGCCCCGCCTTCAGTTCCACATGTGTTATTAGAGAATTTCACATTTGATATCGACGAGCCTATCGCCCCTTTGTAGTTGTATACCCCCCCTCCGTAACTCCCAGCAGAATTCGAATCAAAGAAAGAGTCGGATATTGTCTGAAAAGTTCCCTTGTAGTTGTAAACCGCACCTCCTTGCCCATTGGCATTATTAGAGATAAATGTGCAGTTCTGAATTTTTGGAGATGACTGCTGATTAAACATTGCCCCTCCTTTGTCGCGATTATTAGCGCTATCTCCATCGGCATTTCCATATTCGAGTGTGAAACCATCTATGATAGTGCTGTTGTCGAGTTGAAATTGCATCGTGCTTGGATGATAGAAAATATGATAGCAGTTGTCGGAAATCATATTTTTTGAACCTATATCTCCGGAAAGAATAGTCTTATTACTGTTGAGATTGCGCTCAGAAAAAAATAATTCAGTTCCGATGAATCCACCATATATAGAGACTCCTTTTTTCAAGGAGAAGTGAGCGTCGCGTGGAAGGCTACCTCCGTTCTGCCATGAATTAGGATTATATGTTGCAGCGGCAACCCAGACTTGGTCGCCAGAGCTGGCGGCGTTTATGCCCGACTGCAGATCAGTGAAGGAATTCTCCCAGGAAGCCCCGTTGTTGAGTCCGGAAGCACTTTTGTTCACATAGACAGTCGCGGAATTGACACTAGCATTTGAAAGTGCCATGAAGACAGCCACCCAAACAATCAAGCTCTTTGATGACATTTTATCCCCCTTTTTTGCCGCCTCTGCTGAAAACCCGTAAACACACTTATCAGTTGATGTAAAGTCCCTACACAATATTTATGCGTCACGACACACTCTAGCGCATATGTTAAAAATTGCAAATTTGAAGATACTCTCCAAGAGTGAGATGTCCAGTGTTTCGCTAGCGGCTAGCCACCATTCGGCAAAGCCCTAAAGCTCTTCTTATCTTTTGTCCGGTTATGCGCTTGCAATCAGTCTCTGCGCATCCATCTTTCCGCTCCATGACAAATGAAAGGAAACAAATACTATGAAACGCTCTCTCTGCGCAATATCGGCTCTCGCGCTCGCCTTCGCATCCGCCCTGGCGCTATCCCCCTCCACTGCCTTCTCCGATGAATCCGCCGCCGCTGGCGAATTCTCCCCCGACGGATACAAGGACGAGTTCGACAAGAACTGGCTGAACAACTACGAAGGGACGATAGGCAACCGGGAAATCCGCATGACCCTGGTCTTCTACAAAGGTGGTGTAGAGGGCGAATATTTCTACGTGGACGAGTTCAAGGACACACTGCGCCTGAAAGGCTCCATCGGCGAGGACAGGGCTGTCAGCTTCGACGAGATCGCCTTCGACGGTAAAACGGTGTCGCTGTTCAAAGGGAGATTCACTGAAGAGGGCGAGGATTACAGGGGCGGACCGTCTAGGGAGAAAATCGCCGGAACCTGGCAGAAGGCTGGAGCCGCGGATGAACTGCCGTTCAGCATTTCAACGTACAACGGAACGGGCGGAACGCTCCTCCACAGATACGCCGTCGCAGGCGCGGACGACGATAAGCTGATCCACGAAATGGCGCTCAAGTTCCAGACCGCGGTCGTCCAGGGAGACCGGAATGCGGTCGCCGGACAGCTCCGCTATCCGATAAAGGTGAATGTCAGAAAGGACAGACTGCGGACAATCCGCACAAAGGAACAGCTGATAGCCCAGTACGACAATATTTTCACGCAGGGATACAGGGACGCCATAGCGAAGGCGATTCCGAAGAACATGTTCGTCAAATACAGCGGCATAATGCTCGGAAACGGTGAAGTGTGGTTCGGGGACGACGGGACGGTGATCGCGCTCAACAACGGCAGGTTCTTCGAGTGAGGAGCCGCTTCCCGCTATCCCCGCAGAGCAGGCGGATGCCCAGGAACAGCGCGCCCGCCAGTATGGCCGTAGTTGAAACCAGTGTCGCCCAGCGCCTCATCCCGCATTCTCCATGCGGGCCGCCGCCCCGATGAATTTGGAAAGATTCATTTCAATTGTCCTTTTCATAGTTTGCCCATCCATCCGGCCATGTCCTTGACGATCTCGGCGCGCCTGGAGAAAAACAGGAAGTGGTCCTCCCCGCCATAATATCTGGATTCCACCGCCAGCCCCTCCTGCTTCAGCATGCCCTCGCATTCGCGGGCACAGGCTGCCGGGATCCTGTTGTCGTCCATTCCGTGTATGATGAGGAATCTGCCGTCCACGGCATTGGCGATAAAAGCCGGATCTGAGATGACGCCCCGCTCCACGACGGCGGACAGCAGGATGACGCCCGCATACCTGTGGCCGTGGTCCTTGACTGCGCGGGTCACGCCGGTTCCCCCGTTCGACAGGCCGGCCAGGATGATTTTGTCCGGGTCGAGCTCCGGATTCGACCTGCAGTACGCGTATACGGCGTTGAGGACCGAGCATTCTCTGTCGAGATACCAGTTGCCGCATCCGTAGGTGGGCGCTATTATCGCGACGCCCATGCTGTCGGCGAGCCCCTTCAGCACCCACATGTAGCCTTTGAAGTTGCCCATGCTGCCGTGCAGGAAGATAAGCGCCGGATATGGTTTCCTGCCAAGATGGCGCGGGACGTATTCGTAGAAGTGCAGCTTCTCACGCATGCCCAGGAAGATGTCCCCGTAGCACATGCCCAGCGCGGAGCCCGCATCCCGGAACTTTTCGTCTTTGTCCATGTCCCTGTAGACATCGAGCACGAGATTCCGGAGACGGACCCCATGTTTCGCGCCAAGCAGCGGATCAATAAGCTGGAACATGTATGAGCCGAGCTTGAGCTGGTCGATTTCGGGCACGAGGTTTGCCGGGCTGACCCTGCTGAATCCGGCATCGCCGGCGTAGTTGCTGGAGAAATTGCCGGGCGGGACAGCTCCTGTCGGCGAGACGGCATAGCACGCGGCGATGCTGAGCAGTCCGGCGGCGAGAAGCGGGAGAGGAAGAAGCCTGTACATTCTGCTGGACGACAGCAGAGTCCACAATGCAAGGCATGACAGCAGCAGGAACAGGGCGCCGAGCCCCGCGAGTCTGCCCGCCGCGGTCTCCCCGTTGAAAAGAAGCATCAGGGGCAGTATCGACAGCGGAATGCTCGCCAGAATATGCGCCGGCAGCAATGTCAGCAGACAGGCTCTACGGATTTTTGCGCTTTTCATGTACTTATCCGCCCTGGTTTAGAGTATCTTTGGATTTCATGCCGGCATGCATTTCTTTTCCCGCTGTCGGCTGTTCATACCAGATCGCAGGCTTCGGGCGGCATCCAGTGCGCGTCCCTGCCATCCCATTTGACGTTGCAGCCTACCGGGTTGGTGACAGGCACGCTGACCATCCTGCCGGAAAGCAGCTCCTCCAGCGCGCGGTCCAGGTCGTTCACCGTCATCTTCGACGTGTCGCGGGGGTTGTCCACGCCGCGCCCTGTATAAACAAGCCTCCTGTCCTTGTCGAAAACGTAGAAATGCGGAGTCCTGAGCGCGCCATAGGCCCTCGCCACATCCTGGGACTCGTCGCGTGCGTACACCCACGGGAACTTCCTATCCTCCATGCGTACGGCCATCTGGGCGAAACCGTCCTCCGCATAGGTCCTCTCGCTGTTGGAGTTGATGCCTATGAAGGCGGCGCCCCTGCCCTTGAACTTCTCCGCAGTCTTCCTGGTGACCTCGTCGGAGCCCGTGACGAACGGGCAGTGGTTGCATGTGAAAAAGACCACGAGCGCCCCGGCGCCGGCGAAATCCGCCAGGCCGTAGGTCTTCCCATCGGTGGCCGGCAGCCTGAAGTCCGGTGCCCTGTCTCCTATCTTGAGCGTGAACTGCATGATGATACTCTCCTGTGTTGATATTTTACCGGCATCGCATATAAACGCGTCAATATAGCCGCCGGATGGAATTTTGAAAGCACCCTAGGCTTTTCCTGCATCCGGCTCCTTCCCCGCCAGCCTGGCGCCCATCTCGAAAGCCTCCCGGCAGTCGTCCGGGAACACATCCTTGCGCCTCGCCGCCTTCTTCACCGGATCGAAGCGCGTGGACAGTATCTTCGAATAGTCGTCGACCATCAGGGTGTCGAAGCTGTAAAGCGTCTCCACGGAGCCGAGCACGATCCCCATCACCATGCTGATGATGTCCAGATGCCGGCCGTAGCCCCGTCTCCCCATGTCCTCCTCGGTGACGTTCATCGTGTAGACAAGGCCGGTCCTGATCTTTCCGGGGAACAGGGACTGCGGCGGATCGGTGTAGGTGAGATAGGGGAAGAGCAGCCGCTCCATGAAGGATCTCGTCTCGCCTGTCACGCTATCGAAGTAGATGGGCGATCCCATTATGATGGCGCCGTCTTTCACCGGAGGAGGCAGGACATGCTCGTCAGAAAAATAGTCCACATAGACATGGACGCGTTCTA
>DYRD01000113.1 GCA_020718905.1 Syntrophus aciditrophicus | reverse complement strand
CTTCGCATGGTTGGCAAGCAGCGACGTGCCAACGGTGGCTATAATTACGCGCATGGGAATCTCCTTTTCAGGTTTGCGGGACAATAGCGTCAATGACGTAATTGTTCCCCTTCTTTTGAACAACGACGCGGGCGCTCTTGATTTCCTTTTTCCCCTCGAAGAGCTTTTTGTGGAGCGCCTCGTCGGTTGCCGCGAGAATCTTGTCCTTGCCCTGAAGGTCGGCCTTTCTGCCGTCCTTCGCCAGTGCCCTGACCTTGCCTCCACCCCCGGCATCGAACGCAACATGCGCGTTTTCCCAGGTTTCCTGATCCACCTGCGGCGACGCCGCCGTCGATCCGGGAATGGCGCCTGATTTACCCAAATCGGTCAATATTTTGAAACGCCCATATCCAACGGCCGTTTTCGCGCCAACGCCCTCTTCCGTAAGCGCCTTGACCAAAGCGGTTATTACCTTTTCGCTCAAGTTGTCCTTTTTTTCGGCGATTGCGCGAAAAATGAATTCAGTTCCTGCGGCAACAGTCAAAAATTTGATCGGCGTGGGATTGTGATAATCGGCAGGGGCCTTCCCGTCGCTGTAATACGGCGCGTAATGGGGGTTCATGATGTCCATTTTCATCTCGGGAACCGTCCGGGGATAAGCGTCCAGAAAGATCACCCGGCCACGCATCTCCTGCTTTCGCTTCTGCGATCCGAAGATCAACGGGATCAATGTCCACTCTTCTTCATCGTCGAAGCTGCCGTCATTTTTTATTTTTTCGAGTTTTTCGGCCTCGGGAATTTGCAGCAGCGTATGGGCAAACCGCACAATTCCTTTGACCCCGGATGCGGGAAGGTAGGGAATTCCCATATTGTGATCAAAAACCATGCTCACCTCATGGGGATGCGATTCGCCGATGCCTGTGATCAACGGCGATATCAGCTCCGCGCTGATATCGATCCGCTGATAGGCATCCGGAATAAAGCTTGCGCAATAATCGTCAAGATTCTGATTTTTCTTTCTGATCATTTCAGCCGCATTTTTCTTCATCTTTCCGTAGCGTTCGAGATAATGTTCGACCGGACGGGTATCCTTCCCCGCTTCGTCGGAGGCCTTCATTCCATCGCTCAACGGGATAAATTTGTTGTACCAGAGGCCAAAGTTGCCCTTGTCCATCTTTTGCGATGCATCGTGAAGACCTTTATAAAAAGGATAAATAGTCATGATTGCAGCCTCCTTCACGACAGATCGGCATTGGCAAACCGTTTGACCCATTCGAGCAGCGCAAGCGATTCGTTTTGCGCGGAAAGATAATGCCGTTGGTCCATCTGGGTTAATTTTTCGATAAAATCCTTATCCTTCTGGCACCCCCCGAAGGTTGCGGAATCCGTCTTTTTCAGCCATTTCGTCAGGATGCTGAAAAGAGCTTTATGCTCAAATTTCCCCTTCGCAAGCCAGAAAGCCAGTGTTTGACCAAACCCGTTTTGAAGTATCATGGAAGGCGCCCCTGCTGAAAATGGTTTGAGCTTATCCGCACCCTGCAAACCCGCTACCGCCAGTACCTCTTGGAGGGCATACTCGGCCCGTTTCTGCGCCATCGTCCTCATTCCACACCTCCCTGAATCCACTGAACTTTGCAGACACCGCGTCCCAATGTTTCATCGCCGCCGATTTGCATGAAATTCTTGATCACGTCCTCGACATGGCCGCGCACCGTATCCGCCTGCAGGGCATTGTCAAAAACGGCCCTGCTGTAATAAACGACCGTATAGAGGATAGAATCGGCCGGAAGCAGTTCCTGATAGCGAAGAGCGCCATCCTTTGCGGTACCCTTTTCGGAGTCGATCTTGATTTGGGTCTGGATCTCCGTGCAGGAGTCAACGGCGTACTTGAACACCTCATCGGAGACAAGAAGCAGTTTGTCGAGGGCGGGAAACCCGGAGGGAAGCGGGTTGGGGGCGTCTCCCGACGGCACGGAAACGACCATATCTTCCAGGATCACATCGCCTGATATGCCGCCGGCAAGGCAAAACGCATTTTCTCCGACAAGCGGCGGGATTCCGTTGATCGGTGAAAGACCGGCAAAGGCCAGATCGTTGCTCAATCGTTTCAACACGGCGGGGCTTGTGATCCAGACAAAGGGCGCCACACTGGAACGTACGGGAAAAGCCAGCAGCTTCGCATCGGAAAACGAGACCGCGCCGGGAAAATTCGAGGAGCTGTCGCCGATCGTGAATTGGTCGTCATCCTTCCGTTTGGAATTATAGGAATTATGGTGTGCCGCATCATCCCGGTCGTATCCGAAAATAAAATTGATGAGCGATTTATCAGCCGCGAAATCACGGTAGTGGGCGCGCATCGCCCCCTTGACGCCGGATGCCTGTATGTGGGGCCAGTTGGTATGGCGCTCCCGTTGAATCGGCAGGTCAACAGCGGCGAACGAGGCGCCGCTCCCGGCATGGACAGGGGAAATGGCATAAAACGTACAAATCGAAAAAAGGTCTCTCTTCAGCATGTGTTCCTCCTATAGTGCAATGCAGTGATCGTTTATTTTTTTGTCGAACACGCTTCCCGCCGGGAAATATCCCACCATCGGCTTATGAAATTTCCGATGGAGATCCCAGCCGCCCAGATAACGTATTTTCCCCGTTGCGACGCAGTGGCCGTTTGTTTCTTCATCGCCGGCTACAATAGACAACGCCATATAAAGCCCGGATTTACCAGGTGCGATTTGCATATCCCGTATTTTTTTATATTCTCCGAAACGCTGTTCGGCGCCGAGTTTCAATACCCCGGATTCTGCAAGCCCCAAATCGCGGCTGCATCCAAAACCAAGCGCCACCCCCTCGCGAAGCCTTGCATGCTGGAAGGAATAAAGGTGACCCTCCCGGATTGCCCGCCGTTTATCCTTGACGTCGAGGGCGATGCCCGTGTGAGACTCGCTCACAAAAAAGGCCCCGCTGTTTTTGATGACTTTTTCATGGCGCCCGTCGCATAGTTCATCGAGAAGCGTCCATTTACCCCCCAGCGTCTCCAGATTTTTCCCCTTTGCCCAGAATAATTTCTCCCCGGCCGGCGATTTCACGATGCTGCTGGGCGATGGCGTGCTGATGGTAATCTTCCGGGTTCCATCTTCGGAGTCGCCTTTCCCGTTTTTTTCCGCAAACCATGTAAACGGGCAGGGAACCCAGGCGCGGTTTTCCAGAAGAAAGAAAGGGCCGATAATTCCGAAAGGCGCTTCCGAACCCGATTTTCCTATCTTTTCGCTGATCTCAGAATTACATGTTCCGCGGTTGTAGTCATCGAAGGGAACCCTCCGCTGAACCAGCATCGCGGTTCTTAAGGCCCCGGCAATGGTGTGAACCGGAGGCGGGAAAACCATGGAAGCAGCGTGGCTTTCGCCCATGTCTGCCGGTTCCGCGCCACGAAAATATAACGTGTCCTGCGGGTTAAAACTGTACCATTCAGTCATTTTCCTCCTCCCCTCCCATGAATGCCGCAACCAGCAGACCTTCCGGATTGAACAACCTTTTGCTGTCCTGTTTGTCCCAGACTATTCTGGCGATGGACCCGGCAATTTCTTTTTTGTCGTCCTTCGATTTCAGGCCCGACCTCTCAAGCTGTTTGGCGATGAAAACGGCAAGATTTTTGTCATTATTTTCCTTGTAATTGATAATCGCCTCCATCCCGTTGCGCATGGTTTCAAGCCTGTACAGGAGCGACCGGGAAAGCTGTCTGCCCTCTTGCATGGAGAGGTTTCCTATCCTTTCGAAGGCGTCCCAGCTTTCCTTGTCTGTCCACTTTCTTGTGAAAAAACGAGAACCTCCGTGACGTTTTCTTAATTCCACGACACAGGCGTTGCGACCGGCCTTTTCCTTGGCTTCTTTATCCAATATGTCGTGCGCCTCTTTAATCATTTGGGTCAGGCTTTCCTTGTGATGACAAATCAATATGGCGGCGGAAATGGAGATGTCATCGCCTTTTCCGAGATTGATCGACATTTTACCGGGTTGCGGCGTCCACTCCCCTGAAATCGCCGTGGAATCGCCTTTCATGTTGATTAATCGAAAGGTCGATGTGTAGTATTCCTGAATCTCGCGAGCGGCAAAAAGCGCTTTTCCGACCGGCAAAAACGCGCAGACATCGTCACCCCCGGCGTAAATGAGCCGTCCGTTGTACTTTTCGATAATGGGGGCAACGCCGTACATCGAAAAATCACCCAGCGATTCCGAAATGGCCGCGTGGATCGCGGGGGTTACGAGCCTTCTGTTCAGCCCCGCATCCCCATAAATTTTTTCCCATACTTTCCTGTAAGGATCTATAAAACCATCGGAAACCAGTCTCGCGGCGATTTCCGGATGCATGATGCTTTTCCATGTGGCCGCGATCGTTTCACCGCTGACAAGCTTCCCCATGTTGTCGCCGTCCATCATAAGAATCGCGTAATACTTGTCTGTATTTGTTATCTTCCCTCTTCCGTTCACCCTTACTTCATCAGTTTTGCTCTCATAGAGTTTGTCGGCAATATTTTTTCTTTCAGCCGCGTTTGATATGTTATTGCCCTCAAAATAACCGGTCAGCGCCATCATGGTCGTAGAAGGGAAATTGTCCGCATTCCTGAAAATTCCCCGCAGAATATGTCCGTTGCTCGTTTTCAAAACCCTTGGCGCATAGCGTTTGATGAAGCACATCGCGCAGAGATGTTCGTTACCCTTAAAATCATCGTCGCTGGAAAATTTGTTCCAGAAATATTTGATGTTTTCAGCATATTCCGAAGCATTCTCACCCTGCCACGGTTTTGCGTGAAGCGCCTCGAATTCCCCGCACATCTGACACTTTTCACCGGGTTCGGCCTTGCGAGTCACCGTGCGCCGCGATTTCTCGGCGGCAAGGGCGGACTGAACAATGCTGTGGCTTGTGGAGTAGAGAACCCCGCAGCTGTTGTTCTTGACTGAATAGTTTCTGTTATTGAGTATCGGGGTAATTGCTTTCAGATACTCGAACTGATTTTTCCAATAGCTTTCATCCATGAGCGTCTCGATGGCCGCCTTGTCATCCCTGTCGGCAAGCTGGGCGGTGGACCACTGGAATTCCCAGAAATTTTCGGTCTGACGGGAAAACATATCCGCAAGGTGTTTTCGTTCTTCTTCAGTGAAATTTTTTCCATCCGCCAGAGAATCAAGGGTCATAACGGATAATTGCCTCCATTGATCGGAGATAAACCCTTCGATTTCCGAGGCGATCTCTTCCGCTTTCCCAAACGGGACGAGAAAGAGAAACTTGTTCGGAAGACTCGCTATTCCGTTGTTCTGTTCGCGCCAGATTCGGGGCGTGAATTTTCCTGACACTTCCCACTCCCGTTTCAGATATTCATTCACCAGGGGTTGATCGATCAGCGACGGGTAAAGAACATGATCCGGCCCCAGATTTTCCATCACCCACCGCAAACCCTCAAAGGCAAGCCATGACAGGAAAACCGAACCCGCCCAGAAATCCCTCAGTTTTCTCGCTTTTGAAATATACCCCTGAACCGGGGTAATCGAGAAAACCATCAACGCCGCCTGTTCGGGGGCGCCGCCCAGCTCGATGCAGGAATTGACGGCCGAACACAAGGCATTATGCTGCCATATTGAATGATCAGGAAAACGGGAATCCGCAGGGAGCCGATGCCATAGCGCGCCCAGACCGCCGATGTCCTGTTCCGCAAGGGCAAAACGAAGCACAAAGTGAGTATAGAAAAACCGTGCAATAGCGAAACGATCTGGATCATTCTCAAATTCAGCGGCAAAATCTCCCTTTCCCGATTCCATTCCGATGGTCTTCTTGAGAAAGTCGAGCGCCGCTTTATGAATTTCATCGACTGCTTTTAACTGCCCGGTAATTTTCAGCCCTCCCGTCGCCTCCGATGTCGGATGGGTTATGACCGGATTTACGGCAAAATCAACGGCGCCGTTCTCCTTGCTGTTTTTGCTGTACGAAGGGACTTGTCCGCGCTCAAAACCGGCTGCAATGGCATCGGCTATTTTCCAGAATTCCTCGTTCGGCCGGTCGATCCCGAATACTTGCAGATATTCCGCAGCCCTTTCCTCGTGCTTCTGAATCCCGAAGACCTTGTCAACCGGGTCATGCCACCAGGCTGCAAGTTTGTTGTTCCAGTAGGATGGTTCCGGTTTTTTCCAGGTCATCTTTCGCCTCCCATACCCTCTTGAATTGCCTTATTCATTTTGCTGCAAACCTCCATGTATTCGCTCACCCTCTCGGCT
>DYRD01000112.1 GCA_020718905.1 Syntrophus aciditrophicus | reverse complement strand
ATCATGGATATAATAGGGGGGTGAATCTTGAAAAAGGAATCCAAAATATCGACACTGCTTATCAGCAATGATTTTCCGCCTGTTGTCAGCGGTATCTCCACGGTCTTCTACAATATATGGAAATTATTTCCGGATCGCCAGTGGCCGGTTCTTGCGCCAGGCGTAAACGGCGCCGGTGATTTTGACCGTGCCTCCGGAGTTGAGACCGTGCGATACCCATATATCAATAAATCCGGATTTTTTCCCAAACTGATAAACCAGATGATGCTTTTTATCTATACTGCCTGTTTGATTGTCACACGGCGCATCAATCTCCTGCATTGTGGATTGCTGTTATCGGCAGGGTCCCTGGGCTGGTTTTTCAAAAAGGTGTTTCGCATTCCGTATTATTTATGGGTCTATGGCGATGAAACAAAGGAAATCTACAGGGGATCGACGCTGGCCAGGCTTATTACCGACGCCATCATAAGCAACGCCCAAAAAATCATTACAAACAGCAGTTATGTCACAACTGAGTTTGTTGATTTCGGTATTGATAAAGGTAATATTATAGAGATAGTACCCGCAGTTGATTCCGAAATTTTCAGACCTGCGAAAAAGCCGGCTCGCCTTGTTTCGCGATATAACCTTTCAGGCAAGACGGTATTGATGACCGTTTCGAGACTCGCCAAGCGCAAGGGGCATGAAAATGTTTTGAACGCATTACCGGTTGTTGTTAAGAAATTTCCCGAAATCGTGTATTTGATCGTCGGAAAAGGCCAGGAGGAGGCTAATCTGAAAGCTCTTGCCGAGCGGCTGGGAATTCAGGAACATGTTGTCTTTGCCGGGTTTGTTCCTGACCGGGAATTGCCTGATTACTACAATGCCTGTGATATCTTTGTCATGCCGAATATTGAGGATGTCAACTCAACGGATTCCATTGAGGGGTTCGGCATCGTCTTCATAGAGGCGAATGCCTGCGGTAAACCCGTTATCGGAGGGAGATCCGGAGGCGTGGAGAACGGCGCGGTCGTGGACAAGCTTAATGGTTTTCTGGTCGATCCATCCGATGTCAGGGAAATATCCGAAAAAATATTACTTTTGCTGAACGATCCGAAGCTTGCCCGATCGATCGGCGAAACGGGTAGAACCCGTGTTGTACAGCAGTTTCAATGGAAAGACAGAGCCGAGGCGATAAGGACGATATGATGGACAGCTACGGCATCATGGATCGACCGCGAGCAGATAATCGTGTAAACTGCCGTCCCTGCACGAAATTTACATGCGATGAAATGGTCTGTCTCGTTCCTGTCACCGTGGAGATGGTCTGGAACAAATTTAAATTGCTGGCCGACACGGTCGAAGAGAAGAAAAATGAAAACAAAATCGAAAAATAGAAGAAACTGGCTGCTCAATTTCCTGTCCTGGGCCTTCAAACGTTACCGGGGGGCGTCAAAAGACGGCGGGGGGACGCGGGAGCTGTCCTCCGGATTCCTTTCCGACCGGGTCAGGGACGAGCTTATTGCCGAGACGAGGCGGCATACGGGCGATCTGCTTGAGATCGGGTGTGGGGAGGGACTGTTTCTCAAGGAGATGGTGTCCGACGACGCGAACAAGCTGGTTGGGCTGGATTTGTTCTTCAAGATGCTTGCACGAACGGATTCGGTTCTTGGCGCGGAGCGCGCGCGGATTCAGTTTGTCCAGGCCGGCGGAGAGGCGATGCCGTTTCGTGATGGTTCTTTCGGTCGCGTCGTCTGCGTGAATATCTTCTACAATATCCCGACGATGGAGTTGCTGGAGGGGATTATCGCTGAGGCCGGCCGGGTGCTGGCGCAAAATGGCGTGTTTGTTTTTGAGATTCGCAACCGCTACAATCCGTTCATGTACCTGCTGTACCGCTGGGTTGACGCCTATGATACGTCCATTGGCGATCTGCCGCTCAACACCTATTTTTACCATGACATCAACCGGATGCTGAAAAAACACCATCTGTCGGTTATCGCGAAAAAAGGGATATATATTCCGCTGTGGCTGCTCGCCCCGGTTTACGTCATCGTTGCCAGAAAGGACTGAAATATGAGAAAAATTCCAACTACTTCCGTACCACTATCCCTTATGGACGCGCTGAGCGGGCTCGGGTCCCTAAGCCCTGCGCGGGGGCCGGTCGTCGCGTTCGAAAAGGCGTTTGCCGACTACCTCGGGGTGAAACACTGCCTTGCGGTGAACAAGGGGACCACCGGCCTCTATCTGGGCATCCAGGCAATGAAAGGCCTCCGCAGGAAAAAAACGGAAGTCCTGCTTCCCGCCTACACGGTGCCCACTCTCACGCTGGCGATGAACAAGGCCGGCCTCAAGACGAGGCTCTGCGATATCTCCCTCGATACCTTTAACATGGATGACGTTTCCGCCGGACAATGCGTCTCCGCGGACACCCTGTGCGTCGTCCCCGTCCACATGTTCGGCTTTCCGTGCAAAATGGACGAAATCAAAGCACACTGCACGGATGCGGGCGCCTTCATGCTTGAAGACCCCGCGCAGGCGATGGGCGCGGAGCTGAACGGCCGGAAGGTCGGAACCTTCGGGGATACGGCCCTCTTTAGTCTCTGCAAGGGGAAGGTGATCTCCACCTTTCAGGGCGGCTTTGCGGTAACCGACAACGATGAGCTGGCGACGCTGATGGCCCGGGAGCGGGCGAAGCTGCCGCCTGCCGCCGACAGCCCGCTTACCCCGGCGGTGATGGCGGCCTTTTCGCTGGCCATGCGGCCCCTCATTTACGGGGCGCTCTACCCGCTGATCAGCCGGTTCAAATCGACGGAGGTGCATGAGCATTTTGATCCGTATCAGTTTACCGCTTACAAGGCCTCCGTGGGGTTGCGGCTGTTGCGGAAAATGGATGCGATCATCGCCGACCGCACCCGGATCGGCATGGCTATGTATTCGGAACTGAAGAACGTGTCGGGCTTGAGGCTGCCGGCCATCATCCCCGGCGCGAAGCCGGCCTTCAACCATTTCCCGATCCTCTTCGACGATGTGAAGAAGCTCGAATGGGTTGAAAAAACGCTCTGGGAAAAGGGTATCGACACCGCCCGGTTCTACAAGCTGCCGATCCACCGCATCTACGATCTCGGTTACCGGCTGAATCCGGACCCCTTTCCGAACGCGACCTACCTGGCGGAGCGCCTGCTCGTGCTGCCGTCGCATCCGTACATGACGGCCGCCGATGTTTCCAGAATTATTGATGTATGCAAGAAAGCCTGAAAAAAGGGAGGTCATCGACCATGATGCTCAAGAGGCTCTTTCTGACCGCACTGCTTGCGGGGATGGCGGCGGCTGGCCATGTCGCTGCCGCGGAAGTTCCCCTGCTGCCGGCGCCCGGCGTCCTTCACCTCGACAGTTCGATCAGCAGCGGCCCGCTTTCCCCTGAAGAGATTGTCCGCAAGGTCGATGAGGCAGGGTTGAAGGTCGCCATCTTCTCCGACAAGGATGCCAACAAAATTGAATACGGCCTCTTTCCGTTCCGGAATCTGCTGAAGAAAACGGAAGAACGGGCATCCATCAGCCGCTACGGCGCCGGCCAGTACATGGAGCGGATCAACGCCATTGCCGCCCACCACCCCGGGATGGTCATTCTGCCCGGCATCGAGACATCGCCCTTTTATTACTGGGAGGGTTCGATTTTCAAATCCCTGCGTGACCGCACCCTTTTTTCCGGGCAGTCGGGCCTGACCGTCAGGAACTGGCATAAAAACATTCTGGTCTATGGTCTGGAAAAACCGGAAGATTATGAAAATCTTATCTCGGTTTCCAATAAAAAACCGAGAGTCTATACACTTTTTTCCATTTTGTATCTCTGGCCGCTGCTGCTCGTTCTGTTCGGTCTGAAACGGCTGTTTCACAAGACGTCTTATGCCTTCAGCATCGCCGTTGCGCCCGTTACAGCCACGCAGCAACAGCCGAAACGGAAACTCCGGGTGTCCAGCGTGATCGCGATCGGAGTGGGCGCCGTGCTTTTGCTCGTCAATTTTCCCTTCAGCGCCCCGAAATTCGATCAGTATCATGGAGACAGGGGGTCGGCGCCCTACCAGGATCTGATCGATTACGTCAACGCCAGAGGCGGTCTCGCCTTCTGGTCGGCGCCTGACATAACGACAGCAGATTATCCGATGGGGCCGGTGACCTTCAAGACGGCGCCTTTCTATCACGAGTTGTTAAGCACAAAGGATTACACGGGTTTTGCTGTTTTTGCCGAGGGAATGAAAAATTCCGGCATCCCGGGCGGTGTGTGGGATCAGGTGTTGACCGAGTATGTGAACGGTAAACGGGCGAAGCCGGCGTGGGCGATAGGAGAGATGGACTACGAAGAAGGGGACTGGATGGGGGAGACCCAGACGGTCTTCATGGTGAAAAAGCTCGACAAGCAGGAGGTTCTGGACGCCCTTAAGACTGGCAGGATCTATGCCGTTACCGGCAGCCCCAAGGCGCCCAAGCCGGTGCTTCATTGCTTCCAGATCTGGGACGACAAGACGCAGGCATGGGCGGAGATGGGGCAGACGGCCGCGGTTGCAAAAAATACCCGCATCCGGTTAAGCCTCACGCCGGCAGATCCGAAACAGAACGGGAACTTGAAAATTATTCGGGAAGGGGCGGTGGTTGAAATGATTGAAATTACAGGCCCCGTTGAGAAGATTCTGGAGTTTGAATACCGCAAGCCGTCAGGAAAGACATATTACCGGCTGGATTATAACGGAATACTCATATCTAACCCGATTTTTTGCAATTTTTTGCATTGACAACGCAATGGAGATACATTATATGCACAGCCCGGTAGGGCAACCCTGTGGAGAATAATCGTGGAAATAGAATATCTAAAAAATCGCCGTTTGTGCCAGAGGGTTGATGACGGCAATGTCATGGTTTATTACCGCTCCATAGGCAATGGCGCCCCTCCGTACGATTTTAACGGCCAGAATTCGCTGCGTGAAAAGATATTCGGCGACAAGATACTGAAACTCGATGCAGTGCTGAAGCAGCGCGGGTTGAGGTACGACCGCATTATCGAAAATATCAACGCCAAGGCAAATAAGCTGATCGATCTTGTCAACTCATTTGCCGATCCAGAAATGAAGATCGCCGAGTTGAGCGACGTCAATCTCAGCGCCTCGGGCATACGTTTCCGAACCCGGCACGGGTTTGAACAGGGTGCGCGGGTTGGCCTGCTTTTGATATTTCTGCCGCGGGTCGATTTGATCGACTGTAAATGCGAGGTTGTAAGACGCTTTGCGGGTGCTGACGAATACGGCGAATATTACGATGTTGCCACGAGATATATTGTTCTCGACGATGAAGACAAGCACAAGATCGTAAACTATGTAAAGCTTATCATTGAAAGCGGACCTTTCTGAATTTTTACCGAGATATTCGCAAACAAAGGAGGATCAACTGATGTACGAGGAATATTGGGGTCTTAAATCGTTGCCTTTTCAGATACTCCCGGATGCATCCTTGTATTATCCGGCTGCCAAACACGAGGATGCAGTCAAGAGGATCATGTATGCCCTGAAGACCTCCAAGGGATCGTTTCTTCTTACCGGCGACATTGGCGCCGGCAAGACCGTCGTGGTGATGCTGATTATGGAGAAGCTGTTCCGTGAGAAGGACAAGTACGAGGTTGCGCTTATCAACCATCCGACGCTCAGCCTTGAGAGCTTTATCCGCGACATGCTGCAGCAGTTCGGCATCAAGGGAGACTTCTCCGACAAGATGAGCATGATTCATGCTTTTCACGAGTGGTTGATATCGTCTTACACACGCGGCAAGCACGCCGTGCTGATCATCGATGAGGCGCATTTGATCAAGGATATCAACCTCCTCGAAGAGATCCGACTTTTCTCTGATTTTCAGATCAACAACCGACCGCTTTTGACGCTCGTTCTGGTCGGGCAGACGGAAATCCGCAAGACGTTGCAGAATATCCACACGCTCGATACGAGGATTGCGATGAAGTACCATCTCTTTCCGCTCACCGTCGATGAAACCCGCGACTATATCAAACACCGGATGGAGTCTGCCGGGGGCGGCTTCGGGGTGTTCACCGAAGATGCGATCATGGATATCTACCGTTTTGCCGGCGGATTGCCCAGAGAGATCAACAAGCTGTGCGACATGTGCCTTTTTGAAACCTACCTTCTGCAGAAAAAACAGGTGGATTCCGATATTGTCCAGAAGGTGGGGAGCGAGGAGTTCATCATATAGGGCGGTATGTCCCGAAAGCTGCGGGAGTTGGCGTTACAGCGCCCTGTCGCGGCATGCCGAC
>DYRD01000290.1 GCA_020718905.1 Syntrophus aciditrophicus | reverse complement strand
TGTCTGGCTCAAGGAAAAGATCTTTCTTAAAGATCAGATCCTGCAGGCGTTAGGGCGGGATGGAGATATTTTTTTCGCTGAACATCACGAGTCGCATGCGGCATCGGCATTCTTTCCATCGCCTTTTCAGGAGGCGGCTATTCTTACAATGGACGGGGTTGGTGAATGGGCCACGACCAGTGTTGGCGTTGGGGAAGGCAGTTCCCTGCGGTTGAACGCAGAGCTGCATTTTCCGCACTCACTCGGGCTTCTGTATTCGGCTTTTACCTATTATTGCGGTTTTCGGGTGAATTCCGGCGAGTACAAGCTGATGGGGCTTGCTCCGTATGGAGTGCCGCGTTATGAAGAGCTTATCCGCCGGGAATTGATCGATATTAAGCCGGACGGTTCTTTTCGGCTGAATATGGAGTATTTTAATTATCCGGCGGGATTAACAATGACGAGCGGGAAATTCCACCGGCTTTTCGGCCGCGCCCCCCGCAAGCCGGAAACGGCCTTGACGCAGCTGGATATGGACCTGGCGCGTTCGATCCAGGCTGTGACCGAGGACGTTATGTGCAAGACGGCCCGTTATGTGCGGGAAATGACGGGGAAGCGGAACCTGTGCCTGGCCGGCGGAGTTGCCTTGAACTGTGTGGGGAACGGGCGTATCGCGCGTGAAAATATTTTTGACCGGATATGGATACAACCGGCGGCAGGGGATGCGGGCGGAGCGTTGGGGGCGGCTTTATTTGTCTGGCATCAGGTGTTGAAGAATCCCCGGCGGGCAGATGGGGCAAGGGATTCTCAATTCGGTTCTTATTTGGGTCCGGGGTATTCAGATAATGAAGCCGAGTCTTTTCTCCGGGCGAAAGCAGTTCCGTATATGAAATATGAAGGTGAAGCGATCCATTTGAGGGTGGCCGAGCTTATTGCTGATGAGAAAGTTGTCGGGTATGTGCAGGGGCGGATGGAATTCGGCCCGCGGGCCTTGGGTGCCCGGAGCATTCTCGGTGATGCGCGGTCTGTTCGAATGCAGGAAGAGATGAATGTGCGGATCAAGTTCCGAGAGTCATTCCGGCCTTTTGCTCCCAGTATTCTTGCCGATAAGGCGAGGGAGTTTGTTGATTTACCTTTTGAAAGCCCGTATATGTTGATGGTGGGGCCTGTTCAGGAAGGGCAGATCGATCCTGCCTCAAGGCAGACGGGATTGCGGGGGATTGCACAGCTGAAAGTCAAAAGGTCAACGGTACCGGCAGTGACACACGTCGATTATTCCGCTAGGGTCCAAACTGTTGACGCTGAGCGTAACGGGTTCTATTATAGAACGATCAAGGCTTTTTATGAAAAGACGGGC
>DYRD01000289.1 GCA_020718905.1 Syntrophus aciditrophicus | reverse complement strand
TTTCGGCAGAGGATACCGCCCGGGGCGGGAGGGGGCTTTCACCCGCTTGATTACACGACCTTGCCCGGCCGCACACAGGGCTCTGTCCCTCATATAATGAAACCCTCATGACGGCCTGCCGCAACAAAAAAAGATGAAAATTTCCGGGCAACCCCATCCCCACCCTGACCCTCCCCTTGAAGGTGAGGAAAGTTTTATATAATAATTTTAATTATTTGATGGAGTATTTTCGGGTGAAAGTCAGCGGGGATGGCGATAGAGATCGTCATGGTCGAGGAGACGCAGGAGGCAAAGTGGCGCCGACCAGTCCGGGTTTCCCGCCGGAAACGTTTTCTCCGGATCGAAGGAGAGGCGGAATCGCTGGTCCACGCGAGCGGCCCATGCCGTCGGGTCATTGACGATGCGTTCCAGGTGCAGACCGGGATGAAGGGGATTTTTTTCAAGAAGACCCATAGTCTTCGCGATCTTCTTCATGATCTCCGGTTGCCGACGAAAGCCTTCCACATCCTCGATGAACTTCTCACTTGGGATCAGTTTCGGCATGGGCAATCTCATCGGTCAACCAGGTCGGCATCGCCGCAGCGCCGCTTTCCCTGGCTTCCTTCAGTTTTGTAAGTCCCTGCTCATTCAGATGAACGACCGGATAAACCGCCACGGGCTGCAAGATGAAGCCCCCCCCGTCAGCAACCGACAAATCCAGACGCGAACCCGCAACGAGTCCCAACTGCCTCCGCAGGGAGGCGGGAAGGTTGATGCTCCCCCTTTTGTCCACAGTGATCAACATGCTTTCACATCCGTTTTCTAATCCCGCGGGGTTGATTCCCCACCGGTGGATTCGTCATACCCTGCTTATGTCATTATGTCAATATGTCATAGCTGATTGATCAGGGACGGCGCGAACCAGCGGTCTGAATTGGCTTGCTGAAACGCCGACAGCCTTTGACCGTTTTTATCGATAAACCGCCATGCCCGGGGCGGGCACAACGAACGATGAAAGCGAAGCTTCATGTTCATAAAATTGTAAATACGGGGTTACCGGGCAGGGGCACGGCATGCCGTGCCCCTGCGAAAACATGGTTGCATAACTGACTGATATTGAACGGGAAAATTCTGTTTTCATACAAAAAAAGGATAAAAGGGTTTAGAAAAGCGGATGATTGATGGGAAAATGAGAGCGCTCTGGACGCCGTTTTATGGTATAGAGGGCCTGCACCGGCGCTGTAAATGGCCAACCATGATCAGGGCCGTAAGGGGTATTTGCAGGAGGCAGGTCGCGAATCATTCCGACCGGTGTAACCGGCGGCATCTGGACTATCGGGTGGGGACACACCGCCACG
>DYRD01000111.1 GCA_020718905.1 Syntrophus aciditrophicus | reverse complement strand
TCGACGCCCTCCCCAAGACGCCGACGGGCAAAATCCTGAAGCGGGAAATGCGGGTGACATTCAAGGATCGTTAACCTTTCCGGGTTGAATTCCCCGCCTCTTGCGGCGGGGTGGTTGATTTGGAAATATTAGCTGATCTCCCCCTGCAAGGGGGAGGTCAGGAGGGGGCTGGGGTTATAAGATGGACCCGCATTGGTTTTACCTGAACCTGTTCCCCGTCATCCTCCGTATGAAATCACTCGGGATTTGCGATGGACGTCCTTCTCGTCAATCCGCGTTTTAACGGGGTCTCCGAGGTATCGCCCCTCAGCCTCGAATGCCTGGCCGCACCGCTCCTTGCAGAGGGACTTTCCGTAGCTATCGTGGACATGGATATCGGTTCCGAGGAGGAAGCCCCGTCCCTTTTGATGGATGCCCTGGAAGGGGGAAAACCCCCGGTCATGGGCGTCACCACTCTTTCCGGCAGTATCGCCGCTGCCCTGGCGGCATGCGGGACGGCAAAAAAGATCCATCCCTTCATCAAGACGGTCCTGGGAGGTATCCACGCCACCGTGCTTCACGAGGAGATCCTCAGGGGATATAAAGAGGTGGATGTGGTCGTCCGGGGCGAAGGGGAAAAAACCCTTCCGGAGCTTATCAAGGGTAATTTTGCGATGGCTTCCCTGGAAAAGATTGCCGGAATCAGTTACCGGCAGGATCTTCGTATTCTGTGTAATCCTGACCGCCCCCTGCTAAAGGATCTGGAGGACATGGCGATGCCGGCTTTCCAGCTTCTGGACAACCGGGGCTATCGGACCCGCAGCCTGTCTTCCAGTCGCGGATGTTACCATAACTGTCGCTTCTGTTCGATTCAGAGCCTCTATCAGGGGATGGTCTGTCCGGAGCCGCTGGAGAAGATCTTTATCGGGATTCGGGACTTGCGGAATGCCGGGGCGAAACGGATCATGTTCACCGATGACAATTTTACCTTCCATCCCGGCCGCGTCCGGGAGATCTGCGGGATGATGATTCAGGAAGGACTGGCCCAGGGCGTCGAATTCTATGTCCGGGGGCGGATAGACGATTTCTGCCGCCAGCCGGTCGTGGCGCAGTGGCTGAGCGAGGCGGGTTTCAAGGCCGTCTATGTAGGGGCGGAATCGGGGGCGCAGGAAATATTGGACCGCTACGGAAAAGGCATGGCAACGGCAGACCTGAAGCGCGGCGTATCCTACTGTATCGAACAGAACCTTATGCCCGTGGTCAGTTTCATCCTTTTCGGTCCCTGGGACACTGGCGAAACAATGCTGAAAACGATCCGTCTGGCCAAAGAACTATTCGCAAACGGGGCTGAAATCGCCTATACGGAATGCCTCATTCCTTTCCCGGGAACGCCCGTGCAAGGGGAACTGAAAAAGGATGGCAAGTGGAGGGAATCTAAGGGAGTTTACTATTTTGAATCCTATACGGACATGGCCATGGACCGGGTTCTTAAGACGTGCGGTCTGGCCCGGGCCATGGCCCGCCTTATCTATGGTGATGAAGCACTGTTTCCCGTCCGCCGGGTCTATTATGAATTTTCCCTGCTCGAATATTTAATCCAGGGGCAGCGGCCCCCTGTTTATGATTCCTGGCTTGTCCTGTTATCCACTGCTGGGCGAGATGACGCCCGGGAGAAGAACAGACGCCAGATTGAAGCTGCGATGGGTGACATTTTATCAATAACATCCAACTCTTCCAAATCAACATCCGTCTAAGTCCTTATTTATCGGATTTTCCTCTGGGCATTGCTACCGGTTGGTTGTCAAAATATAAAATATTGGATCAGTAAATACCGTGTGTGGTGATACATTATGAGGCCTTTGGATCAGGTCCGGCATGTCCTCCCATGGCGAGTGAGCAATAAGAAGCATTCTGGCTGACTAAAAAATCAATCTCCAAAATTACTTCTCCGGGAGCAACCGTCCTTGGCGGATCTTGAGCCGAAAACCCGGAAAACATTGTATTGCCTTCGTTTAGCGACTTCTGTGCACAGAAGTCAGCAAGTGACTGATATGATAACGTAACTGACGTGAGAGTGAAAATTTCTTCTTTCCTCCGTCCAGTAAAAATAGTCTGACCGTTAGGCCATCGATTTTTGCAGGGCCTCCGCGGCCCGTTTCATGAGGAATTCCTGAAAGCCTTTGTCGTGTTCTATTGAGAAAGACTCCTCGAAGCCCCGGTCGGCGTTGTCGAGAAAGAAATGCTTTGTCTGTTCCAGGGCGTACTGAGGGGCCTCCATGATCTTGCCGGCGATCTCCAGGGCGCGATCCAGCAGTTTGCTCGCTTCCACGAGCTCATTTACCAGTCCGATACGATGGGCCTCCGTGGCGTCGATGATCCTTCCGGAGAGGCATAGCTCCCTTGCCAGACCGGCGCCGACTATCCACTTGAGGGGTGTAAAGAGGGTAGGGGCGCCGAATTTGATCTCCGGGTGGCCGAATCTGGCCCCAGCGGAGCAAATGCGGATGTCGCAGAGCTTGACGAGGTCGAAGCCCCCCGCCAAGGCCGGGCCGTTGATAGCGGCGAGTGTCGGTTTGGGGAAATACCAGATGTCCCGGTGATACGCGGAGGATGTCCGGTAGAGTTCATGGAGGAGTGCGGGCTTATTGAATTCGCTGAGGTCGAAGCCGGCGGTGAAGGTGCTGCCGGCGCCGGTCAGTATGAGCGTCCGGATCGCGGGATCATCTCTCCATGATTTCAGGCAGGCTGAGATCTCCCGGCGCATTTGCACAGAAATGGCGTTGCGCTTATCGGGGCGGTTGAGGGTCAGAATGCCGATGCCTGTGTGGGACTGGTCGGGGCGGATCGTTTCGTAATCCATAACTTTTCCCTCCTCAAAATTGATCAATCCAAAAAAAACGCCCCGGCCCCTTCATCAGGAAGGGCAAGGGCGTTCATTACACGGCGCTGTCGGGTTTTTCACGGGCAATAGAACCGAATTCCCGTCTGCCTCATAGGGATGGGAATGGGGCTTGGTATTTGCCGCTATTTCAGTTTGCTCAGGACGTCCCGGGCGATAATGACGCGCTGGATCTGGTTTGTTCCTTCGTAGATCGAAGTGATCCGGCAGTCCCGATAGTGACGTTCCACAGGGAATTCCTTGGTGTAGCCGTAACCGCCGAGGATCTGGATGGCGTTATGGCAGGCCCGCTCTCCCGCTTCCGTGGCAAAATATTTGGCCATGGATGCCTGACGGGCGAAGAACCGGCCGTTTTCCTTCTGGAAGGCGGCGTTCATGAGGAGGAGCCGCGCTGCTTCGAGTTCCGTGTAGGATTCGGCGATCATCCACTGAATGGCCTGGAAGTTGGTGATGGACTGATCGAACTGCTTTCTTTCGACGGCGTATTTGGCGGCGTATTCGATGGCGGCCAACCCACAGCCGAGGCCCAGAGAACCGATGCCGATGCGTCCGCCGGCCAGTTCGCCCACGGCGGTTCGGAAACCGTCACTCGGCTTTCCCATCATGGCGTTTTTGGGAATGCGGCAGTCTTCAAAGACGAGCTCATTGGTGACGGAGGCGTGCTGTCCCATCTTATGCTCCGCCCGGCCGACAATGAAACCGGGGATGCCGTTTTCGACGAGGAAGCAACTGATCCCCTTGCCCTTGGGGGCCGCTTTGTCCGTTACCGCCCAGACAACGAATACTCCGGCGTATTCGGCGCTGGTGATGAAGATCTTGTTGCCGTTCAATACCCATTCGTTGCCGTCCAACACGGCGGTGCAACGCATCCCGGCCGGGTCCGACCCGGCCGTCGTCTCCGTCAGTCCAAAACCGCCGGCGGGGTACTCGCCCGAGCAAATCTTCGGGATATAGGCATTTTTCTGTTCTTCCGATCCGATAGCCTGGATGACCTCACAGACCATATTATTAACCGAGGTGGTCACCGCCGTGGAGGCGCAGGCCCTTGCTATTTCCGTGATGGCGAGGCTAAAGGCCACAGTTCCCGCTTCCGAGCCACCGTATTCCCCTTTGACGGCAATTCCCATGAGTCCCAGTTCGGCAAGTTTTTTGAGGTTCTTCAGGAACGCTTCCCGATCATCTTCCTCATCCAGTTTTGCGGCCAACGGTTCGAGCTCCGATTTGGCAAAATTTCTTGCCGTGTCCTGAATCATCTTTTGGTCTTCAGTTAAATCTAAATTCATTGCATCTTTTCCCCTTCCTGATAACGCTTATTCACACCAACTGTCTCTTGACCAGATGGGTAATTTCCTGATTCATGATTAAAGATAAAATGAAAAGAGGGGAAAGATTCTTCCCCTCTTTTCGGTGCTATCTTGTTAACCCTTGTCGATGATGGCCTGGATATCAGGCGTATAAGGAGTTTTCGCCGGCAGGAAGATCAATTCCGGATCCACGAATTCGCGGAGGATGAACAGTTCCCTGTAGGTCGGATGCGGTGTCTCGCCGGTTAACTTTGAGACGTTGAGGTCAAAGCCGCAGTTGTCCTTCACCTGCTCCACCGTGACGCCGGGATGGCACGTTTCCAGATAGATGATGCCTTCGGCATCGAAACGATAGACGCCCATGTTGGTCACGACGCCGCATGGTCCGTTGTTCGCATAGGCCGTATTTTTCCAGACCTCTTTCTTGGGTTTCCATTCGTTGGTCTTGAAATCCCAGCACCACCAACCGGGTGTGGTTGTATAATCGTTCCTCTCCAGGAAACGTCTCTTTTCCTGAAGGATGATGTAAGCTACGCGATGAGCCATCGTGCCGATGTCGGAGTTGCCGCCCGAACCGGTGAAACGGTGGGCGGGATTGTAATAGTCACCGATAGAGGTGACATTGACGCCGCCGTATTTGTCAATGGCGGCGCCGCCGAGGAAGCCCAGGGTGACATAGCCCTGCTGGAGATAATACCCGAAGGTGTCCACGAGGCCGCCCAGGGTAGAACTCATATTGGCCGCCCGCTGATCACAGACGGACATGGGTACATGCATCGTCTTGCCGTCGCAGATGCCTGATTCATAGATCAGGGTAGCATTCGGGGCGGTGGTGAAGTTTGCCGTCATAATCCCTACCATGGGTAGCCCGGTGCCTGCAAAGACGACGTCGTCATTGTGAACCTCATGGGCAATGGCGATCGCCATCAGCTCCGGCAGGATAAACTCTCCCGGCTTCGCCGGAGCATCGGGAATCTTATCGATAAGAACCATCAATTCTTCCATTGCTTTTGCCATACTAATTTCCCCTCCTTTCTCTTAGTAACCACTTCTGGCCACGGACAAGGGCATCTTCATCCGGGGTGCGGGTTTCTTGCCTCTCAGCATGCGGGTGCTGTAACCGGTGCTTTCCGCCTTCAGATCGAGAAGCTTTTTGGCGCCCAATTTGACAAGGAACTCTTCCCAGTTTGCCGGGCCGTATACCCATTCATCCAAAAACTTCTTGAGATCGTCCGTATTGCGCGAAGCCGCATCCATAACCCTCATGAAGGGGGCGTCGTAGTCATAGTAGTAGGGTACCGAACTTGGGAAGGCGCCCCAGGGACATTCTACGATGGCGTCAACAACAAAATAGGGGATCTGGTTCGCTTCGGGATACTTTCTCATCTCTGCCTCGGGGACGATTTCCTCGGCGATGATCACGACCTTATCGCAGGCGAAGGAGATTTCCTTGTCGATAGTGCCGACGCCGCGCCATTTGGCTGTTCCCTTGTCACCGGCCTGGGCGACATGGATGACGGCCAGATCTGGTATCGCGGCGGGCAGGAGCACGGTGTCTCCATTTCCCCAGAAGGGCTCTTCCATCTGAATAAACTTTTTCTTGGCGATTTTGGGGTTACTGCCGTCTCTCAACCCCGCCTTTCCCAAGGCGTCGTATTTTACATTATAAAGGTCTGATCCCAAGGGTGCGCAGTAGGGGATAAACGGCGCGCCGATAGCGCCGGCGAGAAATCTCATGGCCATGGCACCATGGGCATAATCCTCAAGAATAACTTTGCCGGCTTTATAGTTTCGGCCAAGATTGATATCGAGTTTACCGGCCATTTCGCCCCAGCCCATCCAGTCCGTTTCAAAGATCTTGATGGCGTTGACGGCGTTAAGCAGCCAGGTGCAGCAACTGCCGTGTCGGTCTATAGAATGAACATCCTTAACACCCTGTCTTACCATTTCCCAGGCGAAGGCGAAAGGATTCCTGTTAAACCCTGTAAAGCCACTAAATGCGATTTGACTTCCGCTTAGTGCATATTTCTTGACCGCCGCATCGAGGGTCAAGATTTCAGCGGTCTTAGACTTCCCACGAATTCTTGCCATAACTACCTCCAAGGATTGTCTCCTCCATTCCTTAATCAAATATAGGATAAGCTATTCACGAGATG
>DYRD01000288.1 GCA_020718905.1 Syntrophus aciditrophicus | reverse complement strand
CCATCATACCACTGGCCCGGAATGAGGATATGAAGGGGCTTTTCTGGAACTCCCACTGTCCGGTGATGGATCAATCGGTCCAGAAAATTGATGGCTTCATTGGGAATCAGGTCGAGTGGCTCTGCCACCCCGGCGATGAGAGGAGGGTCAGCCGCCGGTTCGACGTGTAGCGAGGCGAAACCCACGCGCGACATATCGATCCCGGCATCTGCAAGTATGTAGTATTGACCTGGGTGGAAGCCCAATATGGCATCGGGCCGGTTCTTGTGAAACCAGTCGAGCAGTGCGCTTGGATTGCCGATCTCCGAAGAAAGCGGCGGCACATGGTTCTCATGGGAAAGAGACTCCGCCTGACAGCCGAGAACGGTGGCAAGTCGTTCGGAATCGTCACGGCAGGGCGGAATGTGAGTGCAGAGGGCTGCCCCGATGCGGCGGTAGCCGGCATCAAACATTTTCTGCCAAGCGAGCCGGACGATCTCGCCAACATCGGGTCGCACGGTATGAAGCGGAAGAGAGTCAATCCGCCCACAACACACAACGGGAAGATCGGTATTTGTGAGAATTGTCTCGTGGTCCGGTGTTCGAACCTGTCCGATAACAACTCCGGAAATCCCCCGGTTGTAAAGAACCTTCATGAGGCGGTTCCCGGCCCCGATCTCATCGGGTTCCACCCGTTTGATATTGTATCCGAGGCTCAGGGCGCGCTCTCGGAGGGACGCAAAAAAATCGACCCCGATGACTTCACGCCGAGAGGCATCGGCCAACTCTTGCCGACCAATATATGCAAGCGAGAGAAAGTGCGACCGCCTGTGACGTTTTCGGGATCCCAGTATGGAGAAGACAGGGTCCGGCTTGTAGCCCATTTTTTCGGCGGCGGCCAACACCAAACGGCGGGTGGACTCGGTGACATTCGGGGCTCCGGACAGCACTCTTTGGACAGTGGATTTCCCCAATCCCAGATGCTTGGCAAGGTCGCGCAGTGTTGGAGAAGGTGACATCGTCTGGAATAGGTCAATCCTGTCGTGCTACCATGGTTATGATCCAGCTCCGCAAGGGGAAACTCGAATATACGGTTGATTGCGGTAGCGGCAATCTCCTTTTTTCCGAGTTTATTCGAATGGATTTGGGAGCGCAAGGGCCGGCGGGGGGCAGATGAAGAGGTGTTTTTTCTGTGGCTTATCCCATCGCCGGTTGCTGCGGCAGACGGCTATCTGCTCGTCGCATCCACAGTGGTTTTTTGGACAGGTCCCGTGCAAAGATTGTTTACAAAGGCCATGTTCTTGCGAGTAATAGCTGCATGCTTGAAGAAACTCCACACCGTGACGGGGCAGGGACCAATTGCCGACA
>DYRD01000037.1 GCA_020718905.1 Syntrophus aciditrophicus | reverse complement strand
CTCCATGTACATGCCGCCCTCGGTCGGCAGGGGCTGGTCCGGCTCCCAGCGCCGGGGCTTCGGCACGTCGTGCTCCATCGCCGCCATCGCGATCGGGAAGTGGTTGTGGTCGGGCGTCGAGACCGTCACCGCGTCGACCTGCGTGTGCATCTTGTCGAGCATCACCCGGAAGTCCTTGAAGCGAGGCACGTCCGGGTGCGCTGCGTGGGCCTTGCACGCCCTCTGGTCGTCCACGTCGCACAAGGCCACGAGGTGCTCCGTGGCCGCCTGCTGGACCGCGTACGTGCCCTGCCCGCCGACGCCGACCACGGCCACGGAAATCAGGGCGGTGGTCTATGAACGGATCGGCCGCCCTTACCGCATCGCTCCCGAGCTTGCCCTCGCCCCCCATGTGGCCGGAATACTCCTGAAACAGCCGGGGGCGCAGGTCGTCTCGACCCTCGACCGACCCCTCCAGGAATACGTATTGACCGTCCTGAACCGCCGCCTCGTCGACAGCAGGGACCGCAACGTCCGCGACGGCGCCGTCCTCGTCGTGGATAACAAAAGCGGCTAGGTCCTCGCCTATGCGGGAAACAGCGGCGTCACCGCGTCGGCCCCCCACGTGGACGGCGTCCGGGCCCTCCGGCAGGCCGGCTCCACCCTGAAACCCTTCCTTTACGAACTCGCCATCGAAAAGAAGCTCCTCACGGCCGCCTCCGTCGTTGAAGATACGCCCCTGCAAATCTCCACCCCCACCGGCCTCTACGTCCCGGAAAACTACAGCAAGGAGATTCAGGGCGCCGTGACGGTTCGCACCGCCCTCGCCTCGTCCCTGAATGTCCCCGCCGTCCGGACCCTCCTGATGCTTGGGGGCGACGCCTTTGTAGAGCGGCTCCGGGGCCTGGGCATGGCAAGCATCCGAAAGGATCCCGATTACTATGGATATGCCGTCGCCCTGGGGTCCGTCGATATTTCCCTCGCGGAGCTGGTCAACGCCTACCGGACCCTCGCCAACGGCGGCAAGGGGAACGAGCTTACCCTGGTCCCCCGTGGTGAAGGCACGGAAACAAGGCAGGTCGTGGACGGGAAGGGGGCCTTCATTATCGCGACGATCCTCGCGGACCGGGAGGCGCGGAACACCACCTTCGGGATGGAAAACGTCCTCGCCACGCGTTTCTGGACTGCCGTGAAAACGGGAACCAGCAAGGATATGCGGGATAACTGGTGCATCGGCTCGTCCGCAGCCTACACCGTCGGGGTCTGGATGGGAAACTTTTCCGGGGAACCCATGTGGAATGTATCCGGGGTGACCGGGGCCGCCCCGGTCTGGTACGACATCATGAATTATCTGCACCGTCGGCGCGGTTCCGTCGCCCCGCAGCCGCCTCCCGGCGTTACGGCCGCCGCCGTCCGTTTCCGAGATACGGCCGAGACGCCGCGCCGGGAATGGTTCATCGCCGGCACGGAACCGGCCGCGCCCGTCGCCGTCCATACCGTCCACGAACAGCCCCGGATCGTTTATCCCGCCGGCGGCATGATCGTCGCACTGGACCCGGACATTCCCGAGGCAAACCAGCTGATTTCCTTCCTCGCCCAGCCGCGGGGGGCGGTTCACGAGTGGCACCTGAACCGGCAGCACCTCCCGGCCCTATCCCGGCAACTCCTCTGGAAACCGGAGCGGGGCAATCACGAGTTGTCCATTCTCGATAAAGACGGACGCATCCTCGAAACGGTCTCTTTCACCGTCCGATAAAATTTGGATATTTAGAAAGAGTACTTTACGCCAAGGGTTATCACGTGGTTCTTCACGTTCAGATCATCATTCCATAATCGATTCGGATCTCCGCCGTTGTAGCTCGGCTTCGTCTGGCTGAATTTGTAGCCGATCCCGACACCGATGTTATCGGTCACGTCCACGTCGATTCCCAGTAGCACCTGGTAAATAAATTGATTGCTGGACCTACTGTCCAACGTCAAGCTCGTTTCATAGACGCCGTTTCGATACGTTTTCTGTGTGCAACTGCCGATGTTGAACCACGACCAGCCGGGGCCGATGCCGATGTAAGGGTGAAACATCGTCTCCGGGTACCGGAAGATAAAATTCAGGAAGAAGTTGTTGGCGGCGAAGGTTGCGTCCAATGAATCCGTTAATGCGGGGTTTTTCTCGGGATATGTTTTGTTACTGTCGGCATCATAGCGAACATGATTATATTCCAGTTCCGTGGCAAAATACCCTTTCCCAAGGTTCGGTATCCAACCGCCCTTGACGCCGATGAGGTATCCATTATTGACCGGAATATCAATGCTGTTTGCGTCCCTGCCATTATTTGGAGCGGCAGTGCATATCCCCCTAAAATTCATACATAATATCCTTTCTTTGCGGGCCCCTTCGTCTGTTCCGCGGCGCCGGCACCGGTCACAAAAAACATTAACACCGTTAAGAAAATAACGATTGTACAAAAACGTTTCATGATGGACCTCCTGTATTCAAGAAGTTAAGGAAATAAGCCAAATAGTAAACCATTGCCAACACCTCTGCAGGGTAAATAACGGAACATAATGTTGTAAAAATGTCAATATTCTTTTTAATTCCTGTCCCTTCAGGGCTCCGGAGCAGGCATTGGGAAGCGCTTCTTGCACAATACTTCGCGCCAACGCTATTGAGACTGTAACGAGAAGCCTCCCATTATTTATCGTAGTCGTTGTTCGCGGCAGACGCGTTTGTATAGAAGCTTTCAATTAGAGGTGCCGACGCGAAGGCAGAAAAAATGAATTGGTCGGTAAACGAGATCATATCGTCAATCATGTCTCTCCCGTCATGCCCTCATCCCATAGGACAAATCCTGATCTCCAACAGCAAACATCCCTACCCTTTTAACCGCCCGTTGCTCACCCCACATTCATTATTGCGCTGATTGTTAAAAATAGCTTCCAGGATTATCTTAGGGCCGCAAGCAAGAGAGATAGAGAAGGACCATGACAAACATGGGCACCCAAAAAATCGAATCCAGTCCTAAAAGGGACATCTTGGGGAACACGATCAATGCCTCATGCCTCTGTCCTCCCTGGATGTGCTGGATGCCATGGCTGAAGGATGGAGAAGATATACAACCAGTGCCGAATAAGACGCGGGAGAGAAACAGGACCCGCCGTCACCAGCCGGCAGGTCTCAAAGGATTATAACCCTTATCAAGAGAGAGAGGAGCAACGAGCATGAAGAAGACAGGAGACAAGAAACAAGAGCGGTTCGCAAAGAAAGCTGGCAAAACCTGGTTGGACCCCATGTGCCGCCCGTTCGAAACCAGATAAATCAGGACAATTGATCCATTTTGAACAACAAAGTTCCATAACCTTGAGAGTACGAAAGGAGCGGAGGAGATGAAAAAGACAGCGGGAAAAAAAGCATTTAAAGGCGAGAAGGTTCTGGGGAAACAGGAGCCCGAGTGCTACGAATCCACCATAGTTGACACTGTCATTGATTAAGCTGCCACGATAACGATTCTTAACTTAAGAGAGAGGAGACTAAGGATCATGAAAAAGGAAAAGAAAGCTTTCAAGGGCTGGATTGACCCGATGGCTACGCCCTATCAGGATAAGAAAGGCTGATAGCAAAGAAATACACCTAGCCTGCCATAGCGGCAGCAGCGGTCGAGAGAGGTAACATTGACGGACATTATGGAAACCCTGCCTCTCTCAAGGTTAAGGGCGGTGGTTGGTTCGACACCGCCTTTATTTTTTCGCTACGCATTCACCGGTAGCAACAGTGAGCATGATCAAGAAAAAGGAGCATGAATATGCAAAAATCAAAGGACAAGAAAGTTGTAAAAAGGATGACCACAACCCTTAAATAATAGCTGTTTCCCCTGCTAGCGGCTTAATTTCGAACCGACAATCCGATTTAGGCTGACACCTGATTCGGATGCCTGGATGGCAAGATTTCTGTGAATCTCAGGAGGAACTCGCACCATAAATTTACCGCTGTATCTTTTACAAGCAATCGGCTGAGGTATCTCTTCAGCGCTATGCGCCATGTCTTTGATAACGCTCTCGACAGCCAACCGGATGCCCTTTAGAGCCGATTCTGGTGATTTATCCAACCAGCTCAAGCTAGGAAATTCGGTACATAGGCCTACATATTCCTGATCATCTTCAGACCAGGTTATTCGATATGTATACCGATCATTTTTCAGTGGCATGTTCAACCTCCAACTTCTCAATAGCCAAAAGTACCTGTTTTACTTGGTACGCCTTAGCCTTCCCTTTATTATTTTGTATGTTAATCCTCGGATTCCCCTTCCAGGGAGTTTTGTAAACATGGTGACTTCCTTCCTCCTGCCGTGCCTGACCGAAATAATGGATACAGACCTTGCTCAGATCAGCAAACCGAACATCGGAGGGATTGTTTTTCATCTGGGTAAGAGTATCTTCGATTTTGGTCATGTCCTATATAGTATCAATATTGATATTTATGTCAAGGTATTTTTGTTTGGCCAGTTTCGGTGTCAGGGATGGCAGTGGAGGTAAATCATTTTTTTATGATCGCCGCGCCGAACCATTTTGCTGCTATCATATCGGCGCTTCCGTCCCGCTTCATTTCCGCGAGGGCGGTGTCGATGGCGTTGCGCAACGACACGGCGTTTTTGCGAAAGCCGACGGCGTACAGTTCATTCCCCAAGTTATCAGCGAGAATGGCAAAAACGCCCGGTTTTTTGGCGCTATAGTAGCGTCCGGCAACCTCGTCAACAATGACGGCGTCGAGGCGCCCCATCTCCAAATCGCCCATTGCCGAACGGTTTTCGGGGTAGCGTTTGAGCTCCCCGATTTGCAGGGCAATGGACCGGTCGGCATGGAGAGCCGTGTCGCTTGTCGAGCCAAGCTGCAGGCCGACTCTTTTCCCTTTAAGAGCGGCCTTGCCGCCGAGCCCGGAGCCGCTTTTGATCATGATTATCTGGCGGTTGTCGAGGTAGGGCCGGAAAAAAATGATCTGCCCTTTACGTTCCGGCGTGACGGAAAGGCCGTTCCAGATCATATCGACCTCCCCCGCGTTGAGACTGGCAATTATGCCGTCCCAGGCCACGGGCTTGAAAATGACCTTCAGCCCCAGCTTTTCCGCCGCCTTTTTGGCCAAATCGATGTCAAACCCGACCAGTTCGTCCGTTGCGACAACCTCTTCCACCGCTTTCCTGTCCAGGTTTAACTCCAGACGGACTGTCTTGTCGTCGGCCTGCTTACGAAAGCCCATGGGGGGAAAGGCGTCGTCGAGGCCGACCACGAAATAACCCCTTAACCTGACTATTTCCAGGGATTTATCGGCGCCGTCCCTGCCGGTGCAGCCGACGGTCGGCATAATTACGGAAATCAACACCGCCAACGCCAGCCGGGCAAAAACCCTCTTCTTCATGGCCTTCCTTTGTCCTCCCTGGAAATAATGCGGTTTGATCATGTGCTCCGGTGACAGGATGCTATCTAATTCGCCCTTCGACAGGTAGCCCTTTTCAAGGACCAGTTCACAGACCGACTTGCCCGTTTCCAGCGCCTCATGAGCGACCTCGGAGGCCTTTTCATAGCCAATATGGGGATTGAGGGCCGTAACCATCCCGATGCTCCTTTCCGTATTGAGGCGGCACTGGTCTCGATTTGCCGTAATCCCTTTAATGCAGCGATCCGCCAGGGTGAGGCAGGCATTGCTTAAAAAAGTGATGGAATTGAAGAGGCTGAAGGCGATGACAGGTTCCATCGCGTTCAATTGCAGCTGGCCGGCTTCGGCGGCGAAAGTTACGGTTATGTCGTTGCCGATGACGTGATAGGCTACCTGATTAACCACTTCCGGAATGACGGGATTTACTTTTCCGGGCATGATCGTCGAGCCGGGGGCCATGGCGGGCAGATGAATCTCGTTGAAGCCGCACCGCGGCCCCGACGAGAGCAGACGCAAGTCGTTGCATCTTTTAGATAATTTAACCGCCACCCGCTTCAATACCCCGGACAGTTGGACATAAACACCCGTGTCCTGAGTGGCTTCCACCAGATTGACCGACGCCTCCACTTCGATTCCCGTAAATTTACGCAGACTGAGAATCGCCAACGGAGAATACTCTGGATGGGCGTTCAACCCCGTGCCGATGGCCGTCGCCCCCAGATTGATCTCCCGCAACAGCTTCTTGGTTTCCTTCACCCGTTCGATGTCTTCCCCCACCATCACGGCAAAGGCCGCAAATTCCTGCCGCAGGCTCATGGGAACAGCGTCCTGCAACTGGGTCCGGCCCATCTTGATGACATCCCTAAACTCGATGGATTTATACTCGATGGCCTCGTAGAGATACCGCATCGCGTCGAGGAGCCCCCTGATCTTGAAGATCAGGGCCAGGCGAATCGCCGTCGGATAGACGTCATTGGTTGACTGGCACATATTGACATGATTATTCGGATGGATGATGTCGTAGCGCCCTTTTTCGTAGCCGAGCTTTTCGAGAGAAAGATTGGCGATCACCTCATTGGCGTTCATGTTCGATGATGTCCCCGCTCCACCCTGGATCATATCGACGACAAACTGATCATCGTATTTTCCGGCGATCACGTCTTCGCAGGCCTGGGATATCGCCTGGGCGATTTCTTCGGGCAGCAGTCCAAGTTTGGCGTTGGCCCGGGCGGCGGCCTTTTTTATGTAGGCCAGGGACTGCACCATGGACCGGTACTGACCAAGCTTGATGCCGCTGATCCGAAAGTTTTCGACCGCCCGCAGGGTCTGCACTCCATAGTAACAGGCGGCGGGAATTTCCCGCTCTCCCAAAAGATCGTGTTCAATGCGAAAGTTCTTCTCCGTCATGTCCTCTCCTTTTCAGCAATTTCAACCGGTTTTAACGGCAAGCCCTCCCACTTCGCAATAACGACCGAAGCGAGGCAGTTGCCGATTACGTTCACCGTCGTCCGCCCCATGTCGGCGATGGCGTCAATAGAAAGAAGCACCGCTACGGCCGAGAGCGGCAGTCCGAAGGTCGGCAGCAGACCGGCCAGGATTACTATGGATCCCCGCGATATCCCCGCCCCGCCCTTGCTGGCCAGCATGATCGTCACGCCTATGAACAGTTGCTGACTGATGCTCAGCTCGATTCCGGAGGCTTGGGCCACAAACACGGTCGCCAGGGGCAGATATAACGTCGTCCCATCGAGATTGAAGCTATAGCCGAGAGGAATTACAAATGAGACGATGAGACGCGGGACGCCGAAGGCCTCCATCGACTCCATCGCCTTGGGCAGGGCGGCCTCGGAACTGGTCGTCGAAAAGGCGATGATCGCCGCCTCTTTAACGGCGGCGAGGAAAAAGGACATGATCATGGCCAGCAGGTGGACCACGACGGAGAGGCCCTTGCTGCCGACGACTACCGCCAGGGCCGCCCCCACACCGATGGGGGCGAAGCGCATGACAATCGCCGTGTATTTGAACATGGTTTCCGTGAGGGATTCGCAGAAATCGATGATCGGCTTTTTTTCTCCCCGATCATGATCAGGGCAATCGCAAAGATTACCGTGAACACCACGACCTGGAGGAGGTCGCCTTTGGCCGCCGCGTCAAAGAAGTTGTCCGGAAACATGTGCACCAGAAGCTCAGAAAAGCTGCGGGACTTGCCGGCAACAATCGTCTCCCGCCCGCCGAGGATATTCACCCCGTCGCCCGGCTTGAACAGGTTGACCGACAGTAGGCCGATGCCCAGGGCGAAGGTCGTGATGACCTCAAAATAGATAATCGCCTTGAGCCCCATCCGGCCGACGGCCTTGATGTCGCCGTGTCCAGCGATGCCAACCACCAGGGAAGCGAAGATGATGGGTAGGACGATGGTCTTGACCAGGCGGATAAAGATCACGCTCAGCGGTTCAAGGTTGACGGCGAAAGCAGGAAGAACCACACCGAGCAGCAAGCCGACTGCCATGCCGATGAATATCTTTTGGGACGGTGATATTTTTACCAGTTTCATAATGTATCCTCAGAATAGCGAGAATTCGTGCATCTCCCTGGCCACGCCTGTCTTGAAGGCAGTGTCCCGCACCGCGGCGGCCACGTTTTCCTGAACCTGCCGATTGAAGACACTGGGGATGATGTAGTCTTCCATCAGGCACTCCGGCTCGACGCTGCCGGCAATGGCCCGGGCGGCAGCGAGCAGCATTTCCCTGTTTATCACCCGGGCGTGGCAGTCCAAAACGCCCCGGAACAGGCCGGGAAAACAGAGGACATTATTGATCTGGTTGGGATAATCCGATCTGCCCGTGGCCATGATCCGCACGTGCCGCTGCGCCTCCTCCGGCATGATCTCCGGCGTCGGATTAGCCATGGCAAAGACGATCGGGTCTTTCGCCATCTTTTTTATATCTTTGGCATGGAGAAGGTTGGCTTCCGAAAGACCGAGGAACAAATCGGCGCCTTTGAGGGCGCGGAACACATCGCCTTTGATCAGTTCGTGGTTGGTTTACGCGGCGACCTTTTCCTTGACGGGATTCATGTTTTCCTTCCGGCCCCGGTACAAAATACCCTTGCGGTCGCAGCCGATAAAGCGCGTGGCCCCGGCCGCCCGCAAAAGATTTATGGCCGCAACCCCGGCGGCGCCCAGGCCGTTCACAACCACCAGAATATTCTTGATATTCTTGATATCCTTGCCGGTTATCTTCAGGGCGTTGAGGAGCCCCGCCAGAATCACCACCGCCGTGCCATGCTGGTCATCATGGAAAACGGGGATCTCCAGGATTTCCTTCAGGCGGTTCTCGACCTCGAAACAGCGGGGGGCGGAGATATCCTCCAGATTTATGCCTCCGAATCCGGGGGCGATTCTTCGCACCGTTTCGATAATTTCGTCGGGGACTTTGGTGTCCAGAAAGATGGGAAAGGCGTCCACACCGCCGAAGTTCTTAAAGAGGAGGGCCTTCCCTTCCATTACGGGCATGGCGGCCTTCGGCCCGATGTCGCCCAGTCCCAGCACGGCGGTGCCGTCGCTGACAATGGCAATGGTGTTCTTTTTGATCGTCAGATCGTACGCCCGCTCCGGATCTTCATGGATGGCTTCGCAGATGCGGGCGGCGCCGGGCGTGTAGGCCATGGCGAGATCGTCGCGGCTGTTCAGGGGGATCTTGCTCCTGATCTCTATCTTTCCTCCCACGTGGGCCAGAAAGGTGCGGTCGGCGATATCGATGACGTTTACGCCGGTTATTCGCTTCACCACATCAAGAATCCTCTGCATCATCTCGTGGTCGGCGGTGCTGACAACGATGTCTCTGATGATGCAGCTGTCTCGGAAACCGACGATATCGACGGACCCCATGTTCCCTCCGTCCTTACCGATGGCGGAGACAACCTTTCCCAGCATCCCCGGTTTATTGCTCAACTCGATGCGCATCAAGATGCTGTAACTTGCGCTTGTCGTTCTGATCATAACTCACCCCCTCAAGGTATTTATAGACTAAGGGCCACCATGGCCTTGTTTTGATAAATAAAGTTAATTTCAATATGTTATACGGTTATCCCGTCCGGAAGACTGTCCGGAATCTGTGTCGAATCTATCCCGCCCCCCTGCATCGTCGCGCTGCCAGTCTTGTTACCCGACGGTGACATGATCGCCCTCCCCGAAATATCCCGCTTGTCATGAGGCAAGCGACATCAAGTGTCAAGGATTTTTTGTTATCTCAACGTGGATTATATCGCCGGCAGCACTTTCCCGTTAGGTTGGCAGGCATTATGTATATCTATTCTCGAACAAGGGCCGAATCTAACAAGAGTGGCTTTTCCTTGCTCCCTGATGTATGGATTGTGGGAACGACCAGAGACCTAATCCGGAAAGGGACAAATAATGTTTAAAAAACCGTCATCCCCAGAATATCCGAGACGAACATGGCAAAACACATCGGCAGCGACGCTATTCCCGTCTGGCTGGAAGAAGGTTGTGGGGATATCTTCCGACTGTTCAACCAAAACCCCGCTGAACCTTGTTTGATAATGGTGAACCTTAATATTGATTTTCTGCAGGAGCTTTTTTTCGGTAAGGATGTGGAGATCCTGACCGGTGTGCAGAGGATCGGCACTTCCAGTTTTGTCTTGAACCAAGAGATCAATCAGGAGGGGAAACTGTGCGTCCGCGGCTTGACTACCTTTGTCCACTTTGATTATTCGATCCGCAAACCCATACCGATGCCACCGCATGTTTCCGACCTCCTCAGGATCCATATACTTGAGAATGCGCAAATTGGTAGCTAGCTTGCTCCTCAAGTCTTCTTCGCCCGCCGCCAGAGGTGCGGCGCCTGACGATGGAGGAAAGGAGAATCTCTTATCCCGCTTCACATTTTGATGTTAGTTTTCACCACCACTACGTTCCCGTGGCCGGTTCGCCGCAGAGGCTGATGGCGGCCCTCCTCATATAACAACCCCGATAAATTTATTGGTTGACAATCCCGCGCATTTCCACTATGAACCTCCCTGGTTCAGGGAGGTTCATAGTGGAAACGATCGAACTATTAAAGAAAAAATCCATAAAAAACAAAGGAATCGCAGGGAACGAAGCCTGGCGGCTCTGCGAAGAGGGAAGTCTTAATCCCTTCGGCCTCATGGCGGCGGCCGCGGAGATTCGCGATCACTTCCATGGGAAAAGGATATCTTTTTGCGGAATCGTCAACGCGAAGTCAGGGAGATGTTCCGAGGATTGCGCCTTCTGCGCCCAGTCGGCCCACTATAAAACGGATATTCAGGCCTACCCCCTGAGAAAGGCCGCCGACATTATCGCCGCGGCGCAACAGGCCAGGACGGCGGGGGCGGAAATGTTCGGCGTCGTCGCCAGCGGCAAGGGAATCAAGTCTAAAAAGGAATGGACGGAAATATTCCGGACCATTGAAGGCATCCGCAGCTTGGGCCTCCTGCCCTGCGCCTCCCTGGGCATGATAACCGGGGATAGGGCCAGAGCCTTGAAAGACGCCGGCCTTTTCCGCTATCACCACAATCTCGAAACCTCCCGGAGCTATTTCCCTAATATCTGCACGACCCACACCTACGACGAAGACGTGGAGACGGTCCGCATCGCTATCGATGCCGGTCTTTCCGTATGCTCCGGGGGCCTGATCGGGCTGGGAGAAGGGATGAGTCACCGGATCGAACTGGCTCTTACCCTGCGGGAATTGGGTGTCGATTCCGTTCCCGTCAATATTCTCAATCCCATCAAGGGCCCCCCCCTGGGAGGACGGCCGCCGCTGGCGCCCCTGGAGATTCTCATTACCATCGCTGTTTTTCGTTTTCTCCTCCCGGACCGGGATATCAGGCTCTGCGGCGGCAAAGAAAAATCGCTCCGCCAGTTGCTGCCCCTGGCCGTGGTTGCCGGTTGTAACGCCCTTATGACCGGCCATTACCTGACCACACCGGGACGAGACCCGGAACTCGACGTGGAGATGATCAGGGATCTGGGGTTCACGCCGACCCGGGAACCGCTGCACGTCTGCAAGTGTGTAACCGCTTGTCATTTAGGGGGTGGAGAAGAGGAAATTGGCAAGAACTCCCGTTCTTAAGACGGCCGCGGCGCTTCTGAGCCAATTGAAGCTGGCCCAGGGAAAATGGATTTCCGGCGCGGAGCTGAGCCGTCAGCTCCAGGTGAGCCGCACCGCCGTCTGGAAACATATTTGCGCCATGAAAACGGAGGGATACCGCATCGATTCCTCGGCGCGGAAGGGGTATCTTCTCCGCGAGATCCCCGATCTGCTCCGGCCCCAGGAGCTACGGCCAGGATTGAAAACCCGTTCCATCGGCCAACAGGAGATCCGGTATTGCGACCAAACGGACTCCACTAACCTGCGGGCCAAGGCCATGGCCGCCGCCGGCGCTCCCGAGGGAACCCTGATCATAGCGGAGGAGCAGACCGCCGGCCGGGGCCGGCGGGGTCGCAACTGGTTTTCACCTCCCGGGGCCGGCATCTATATGTCCCTGATTATCCGGCCCGCCATCCTGCCCCAGGAAGCGCCCAGCTTTGCCCTCCTCGCCGCCGTGGCCGTCGCCGCGGCCGTCCGGGAAGTCACCTTGCTGGACCCAAGGATCAAATGGCCCAATGACATACTCATCAACGGCAGGAAACTGGGGGGCATCCTGACCGAGGTCAGCATGGAAATGGATAAGGTGGAGTACCTGATCGTCGGTCTGGGACTCAACGTCAACCTTGCCCGGGAGGCCTTCCCCCCTGACCTTCGGGAAACCGGAACGAGCATCCGGGCGGAGCTGGGCCGGTCCCTGCCCAGGCTGCCGCTGGTAAGGAGTATCCTCGAAAGATTTGAAGGAACATACGAGGAGTACCAAAGGCACGGATTTGCCCCGATTCGCAAGCGCTGGCAGGCCTTTACGGATATGATCGGACGGACGGTGGCCGTGGATACCCTGGAACGCCGGCTCACCGGGGAGGTGATGGACTTTGACGAAGAGGGATACCTGGTGGTCCGGGAGCATAACGGCGGCCGGGTGCGCATCTTTTCCGGCGATGTGAGCTTCATCTGACGGCTTCGTAAAAAGCCCGGATGCGGCGTTGCGCTGTATCCCTCGTCACTGCGGCGTACGCCAAGTACGCCGCATTCCTCCGGACTGGCGCGCCGTGCCTGCGGATCTTTTTACGAAGCCGTCGCTTATCGCCAATTCGGCGGCTTTTTACGGGCTCAGCAATAATCAAGGGGGATGGTCTATGCCTCCATGTTCGGGGCATTAACGGCGGTGGGGGCCCATATAATGATACCTCTGCCCCCCGTGCCCATTACCATGCAGACCTTCTTTGTGTCTCTGGCCGGCGGCAAGGCCGGGGCGGGCGTCTTGCTGGGACCGACCGGGGGATATCTCACCGGCTTCGTCGTCGGGGCCTATGTCATCGGCTGGATGGCTTCCCTCAAAAAGCGCGCCGGTTTGCTATGGCTGATCCTGGCCATGCTGGTCGGTCATATCTTTATTTACGCCCTCGGCATTGCCCAGTTGATGGTCGTGGCGAAACTGAATCTTGCCAAGGCGATTGCCCTGGGACTGGTGCCGACGATTCCCGGAGGAATCCTGAAAATTGTCGTGGCAGCGCTGATCTGCCTCAAGGTCCGGAACCAGATGAAGCTGTGACATTCAAGAAGGTTATGCTCAGTGATTATATTTAAAGACGTCACCTATCAATACGGGGAAAAGACACCACCCGTCCTGGAAGACCTGGACCTCATCATTCCCGAAGGCCAGTATGTGGCCCTGATCGGCCCCAACGGCTGCGGCAAGACCACCCTGATCAAGCATCTCAACGCCCTGTTGATCCCTTCCCGGGGAGGGGTGTCCATCGATGACATGGATACCCGGGAAGCTGCCCGCCACAGAGATATCCGCTGTCGGGTGGGAATGGTCTTTCAGAATCCCGACCACCAGATCGTGGGGATGTCCGTAGAAGAAGACGTCGCTTTCGCCCTGGAGAACCTGGCCGTACCATTACGGGAGCTTACCCCGCTGGTCCGCAAGGCCCTGGCCCGGGTCGGGATGGAAGGCTTCGAAAAAAGGGCGCCCTTTACCCTTTCGGGCGGGGAAAAAAGACTCGCCTCCCTGGCAGGCGTCCTGATCATGAATCCCCGGTATCTGGCTTTGGACGAACCGACGGCCTACCTCGACCCGGCGGGAAGGCGGCGGATTCTCGGGATGATCGGGCAGCTTCACCTCGAGGGGATGGGGATTATCCATGTTACCCACGACATCGGCGAGGTTGCCGACGCCGACCGGATTATCGTGATGGAACTGGGAAGGATCATTATGGATGGAACTCCCGCCGCGGTTTGCGCCTTCCTCATGTCCCGGGATAATCCGGGTCTGGAGGCGCCGGCCATGGCCGCTTTAATGGCGAAGCTCAAAGAATCGGGATGGGACTTGCCGACGAATGTCATCTCCTTGGAAGCGGCCCACCGGGAAATTCATTCCTGCCTGACCCGGCTGGCAAAGGCTCGCTAGATGCAAAATCTTGATTTTGGTCAGTTCAACTCCCCTCCTTCCCCCCTGCGCCATATCGATCCCCGGGTGAAGATCCTTACGGTGGTTGTTCTCAGCATCCTGATCTTTCCGGCGACCCCCGGCGTGATCGTTATGATCAGCCTGTTTATGGGGCTCGTAATCCTGATTTCCAGGGTGAGGATGCAAGATCTCGGCAGGGCTCTGCAACCGATTGCCGTTTTTGCCGTCCTGCTGTTCCTCATGCATCTTTTCTTTACGGAAGGTCGGGATATTTTTTCCATACCCCTGCTGCCGGTGCACATCACCTACGAAGGCCTTGAAAACGGCTTCTTCGTCGTCTGGCAGTTTGCGGCCCTGGTCACCGCCGCCGCCCTGCTGACCATAACCACCCCGCCTTCGGCGCTGGTGGCGGCTTTGGAAAAGCTCCTCAGACCCCTGAAAATGATGCGGGTTCCCACCCAGGATCTGGCCGTCATGGTTTCCATGGCCTTGCGTTTTGTCCCGACTTTCTCGGAAGAGTACAACCGGATGAAAACGGCACGTCTCGCCCGGGGAGAAGATCTCCGGGGAAAAGGTTTATTCCGTAAGGTAAAGACAGCCATCTCCATCGTTGTCCCCCTTATCCTCAGCGCTTTTCGCAGGGCCGATGATCTGGCCGCGGCCATGGAGGCCAGGGGCTACGCCCGAGGACCGAGAACCACCCTCAGAGAACTCCGCATGACGGGAAGGGATTTTGCCGCCCTGGCGGTAACGGCCTCCTTCGCAGGCCTGACCATCATGATAAGATGCAGGGATTTCTGATCAGCCGTCCCCCGCAGGTTATCCTGTCCGGAGGATGCCGTCAAACAGCAGGAAGCGGGCCTGATGTAACGGGTGGCGGCGGTGGATGTCGCCGCTAAGGTGCTGGCGCAGCACCGGCATGCCGCCGCTGACGCAAATACCGTCCTGATTAAGGGAGGTTGACCCATGCTGAACAAAAGGGTGAGATTATTTACGGCAAAAGCAAAAGCCCCTGACGAACCGGTTTCATCAGGGGCTTTTTCAAGGGACACAGATCCTCACAGATAGTGTCTTTACGTATCGATGTTAATAATTCTCAAACATCCTTGCGCCGCTGCCAAGCCTCCTGGTAGAGCCTGCCGATCGTCAGGAAGAGGGCCAGGAAGAACATCCCGAACATGAAGTTTGGTGCCGTCCCGAAATACTGGTCAATCTTATATCCCAGCCAGAGGAAGAGGAAGGAGGCGAAGGCAATCACGAAACCCCAGGCGCTGATGACCATGATGTGCTGATACTGATGATATGCTGGCTTTTGTGTCGGTTGTATCGTTACCATTACCTGGTCCTCCTTGTCTTTTTATATCGTTATGGATTCCGCAAATTCACGTCTCTTTCAGCCGACGATATGCTTGATGGTCTCGATAACCGGATTCGTGAAGAGGGCAATCAACACTGTATAGAGAGCGAAAACCCCGGCGACTTCTCCCGTATACATCTTCTCGTATTTGTGCTTCAGGGAGATAATGACCATCCCGCCCACAATAAGGCAACCAAGCTGGAAGTAGGGGAAGTTTGCCACCCCGGCCAGCGCGTATTCTGCGAAAGCGAAAGTTCCCGTCATAAGAACCACTGCCATAGCCGCTGCCACCGTTCCTAATGTCTTTTTCATGATCTGTGTCCTCCGATATGTTTTTTTATTTTTTGTTTCCCTTTGACTTTGGATAATGCTTAAAGTGTGCCAAATCCTGTAAGGCAGGGGCATACAACCATTAAGTAATAGTTATTATTATACAAAATGCAAATGCGGATCGCCGGGAGGATCGATTTTCAACGCCCATGGTGCGATTTATTTAATGAACCTTTAAAATGGTTGAACGAAATGATGATGCTTCCCCAAAATCATTTTTTCTTTTCATTTCATGGGGAGGGCTTGGGTACGGTTGAGGTTGGGAGCTTTGGGAAGACGTCAATCCTGAAAGGACGTCTCCATTGACACACCCGTTCATTTCCACTATATTCCCTTCCTTATGAAGCAACGGCGTGACACTTCAAAGCGGGAAGGTCCGGCAAAACAATCCTGGAAGCCCGGCAATGTCCTTTCACCGGTACCGGTGGTTCTGGTCAGTTGCGGCGGCGCAAAGGGATGGAAACCGAACCTGATCACTATCGCCTGGGCGGGAAGCGTGTGCAGCGAGCCACCCATGCTGTCGATCTCCGTCCGTCCGGAGCGTTTCTCTCATGAAATCATTCAGGATACCCGTGAATTTATAGTGAATGTTCCTTCCCTGGCCCAGGCGAAGGCTACGGACTGGTGCGGAATGGTTTCCGGCCGCGCCGTGGATAAGTTTGCCATGACGGGTTTGACGCCCGCCGCGGCCTTGAAGGTGGGCTGTCCGATTATTCTGGAATGTGCCCTCAATATCGAATGCCGGGTGCAGCAGTCATTAAACCTCGGTTCCCACACGATGTTTGTGGCCGAGGTGATCGCCGTGCAGGTTTCTTCAACGCTCCTGGATACGAAGGGACGTCTCCACCTGGAAAAAGGTGGCTTGCTGGCCTTCGCTCACGGGCAATACTTCGCCCTCGGCCGCTGCCTGGGCCGTTTCGGCTACTCTGTACAGAAACGGCCCCGCCAGGTCCGTCCTGCGTCACCCCGGAAGGGGACCTGACCGAGGCTGGACATTACGAAAGAGGAGATCCCCGTAAGTCATATGAGTCATTTCAAGCCAGCCCTCACGAACACTGAAAATAGCCTATCCACCCCGGCCAACACCACCTTCCCCGCAGGGGAAGAGACCCATTTTCATACCCGCCGTGGAAGTAACGGCGATTTGGACACCGGGCGCGTGCTGATTCTCTTCGCCCATCCCCGTTTCGAAAAATCCCGGGTAAACCGGTCCCTCCTTCGTGCCCTGCCTGCGTCCGGGGACATAACGCTACACGATCTCTACGAACTCTATCCCGATTACAATATCGATGTGGAGGCGGAAAAAGAATTGCTCCTCACCCACGATATCCTCATCTGGTATCACCCTTTCTATATCTACAGCGCCCCGGCCATTCTGAAGCAATGGCTCGACCTGGTGCTGGAATACGGCTGGGCCCATGGAGCGGGGGGTGATTTCCTGAAAGACAAAACGGCCTTCAACGTCATCACGACCGGTGGTACAAGGGAGACCTATCGCGGCGACGGTTTCAACCGCTTCACGATCCGGGAGTTTCTCCGCCCTTTCGAGCAGACGGCGCGCTTGTGCAAAATGATCTATCTCCCCCCCTTCGCAGTCCAGGGAACCTACCGCCTGACCGATGAGGAACTCGCCCGCCATGCCGGGGACTATGCCTTCCTACTACGGCAATTAGGGGCGGGGGCTTACGATCGCGAAGCAATGGAGCCGTGCGACTTCCTGAACGACTGGATTGCCGCCGGGCAAAGGACAAAGGCGCCATGACCGAAGGATTTTTATTCCAGGCCCTCATCTACCTGGCCGCTGCCATTGTCTGCGTACCCATTGCCAAGCGCCTCGGCATGGGGTCCGTCCTGGGCTACCTCTTGGCGGGAATCGTCATCGGACCCTACGCCTTCGCCTTTATCGGCAAGGAAGGCCAGGATATCATGCATTTCGCCGAGTTCGGCGTGGTCATGATGCTCTTTTTAATCGGCCTCGAACTGGAACCTTCTCATTTCTGGCGGATGCGCCATCGTATCCTCGGCATGGGGTCCGTGCAGATCATGCTTACGACCCTGATCATATGGGCCGGCATGATGCTCCTTAATTTTAACTGGAAAACGGCCCTGGCCGCCAGTCTGGCCCTGGCCATGTCTTCGACGGCCATTGTGCTGCAATCCCTGAAAGAAAAGGGCCTCGGGGATACGGAAGCGGGCAGGAGTTCTTTCGCCGTCCTCCTTTTCCAGGATATCGCCGTGATCCCTGTCCTCGCGTTGCTCCCCCTCCTCGCCGTATCCACAGGCTACGGCACAGGGGGTGATGGCAAGGCCATCCTGGCAGGATTGCCGGGATGGGTGCAGACGGTGGCGGTCCTTGGCGCCGGAAGCTCCGTTGTGCTGGCCGGGCGTTTTGTCATCGTCCCTTTTCTGCGCATGGTGGCCAGAACCCATTTGCGGGAGCTCCTCACGGCGGCGGCCCTGCTGATCGTGATCGCGACGGCCTTTCTCATGCAACTGGTCGGACTGAGTCCGGCCCTGGGGACATTTTTAGCCGGGGTCGTCCTCGCCAACAGCGAATTCCGCCACGAACTGGAAAGCGATATCGAACCCTTCAAAGGACTCCTTCTCGGCCTCTTCTTCATCGCCGTCGGGGCCTCCATAAACTTCAACCTCCTGATCAGTTCACCCCTCCAGCTCATCTCCCTGGTAATCGCCGTTATCGCCGTCAAAATCATCGTCCTCATGGGAACGGGGAGGCTCTTCAGAATAAACTGCGACCAGAACCTCATCTTTGCCCTGGGCTTATCCCAGGTCGGGGAATTCGCTTTTGTCCTTTTCGGTTTCATGCATCAGCTGCAAATCCTGCCGGACCGCTTGACGGACAGGATGACGGCCGTTACACCGCTCTTGCTCTCCATCAACGAACGCTTTATTCTTCCCCGTTTCGGAACCCTGGCGGCGGCGGGAAAAGAAGCGGACATAATCGATGTCCAGCACCCCGTAATTATCGCCGGGTTCGGCGATTTCGGAAGCACGATCGGACGATTCCTCCGGGCCAGCGGGATTGCGGCGACCATCCTCGATAACGATTCCGATCGCGTCGATCTCCTGCGAAAGATGGGATTCAAGGTCTTCTACGGGGACGCCGCCCGGCCCGACATCCTCAAATCGGCGGGGGCGGAAGCCGCCCGCATCCTGATTATCGCCGTCGCCGATCCGTCCACCAATTGCGATCTTGTCGAGAAGATACAAAAACACTATCCCCATCTGACCATCATGGTCAGGATCAAAGACCGGCAGGACGCCTACGAAATGCTCGACATGGGTGTAAAAGACGTGTACCGGGAATCTCTGGACACCTCGATCCGTCTCGGGGTCGATGCCTTGGTTAAATTGGGATACCGGCGGTACGCTGCAACCCGGGCCGGCCAAAACTTTCTCAAATATGATGAGGCGGCGCTGCTCAAGCTGGCTCCCCACCGGCACGATGAAAAGTCGTATCTCTACAATGCCAGAGAGCAAATCACCATGCAGGAGTTGCTCCTGGCCAATGACTGGGAAGTAAACACGACAATTAATGACCATGCCTGGGAAAGTGAGCTGCGGACGGATCAAGAGGCCAAGGAGTGAAAGGAACGCGAAAGACGGGAGTAAACCGCGGCAGGAGTTATTGCAGCTAACGCCGACCGCCATTGCCGCACCCGATAAAAACTCGGAACTTGTCGAAATCAGGAAAAACTCCAGAGCCACGAGCACACGGAATTCTGGAACAAAGAACTCAAGGGAGGTGACCAATTGTCGATGCATGCGGTGGAACGGTTTGATGATGTCAGGGTGCTCTGCAAGGCAAATATCTATTTTAACGGGAAGGTGGTCAGTCATACCATTCTCTTCAAGGATGGCAGGAAAAAAACCGTGGGAATGATCTTTCCCGGTTCATTTACCTTCAACACGGAGGCCCCGGAAAGAATGGAGATCATCGCCGGCAGTTGCCGGGTAAAACAGGCCGGGTCCGATCGCTGGACTCCCTATGGGGCGGGAACATTTTTTCTTGTCCCCGGCAAGTCGTCCTTTGAGATTGCCGTGGAAGAAGGAATTGCGGAATATGTCTGCTCGTTCGAATAAAGGAAAATCACTGGACTATCCCCTCTATGAGCGGATGAAGAAGCAAGCGCCCCAGGCGGCTAGATATTGGCTGCTCGGAGATCGCCTCTTCCACGCCGGTCTCTTTCTGACCATGACGAGCATGCCGGCGTTGTTTTTTGCCTACACGCAAGCCGGATTAAGGGCGCTATGGGTATGGATAATTGCGGCCGGGGCCGCATCGGCGGGAACGCTGGGATTTGGGATCTACTTTAAAAGGGAAGCGTACAAGCTGGCAATCAAAGCGGGGATTGACGTAAATAAACTATCCTGACGTGTGTAATCAGGGATTCATCTTTTTGATCATTTTCGTCAGGGCGGGGACATCGCCGCCGTGGAGCAGCGCCTCGAGTTCATCGAAATTATTCCTATATAAAGTCAGCAGTTTGTCCGTGTGGGGATTATCGGCGATCAGGTGGGCGTAGAGATCGGGGTGGGCGGTGATCCGGCTCAGATGATCGAGACGTTCCCGGAAGGCGGGCGTGGAAAAACACCTCAAATCCTCCGGGGAGATTCCCGACCCGTCCAGGGTCAGCCCCATTACGACGGTGTCGAAATGGTTCAGACCCTGGACGAGGGCCATCATCTTGTCGTGCCTCTCCGGCGTGGTCTCCACAAGGTGAGCCCCGTTTTTCTCCATGATGTCTTTCAGCCAGGGCAGCCAGCGTTTCCCCCGGGCGGGGCAAACCGCGATGTTTTGACCGTCCAGGGAGGCGACCCGGGGACCGAAGAGGGGGTGGAATCCAATGACCTCGGACGGGGGCCTCCTTCAGGGAGGTGAGATCCATAAGCAGGGAGTCGCCGGGCATGGCGGGGCCTACCTCCCTGATGACCGCGTCCGTCGCTGCGATGGGGACGCTAACGATAACTACCGGGCAAGCCGCCGCCATCTGCCGGGGGTCGAGGCCGGTGCAGCGCCCCGAAATATGCACTGCATATCCTTCCTGCTCAAAGAAAGAGGCAAACCACTTGCCCATCCCGCCCGTGCCGCCGATGATCCCGATCGAAAAATTATCTGTTTTCACTTTTAAACCTCACCTTCCCTTTCATCCCGCGGAGAAACCGGCAATGGCCCGTTGCCGGAGAAGATGGTCCACCAGAATCAGGCAGACCATGGCCTCGCAGACCGGGAGAATCCTGGGAATGACGGAGACGTCGTGCCGGCCGCCAATGGCCAGTTTCACAGGTTTTCCGTTTGTGTCCACCGTATCCTGCTCCCGGGCAAGCGAGGGAATGGGCTTGCAGGCCGCCCGGATCACGAGCTCCTGGCCGCTGGCGATCCCCGCCAGGATTCCCCCGGCGTTATTGGCGGCAAATCCCGCCGGGAGAAGCGGATCGTTGCTCTGCGAGCCGGTCATGCCCGCGGCGGCGAAACCGGCGCCGATCTCCACCCCTTTGACCGTGCCGATACCCATGAGGGCACGGGCCAGATCGGCATCGAGCTTGTCAAAGACAGGGGCGCCGAGACCGGCGGGGCAGCCCTGCCCTATTATCTCCACGATCCCTCCGAGGGTGTCCCCTGCCTTCTGGGCCTCCTTCAGCGCTGCCGCCATTTTTACCGCCCCTGCCGGGTCGGGGCAGTTAAAGCGATTCTGCCCCGCCGCCGCCCTGCTTCCGGCCTCTGCCTTCACATTTCCCAAGGCAAGGGTATAGGCCGTAACCATGATCCCTTCCCGGGCGAGGACCTTCCGGGCGACGGCCCCGGCGGCGACCCGGGCGGCCGTTTCCCGTCCCGAAGCCCTTCCCCCGCCCCGGTGATCCCGGATGCCGTATTTTTGCGCATAGGTATAATCCCCGTGCCCCGGACGGAAGACGTTCCGGAGGGCTTCGTAGTCCCCGCTTCTGACATCGCGATTCCAGATGACGAGAGAAATGGGGGTGCCCGTCGTCTTTCCCTCAAAGACCCCCGCGAGGATCTCGACCCGGTCGCCCTCCTTGCGGGGAGACGACGCCTTGGCCTGGCCCGGCTTCCGCCGTTCCAATTCCCCTTGGATGTCCGTCTCCGTCAATTCTATAAGGGGCGGACAACCATCGATGACCGCCCCGAGGGCGGGGCCGTGGGATTCCCCCCAGGTAGTGACCCGAAAAAGCACGCCCGTGGTATTTCCTGACATATCGGCTCCTCTCTTGTTCTTAAGTCCGTCATACGACCCCATCTCCTTGGAGGGGGGAGGAGGATGGTGAAATCAATCACTGTTTCTTACCCCGAGGAGGGGAAAAAAGAACAGAACCAAGTATTTCCCCGGCTTAGCGAGGGGGCCCCCGCTCACTACTCCTGACTAGCGAGGAGGTGGGGATGGGTTATCTGGATGATTTCCGTCGCAACTTCTTCCACCGGGCGTCCGGCGGTAGCGACGACCCCGTCGGCAGCAGCCCGATAGACGGGTTCCCGTTCCCGCAGTATTATCTCTATTTCCGCGCCCGTATCCGTACCGGCAAGGGGGGGACGCTGAGCATCGGTCGCCCCGTCCTTCCCCAGACGTCTTGCAATGGTTGCCCCGTCTGCCGTCATCCAGAGAAAAAACCCATTCCTTTTAAGCGCTTTCACATTTTGTTGATCGAGAACGGCGCCGCCGCCCAACGCAATTACACACCCTTCTTGCCCGGCAAGTTCCTCGACGGCGCTTCTTTCCAGGGCACGGAAGGACTCCCAGCCCCCGGCGGCGACGATCTCCCGAATCGTCTTTCCTGCGCGCCCCCGGATTATGGCGTCGGCATCAAAGAACGGGCGCTGTAACCTTGCCGCCACGATCCTGCCGACGGTCGTCTTCCCACAGCCGCGGTATCCCATCAGGACGATATTCATCAGCCCGGTCCACACTTCGACTTAATATGACAAGCATTCGTTATCATTTATGATACAGCTTATCCATTTCTTTCCAGAAACCCGGAAAGGATTTATCCACGCAAGCGGGGTTCTTGATCTTCATTCCCGGAACGGCCAGGCCCAAAATAGCAAAGCTCATGGCAATCCGGTGATCGTTGTACGTCTCAATTTCCACCCCCCGGGGCTGTCCCCCGGTGATGACAAGGCTATCCGGCCGTTCCTCGACCTGAATCCCCGTTTTTATCAGTTCCGTGGTCACGGCCGTCAGGCGGTCGCTTTCCTTCAGGCGCAGATGGACCACGTTGGCGATAACCGTCCGTCCCGGCCGCAAGGCCGAGAGCACAGCCAAGGTGGGGACCATATCGGGCATATCCTTGAGATCAAATAAGAGGTCTCCTCCGGACAGGGGCCGGCCGGTCAGCTCAATCCCGTTTTCCTGCGGAACAACGAAACATCCCGCATCTTCGAGGAGCGAGAGGGAACCCATATCGCCTTGCAGGCTGTGGGGATTGATGTTCTCGACCCGGATCTCTCCCTTGCAGAGGGCGGCAGCCAGAAAAAAATAGGACGCGCTGGAGACGTCCCCTTCAATCCGGCAGTTTACTCCCCCATAACGCTGGTTGCCCTTTACGAGGTAGTGGCCGGGAGCTGTCGTTTCCACATTCACCCCGAAGTCCTTCATGGCCGCAATGGTCATGCTGACATAGGGCAGGGACGGAATGCGGCCGGCCAATTCGATAAGCGTATCCCCGGCGGCATAAGGCGCCGCAATGAGGAGGGATGAGACGTACTGGCTGCTTTCGATGTCCCGGAGGACAACCTTACCCCCCCGCAGCCCCGATGTCCGGACAAGAACGGGGGGATAGCCTTCCCGGTCGC
>DYRD01000287.1 GCA_020718905.1 Syntrophus aciditrophicus | reverse complement strand
GCCTTCCATTCCAGAAGCGGATGGCGCCGGATGCGGTCCTGCAGGGTTTTATCGCCGGTCAGCAGCTCAGGCGCTATCTCTCCTCTGTCCAGTATCCGGTCGAGAAATTCCTTTTCCAGTGCGGTGAAGGGCAACAGACCGGCAAGAAGATGACGGCAGTCAGCGACCAGATTCTCGCCAAAGCGTTCCTTTCGGATATCCCCGTTTCCTGCGGCTCTCAGTGTGGGTATGAGCTTTTGCCCCAGATCGGAGGGATCGACATCCACATCCTCCATCGCTATGGTTCGCCAATCTTTGCGGTTCATGGCGCCGTAAACCACAAAGGCCAGGCGGAAACCCGTGGCTTCCGCTTGCACGGCGAGCGTTTCAGGGGATATATTCATGACAAGTTTCCGTCTTCCCAGGTTCTTTCATAGACCGATCGGGGAACAAAGAGATTCCATTCGGCCACGAAGCGGCCCGAGTTCCTCCGGCCGCGTTCCAGATAATGGGGATGCCGCGGACGAAGATCCCGGAAGGCCTTCAGGTGCGTCTCGTCAACCATCAGGGCATCCCGGTGTTGTTCCAGGAAGAAGCCGACTTTGGCCGCGGTTGTGGCGTTGCCGAGGTGTTGGACGCAGGAAGCCACCTTGTCAAGATCGAAAAATTCCACGGATTCAAGGGATCGCCATATTTCCTCCCAGCTCCCGCACAGGTCGGGCCGGTGGAGGACATCCACGAAGGTTCTCTCCAGACCCGTCACCCGGACTTCCAGACCCGAGCGGTCGGCTTTTACCACGTCGAAGGAGGCAGCGACTGCAGTAGCCAATGCCCGGGGAAAGCGGACCCCTTTGAACTGGTGGCCCCGGAAGCTGACAGGCCGGCCGGGCGTGTCGGCAAGATAGGTGAAATGTTCGTAAACCGAATAGGCCTTGCCGTGAAACTCCAGGGCCGTATGGTAGGACAGCACGGCATCCTTCGTCATCCGGGAGGCCAGAAGGAAGGGATCGACGGGATAGGACTCGACGGAAGCCCCGGGCGGAACGGCGGCGTAGAGGCCCCTCCGCACTCTGACCAGTCGGCCCGACTTCACATGATAGAACAAAAGGGCATCCTGCGTCCGCACATTGCGCGGACCTTCAGAGGCGAGGAAGGCGGCAAGTTCGTCCCCCGTAAAAACCGGATGTCTGTTGAAAAAATATTCGAGTCTCATTGGACATCTCATTGGACATCTCATTGGATCACACTTGACGTTTATCAGCACAACGCGTAATCTCTTTACGTGTTGTGCTATAAAATGTCAAGTAATATGTAAAATCGTAATATGTAAGATCGTCGGTCGGTGTTCTTGACAGCAAAGGTCAATGCACCCCC
>DYRD01000286.1 GCA_020718905.1 Syntrophus aciditrophicus | reverse complement strand
TCGCCAAAATCCTCTCCTGCAAATGCCCGCCAAAAGTTCATGACACCCTCTAGTGTGAAGAACCGTGGATCTGGGGTTTTCGGAGATGGCACGACCTGAACCCATGAACAGGTGGTGAGATCTGGAACATTGATCAATCCTCCCACGGCGCACTCACGAATGACTGTTTCCGTGACAAATATTTCTCCGAAAATGGCTCTTGGGACGTCAAGTCGTTCGATCACCGAAAATGCGAACAAAGGAGTTGTGTTCGAAAAGACAATCACAAGAATGAACTTTCCCTGCGAAAGTCTTCCTCTCCCTGGTCGAGGAGACGAGCACCTTGTTCCATGGCTTTTAGCAAGAATGGTACGCGGGCCAGCCCAAGCCATTTTGCAGCAAGCCCGGAAGAAATCCGACCTTGACGAAAGAGCGCTACCGCAGTGGTTTCTTTGAGAATAGCTGCAAACTCCTCGCGGCTCGCATGAACCTCCAGCAGAATTTCTTCCGGACAATCTACAGAGATGGAGGCATGCATAAAGGAAAGTTACCTCGCTGAGGGCAGTTGGCAAGTCCTGCCGATGTGTGCGCAATGAACCATTGATGGGAAGGACGTTCTTGGTTTCTGGTTCGTCGTTCTTTGTTCTTTGTTGGACAGGGGGAGGGGGAAGATTGAATTATGAATTATGAATTATGAATGGGAATGGGGGAGGGAACGGGGTCGCCGGGCGAACGCCCGGTGAGGGTGACCGTGAAGAATCCACGCCGCAAACGCGTTTGTGGGCTGGATTCTGCACGGCCACCCACCCGTCTCAAGACGGGTGCCCCGGTCCCTCTCCCAGTCCCTTCTACAAAAGCCCGGCCATTGTCCGGGCTCTAATGACCCCATTAGTGAACATTAGTGGTTAAAAGAGTTTGGAACACTAATCGAAGAAATGGCCTCACGCAATGGCGGAGGCTGACTTGCCGCTATCGCGGTAAAGAATATGGGAATGGGGATTGGACGGGGCATCTGCCCTTCGGGCGGATGGGGTGGCGGGTAAAAACCTGCCGCGCAAACGCGTTTGTGCGACAGGTCTTGATCCGCCGCCCCGCCGGGCCATTGCCCGGTGCCCGCGGCCAAGCCCCAGTCCCTTCTATAAAAGCCCGGCCATTGTCCGGGCTCTAATGACCCTATTAGTGACCATTAGTGGTTGAAAAGCCGTCGAGCGGGTTGTTTTGTGGAAGGGTGCCTTCCAGAACCTTTCGGTACAGAGTTTCCGGTGCGATGTCGAATCCGCAGTCCCAACAGAGGGTTGGCCAGGAGTCGAGATAAAATTTTGAGAATTCGCGAGGATCCTTGAGTGGGGTGGCTATCTGATGGCGATCAATCACAT
>DYRD01000110.1 GCA_020718905.1 Syntrophus aciditrophicus | reverse complement strand
TGTTGAATTCCCGGCCCATGTCGTGCGCCGTTTTTGCCTTATGGCCGAAGGGGGGGCGACGGAAGACCATCTCGCGGTCGCCCAGACGGATGAGGTAGGTGAGGTTGGAGTGGCCGCCGGGAAACTGCGCTACCGTCAAATCGCCCTGCAGGCCGGGAATGCTGTCTTTCAGAAACTGTTCTACCTTTGTTATGTCGAATTCCTCGCCCTCGCGGACAGGGCGCGTCTCATCCATCAAATCCATGTCACTCCTCCCATGCCAGAAAATCCAAATGCTTGCGTATAGATGTCTTTTCTTTTACGACAGCGTTACCTAATCGCAGTCTGTCCTTCCGGGTTTTTCAAGAAATGTTCCACCATGCCAATCACAAAACCAGCGTAATCTTCGACAGTCACGGTACGTCCTTGATATTTCCACGGTTTGAGATACCAGTCCTGGAGCATTGCCTTGAGAACCGCCGCAGTCAGGAGCGGATCGACTGTCCGGAATTCCCCCGTCTCCATTCCGCTTCGGATGATGCCCACAAAAATACCCTCCGTGTAGAGTTCCCGCTCAATTGCCTTTCGCTGTTCCTCCTTCCGGAGGTTTTTTGCCTCCATGTAGTTGAAGTAGAACCAGGGCTTCATGATCTCGCTCATGTAGAGATGCGCCTCGATGGCCTGCACCAGTCTTTCCGCGGGGGAGGAATCGGGTTTTATCTCGTCGGCAAGCACCCTCTCCAGTACCCGGCAGCCGAGGCTGCGGAGCATCTCCAGAAGTTCCTCCTTGCTTTTGAAGTATGAATAGAGCGCCCCCATGCTGAGGTTGGCTTCCCGGCTCAGGTCGCGGACGCTCATCGCCTGAAAGCCCTTGCCGCTGCTGATAGCGAGGGCTGCGTCGAATATCCTGACAAGATTCCGGACCGCCGTTTCGTCTTTCTTAATCCGTATCTGTTCCCGGTTGACGTTTAGAAAATCAAGGCATGTCTGTTCGCTGGAAAACTGAACAGAATCCTTGAATGCATTGAAACCCTTCAATTCCATACCTCTATTTTATTTTCTTCGCCGCGTATTCCCGGAGTATCCGTTTGGCTGCCGACATCTTGTGCACCTCGTCTGCGCCGTCGTAGATGCGGGCGGCCCGTTCGTGGCGGTAGAAGAACGGGATGATGACGTCATCCGTCATCCCCAGGCCGCCGTAAACCTGCAGGGCCCGGTCAACGACCTTCTGCATCACGTCGGCAACGTAGAATTTTATCAGAGAGACCTCCTCGCGGGCCTCCTTTACCCCCAGATTGTCCATTTTCCATGCCGCATGCAGCGTCATCAACCGTGCCGCCTGAATGTCGGCTGCGCTTTCGGCGATCCATGCCTGGATGATCTGTTTGGATGCGAGAGTTTGCCCGTCCAGTGAAATAATACGTTCGGCCGCCCGTTTGCACATCAGGTCATACGACCGGCTGCAGACGCCGAGCCAGCGCATGCAGTGGTGGATGCGACCCGGTCCAAGCCGCTCCTGGGCGATAACGAACCCCAGCCCCTCGGGTCCGAGCAGATTGGCCTGCGGCACCCGGCAGGACTGGTAAAGAATCTCCGCATGGCTGAAATAGTCGTCGCCTTCGTGCCCCATGACGGGTATGTTGCGGACAAGATTGAACCCCGGGTTGTCCGTTGGCACGATGATCATGCTGGCCTGAAGATGGGGGGCGGCTTCGGGATTGGTCTTTGCCATGACGATCGCGAAGGCCGAGCCGTCCGCGGCCGTGCTGTACCATTTCTGGCCGTTGATGATGTAGTCGCTGCCTTCTTTTACCGCCGTCGTATCCATCATGACGGGGTTCGAGCCGGCCAGATTCACCTCGGTCATTGAAAAACAGCTCCGAATCCGGCCCTCAACCAGCGGCTTCAGCCATTGCGCCTTTTGTGCCTCTGTCCCATATTTGTAGAGTATTTCGATGTTTCCGGCATCCGGGGCCTGGCAGCCGAACACGTAATGGCCCATCGGGGTGCGTCCGAGCTCTTCCGAAACGAGGCCGTGCTCAAGCAGGTTGAGCCCCATGCCGCCGTACTCCTCGGGCTGGTTGGGCGCCCATAGTTCCATCCGCTTGACCATGTTCCGTTTTTCTTCCAGAATGGGGATCATTTCCCGGAAATGTCCCTTCAAAAACTCCGGTTCCAGGGGAATCAGTTCCCTGTCCACAAACTCCCGGATCATCCCGGTTATTGCCTGCATCTTTTCCGATAGCGCAAAATCCATGACAGCCTCCCGAAAATTAAGTGTTCAGGAATATGGATGCATATTCCCGTAATTGTAATCAGACTTCTCTCCCGTTTTACCCGGTTGAATCCCCATGATGTCGCTGCGTCAGAAAGAAAAATTCATGGAGGTTGTCCCTTGACGCGACAGTTGTCATGGCCGCCTGCTACCTGTAGGTTATGAGGTTCGTTTCCCTTTGAAGGGCCAGATGCGCCGTTTCATTGAATGAGGACAGTGCGAACCGATCCTTCTTGTAAATGAATTTCGTTATCGAGGCGTTGGCAATTTGCCATCCGATTCGTATCGTTGCCTCGCAGGAGAGGCCGAGCGCCCTCTGGATGGCCGCGGAAATGGGACCGCCCGATGTGAAGATCAGGATGGTCCGGCCTGACGGGTTTTCCGCCATGACCCTTTCCATGCCCCCCCAGACCCTTCCCGTAAATTCCTCCCAGGTCGGCAGCCCATCCCCGCGGTATTGACCGGTTGCCCATCCGGACAGAATTTTCTCGAACAACGCCTGGAATTTCTTTTTGTCTGCAAAGGCACGGATGATATCGTCGTGGGACGCAATTTCCATGCCGGCGGCTTTTCCGGCAAACGCCAGCAGGATGTCATGGGAGGGATATTCGTTGAAAGAGATGTCCATTCGGTAATCAGAGGCGGCCGTGTCAACGTTTCTGAAGAGCTGTATGGTTTCAGCGGCGGTGTCCCTCTGCCTTTTCATTTCACCCGAGTAAAACAGGTCGGGTTCGATGCCAGCCGCGGCAAGATGCCTTGCCGCAACCCGTGCCTGGATGATCCCTGTTTCTGAAAGCCGGTCGTAATTTTCGCTCCCGAAGGATGCCTGTCCGTGACGGATCATGTATATCGTTCCCATGTTCGGGCCTTTACTACAGCGCTGACTCTGTGTCAACAAAATTAACGAGCGAACGCTCGTTTTTATTGCTTCAAGTGAATGCGCCGTATCGCTGCTGACAGTGTTTTCCCTTCCCGTTCTGGTGGATTCACTGCACGGCGATTACTATGGATGAGACATCCTGTTGCAAAAAAGCACGGCGATTTATTCGCGATGCTAAATGCAACCGTGATGCCGGGGGGCCTGATCCGGGATTCTGGGAAAAAGAGCTGGAAAAAAGAGCTTGACATGTTGTGTAAAATTTGGTCGAAAGGTTCCGCACGGCCCAAGTGGAACTGCATGTCTTATTGTCATTCTCGGCTCTGTATCAACACTGAAGAGCCGACAAGAGGCCTTTCCCATGTCAATTTCAGGTTTAATGCGGGGAAACCGCCGGGTTTTAACATGTAATCGAGTGTTTTTTGCCGTCAATGACCAATTTAAATTATGCCGCAAATTCAGATAACGTGAAGAGGGGAAGAAAATGAGGTACGCTGAGACAGGATATAATCTGGAAGTTGATCTATCACGGGGAAGCATCGACAGGGTAGAGACCGATCCAGCGGAAACGGAGCTTTATCTGGGAGGGCTGGGGACGAACGCCAAGCTCCTGTGGGACAGGGTTCCCCCCGAGACCGACCCGCTGGCCCCCGAAAATCTGCTGATCTTCAGCACCGGCATTCTGGTCGGCACGCCGGCGCCCGGCGCCAACCGCACCATCATTTCCACCCTCTCCCCCCAGACAAAACTCATGGCCTATTCGATGATGGGCGGCTTTTTTGCCCCGGAGTTGAAGCATGCCGGTTATGACAAGATCGTCATTCGCGGCAAGTCCCCCAATCTCGTTTATCTGTGGATAAATAACGACAAGGTAGAGATACGCGATGCCTCTCATCTGCAGGGTAAGGGAACCCTGCAGACCTCCCAGATGATCCGGCAGGAGCTCAAGGACCCGAACGTGCAGATCGCCGCTATCGGTCTTGCCGGGGAAAACAGGGTCTTTTTTGCCTCGATTGAGCAGGGCAAGTCGAGTGCGAGCCGAGCCGGGATCGGCGCCGTGATGGGTTCCAAGGGACTCAAGGCGGTTGTTGTCCGCGGTAAAAAAGATGTTAACATTGCCCATCCCGCTAAGATGATGGAGAAGTGCAACGATATTCTTGACTACATCAAGGTGCGGGACAAGAATCCGCTGGGGATGGTGCCGCCGATCCTGGCCGGGCTCGGTTCTCCGCAGGAGATGAGAATCCACGACGAGGAGTGGCACACCACCAATTTTGCCTGGGGAAACTCCCGGACGCGGAGGAAGGATTTCTGGACGGAGGATGTGGAGAAGGAGTGGACAAAGACCTCCGAGGATGTCCGCGAGCGGTTCCTGAGCTGTTACAACTGTCCGATGAGCTGCGGGGCCTCCGTCGCCTATCCGGGGCTCCAGAAGTATATGATGAAGTGTTATTCAAAACTTACCTATACGATGGCTTCCTTTACCGACCTGGATTTCGGCTTCAGAATCGTTCAGCTTGCCACCGATTACGGTGTGGATTCCTTTACCTGTCCGCAGACGATGGCCTTTGCCATTGAACTTTACGAGGCGGGGATCCTCACCGACGCGGAGATGCCCGGATTCCCCGCCGACAGCGAGGGGCGGTTCTTCTGGCTCCTGGACAAGATCGTCAAAAGAGAGGGAATCGGCGATATCCTTGCCGACGGCACCTACTGGGCTGCACTGAGGATCGGAAAAGGCGCCGAGGCATACGCTCACAATAATATCAAGAAACATGAGCAGTTACCGTTAAAACTGGGGATGCTTAACCCCATCTATTTTCTGATGTATTCGACCGGCGAGAAGATCAACATCACCCAGATCGAGGGGCAGTTTCCGCAGGCGCCGTTTCCCACCCGGGCGGATCGGGAGGATTTTGTCAAGGACTGGGTTCATGTTCCTCACGAGAGGTTCAAACAGTATTTCCTGGATTGGGAGCCCCGCGGCGAAAATTCCAACCCCTACTACCCGACTGTTCAGATGTCCTGCGAACTTGTCGATTGGATGGAAATGATGCACTACGTCGATGATTCCGTCGGGATGTGCGCTGGACTGTCCTCCTTTCCGCTGAAGCCGGCCTACCATATCCACAACTATCCGGAGGTGCTTTCGGCAGCGACCGGTCTGGCGATTGACGAAGAGGCGCTGTCCCGGATGGCAAGAAGAACCAGGACGTTGATTCGCGCCATCAATATTCGGAGGGGGTTGACGCGCGATGATGAGAAGCCGCCCGAGGATCACTGGAAGAAGAGATTCCCCGAGCTGGAAAAACAGCTTATTGACGAGTACTACAAGTTCAAGGGGTGGAACGAGAAGGGCATTCCCACCAGTGAATCCCTCCATGAGCTGTCTATGGATTTCGTAGCCGATGACCTGAAAAAGCGGGGTTACCTTGAAGAATAATCAAGAAGACGGACATAGAGGGGAATACGGGGCGAGGCGCAACGTACTGTTTATAAATGTGCAGGAAGGAGTGAGCCGTGAGCGGTGAGAAGAAAGTGGAGTTTCATGTTCATAAGAAGAGGATAATCAAGAACATAAAAATTGATGTCGATAAATGCAACGGTTGCCGTGCGTGCGAGGTGGCCTGTTCCCTTTTCCACGCCAGGCCCAAATATAGCAGCAACAATCCGGCACGGTCACGCGTCAGGGTGATCCGTGATCTGGTAAATGACATATATGTTCCTGTATTTGCTGGCGAATATACTCCGGCTGAATGTTTGGGCAGGGACAAGTATGTGATTGACGGAAAGGAATACGACGAGTGTGCCTTCTGCCGCGCCTCCTGTCCGTCGCGGGATTTATTCAAGGAACCCGATTCCGGTCTCCCGTTGAGTTGCGACATGTGCGAAAGCGATCCACCGATTGGAGAGCCGATGTGCGTTCAGTGGTGTCTGGCGGATGCGCTCATTTACGAGGAGCGGGAAGAAGAAGTCGAGGAAGGCGTAGCGGCAGGGGATATGGAAATAGGCGTAGAAGCGCTGATCGTCAAATACGGCCTTGAGAAGATAGCGGAAACTGTTGGGCGTTTGTCGAAGAGGGACAAGAATTAGAATTGCGGGTAATTATATTTTATTTTAGACCCTTGCGCTTGTGTGAGGGAAAGAATCTGACGAGGTGATAAATAGTGGATGCCCCCGTATCACGAAATGCGAATTTCGAGCAGCTTTACAAAAGCCCGAAAGAGGATAAGAATTTTGGAGATGTCATGGTCGTCGGCGGCGGGATCAGCGGGATCCAGGCTTCCC
>DYRD01000285.1 GCA_020718905.1 Syntrophus aciditrophicus | reverse complement strand
GAAGAGGACAATTTTAATGATACGATCGCGCGCCGTCTGGTATGGATCGATTTATTCGTTCCTGCTGGCTGTCCTGTATTTTTCCACTTTTGACTGGCTGATACGGAAGGATTGGTCCCGAGAAGATTACAACTACTGCTATCTCATTCCGCTTGTTGTCCTCTATCTGATCTGGGAGAAGAAAGACGCGTGGTTAAAGGAAGATTCCATCCGCTCATGGGGCGGGCTGCTGGTCCTGTTGCCGGGTGTTATGCTGTACTGGTTCGGCGAACTGTCCGGAGAGTACTTCTCCCTGTACATCTCTTCATGGCTGATGGTCGCGGGACTGCTCTGGCTGCATGCGGGATGGCGCAAAATGAAGACCATGACGTTTCCGCTGTTCGTGTCGCTGTTTTTATTCCCGCTTCCTCATTTCCTCAACACCAAGCTCACCTTCAGTCTTAAGCTTCTCTCATCTGAAATCGGCGTCAAGATGATCCAGCTTATCGGAATGTCCGCCTATCGTGAGGGAAACGTCATCGATTTGGGGTTCACGAAGCTCCAGGTTGTCGATGCATGCAGCGGGCTTCGCTACATCATTCCCCTCTTTTTAATGGGCGTTCTTATGGCCTATTTCTACCGGACGGCTTTATGGAAAAGAGTGATCATCGCTTTTTCCACAATCCCTTTGTCCATCATCACCAACTCTCTCCGCATCGCGCTGACGGCGATACTGTATCCGTTGCTGGGGCCGGCGGCGGCGGAAGGTTTCTTTCACGATTTCTCGGGCTGGGTCATCTTCATGGTTTCCATGGGTGTGCTTCTGGGGGAGATTTGGGTGCTTGGAAAAATCATGCCCCGGCCAGGCGAGGGATTTATCCTGAAGCGGGAAGCCGTCACGGGGGGTGGCGGGGTAATTCCCCCTGAGTCGCAACAGGATGAGCCGGCCGCAGGGAGCAAACGGGCCGGTGGATTTCTTGCGCACCCCCAATTCATGGCAGCCGTTGCAATTCTGGTTGTAACACTTGCATTGAGCTCGACGGTTAATGATGTCGAAAAAATACCTGAGCGTCGCTCTTTCAGTCAATTCCCGCTTGCCATCGGGCAATGGGAGGGAAAACGGCAGTTGTTGGAGCAGGAAATTATTGATGAACTTGATCTCAGCGATTATGTCGCCGTTAATTACTGGAAACCTGAAGCGCCCCCGGTCGATATTTACATTGCCTACTATGAAAGTCAGCGCAAGGGAGCGTCCATTCACTCTCCGGAAACCTGTCTGCCCGGCGGCGGCTGGATATTCAGTCAGGAGGGAACGAGGAGCGTCTCCCTGCCCGGGAAAAACCCCTCCTCGATCACCGTGAAGCGCGTTATCATGGA
>DYRD01000007.1 GCA_020718905.1 Syntrophus aciditrophicus | reverse complement strand
GGCGATAGCGGAGAGGACACACCCGTTCCCATTCCGAACACGGAAGTTAAGCTCTTTAGCGCCGATGGTACTGCATGGGTGACTGTGTGGGAGAGTAGGGAGCCGCCGGGATTATTAAAAAAACCCCTTCATCACTGAAGGGGTTTTTTATTTTACAAGCAATGCCTCATGTGCTATGGGGCGTTCAATATTAAATCAGCAGGAGTCGGCAGGATGTCCGGTCATTCAAAGTGGAGTACGATCAAGCACAAAAAAGGCGCCATTGATTCGAAAAGAGGTAAAATATTCACGAAAATAATCAAGGAAATCAGTCTGGCAGCGCGCCTCGGCGGTGGAGACCCGGAAGGAAACTCAAGGCTTCGCCAGGCCATCATGGCCGCTAAAGGTGAAAATATGCCCAAGGATAACATAGACCGGGCGATAAAAAAAGGCATTGGCAGCGGCGAAGGGGCTGCCAATTATGAAGAGATTGTCTACGAAGGTTATGGACCGGGGGGGGTGGCCGTCCTCGTCCAGGTCATGACGGATAACAAAAACCGGACCGTTGCGGAGATCCGCTATATCTTATCCAAGCATGGCGGTAATCTTGGTGAAAATGGCTGTGTGGCCTGGATGTTTGATAAAAAAGGAAGCATAATTGTCGATAAAAAAGCCATCAATGAGGAAGTGCTCATGGAACTGGCCCTGGAAGCGGGGGCCGATGACGTCTGGGAAGAGGGAAACGAATTTGAGATTATTACCAGTCCTGCGGTGTTTGAAGAAGTGCACCGGGTGATAGAAGAAAAAGGCCTGAAACCACTGGCGGCGAGTATCGGGATGATTCCTCAGAATACCGTTGCCCTGGCTGAAGATAAAGCGTCACAAATGCTCAGGCTGATGGAAAAGCTGGAAGACAACGATGACGTCCAGAACGTGTACGCCAATTTTGACATAGCAGATGAAATCATGGAAAAAATGAGATGATGAGAGTCTTGGGCATCGATCCCGGTAGTCTGGTTACGGGTTTTGGGGTAGTTGAAGAAATGATGTCCTCCATATTCACCAAGGCGAAATCAAAGTTAACGGCAAAGGATCGTTGCCTTCATTCTTAGTGGCCATCTATGAACAGCTAATGGCAGTCATTGGGCAAACAAAACCTGATGTTGTCGCCATTGAGGGTATTTTCTACGGGAAAAACGTGAAAAGTTTGATAAAACAGGGACAGGCTAGAGGTGTCGCCATCTTGGCCGGATCACACAGCGGTCTCCCCGTTTTTGAGTATTCGCCGTTAGAGGTAAAGAAGGCGGTTGTCGGTTACGGTCGAGCGGAAAAGAGCCAGGTTCAGACTATGGTTAAAGCTATCCTGCAATTAAGTGAGACGCCGAGGGCCGATGCGGCCGACGCCCTGGCCGTGGCCATTTGTCATGCCCATTGTTCCGGGCCTGCTTTGTCCCCATGATTGCCAGAATCACGGGCCTGCTTGTCTACAAATCCGTCCAGGCCATCACCGTGGATGCCCACGGCATCGGTTACCGTGTCTTTGTTCCCTTGACTACATTTTACGAATTGCCGGAAACGGGTGAGCCCATAACCCTGCACATCCATACCCACGTCAAGGAGGATGCCATCGATCTGTTTGGTTTTCACACCCCTGAGGAACGAAACATGTTCCAGGTGATGATCTCCGTATCCGGGATCGGTCCCCGCCTGGCCATGAATATTCTCTCCGGGATAACCGTCGCGGACTTGGTCGATGCGATTACGGGTGGTAATCTGCGGCGTCTCCTGAATATTCCGGGAGTGGGCAAAAAAATGGCGGAACGGCTGGTTCTGGAACTAAAGGATAAGGTTCTGAAGTTGGAGAGAGGACAGGCAGCCCCGCACGACCGTGCCGTTCCCCGGTCCCAGGAAGACGCCCTCTCGGCGCTCGTCAATCTCGGTTACAAAAGCGCTGCCGCCCGGGAAGTCATCGAAAAGATCATGAAAGAAACAACGGAGATTCCCGCTCTGGATCTGCTATTAAAAAGAGCGCTGCAGCAGTTGTCCGGGTGAAGAGGATGGAAAAGCCGTGAAACCCGCAAAAAAAATCTTGTCCTTGATCCGGCTGCCGGTGAGGAGGAAGAATCTTATGAGGTTTCCCTACGGCCGAAGGCACTGTCGGAGTATATCGGACAGGAAAAGATAAAAAACAACCTGTCCATATTTATCGAGGCTGCCAAGACGAGAGGGGAAGCCCTGGATCATGCCCTGCTCTATGGGCCTCCCGGCCTGGGCAAGACCACCCTTGCCTATATCATGGGTAAGGAGTTGGGGGTCGATGTCAAGGTTACCTCCGGGCCGGTTATCGAGAGGCCCGGTGATCTCGCGGCGATCCTGACCAATCTTCATGACCACGACATCCTTTTTATCGATGAAATCCACCGCCTTTCCCATGTTGTCGAGGAGATCCTCTATCCGGCCATGGAAGATTACCACATTGACATTCTCATCGGCCAGGGACCGTCGGCAAGATCCATGAAGCTTGGCATTCCCCATTTTACCCTGATCGGGGCCACTACCAGAGCGGGACTTCTTACTTCGCCCCTGCGCGATCGGTTCGGGATGAGCTTCCGGTTTGAGTTTTATAATCCTGGAGAGATGACGGTGATTATCAAACGCTCGGCCCAGATCCTTTCCGTCCGGATTGATGAAGAGGGGGCGGTCGAGATGGCCCGCCGGTCCCGGGGCACTCCCAGGATCGCTAACCGCCTTCTGCGCCGGGTCCGGGATTATGCCCAGGTGAGAGCTGACGGTTTGATTGACCGAGAAGTAGCCCTGGCGGCGCTCGAGCTGTTCGAAGTCGATCATAAGGGTTTTGATCAGATGGACCGGACGATCCTTTTGACCCTCATCGACAAATTTCAGGGAGGACCGGCGGGGATCGACAATCTCTCCGCGGCGATCGGTGAAGAGCGGAACACCATTGAGGATGTCTATGAACCCTATCTGATCCAGGAAGGCTATCTCCAGCGGACGTCCCGTGGCCGCATCGCTACGAGGATCGCTTACGAACACTTCGGCCGGGCATGGTCGGCCGCGAACCAGAAAGAGCTGTTTTAAATATTTTATCCATGCGCATTCTTCTCCACCCTATTTGGAATATCTCCGCCGTTGGGAGGCCCTCGAAAGGTTTGCCCGGGAAGAGGATCTGGAAGTCCGGTGGAGTCCTGATTATCCCCTGGAGGCTTTTCAGCAAGGCGTTGTCTTCAAAGAGCAGGAACGGTGCCGCTGGTGCTACGAAGATCTGTGGTATTTTAGACACACTTGCTTGTCCCCGGGATTTTACGCGCTCGGTGGCCTTCTTAGAAGCGGTTAATATCTAAAGGATTAAAATTATTTCCAATGGATAGGCATGACGGTATGGAAGTTGCTAGCTATTCCGACCAAAAAGATTGGATGAATATTCATGTATCTGCAACGGACAATAAAGAGCGAAATTATCTGCCAAAGTATCGGCCTGCACACGGGTAGGAAGGTAACTATGACCATCCATCCCGCCGATGCTGATGAAGGTATAACCTTCATTCGCAGTGATCTTCCCGGGAAGCCCCGGATCAAGGCGGAACTGGGGAACGTCTGTGATACGACCCTCGCCACGACGATCGGAGTAAATGGCGCCTCCGTATCGACGGTGGAACATCTATTGTCATCCTTCAGTGGGATGGGGGTTGGTAACGCTACGGTGGAGGTGGATGCTCACGAAGTTCCGATCATGGACGGCAGTGCCCAGCCTTTCGTAAACATGCTCAAGGAGGTCGGTACCAGAACGCAGGGAAAATGCAAAAAGCTGCTTGTCATCAATAGCCCCGTCTCCGTTGCCGATGAAAACGGATCCGCCGCGTTTCTCCCGGCCAGGGAATTCAAAATGACCTACACCATTGACTTCAAGCATTTGATTATCGGTCGTCAGACCTGTCATTTCCACTTTTCCGATGCGGCGTATGAACAGGAAATTTGTGCCGCTCGCACCTTTGGTTTTTTGAAGGACGTTGAGTATCTCCAGGCGATCGGCCTTGCTTTGGGCGGTTCTCTGAAGAATGCCGTTGTCCTCGATGATCAGCGGATCATCAACAAGGAAGGGCTCAGGTGTCCCGATGAATTTGTCAGGCATAAGGTGCTGGATGCCATTGGAGACTTGTCTCTTTTGGGAATGCCCATCATCGGACATTTTATCGCTTTCAAGTCAGGTCACCGGTTGAACAACAATCTCTTGAAGGAACTTTTAATGCGCCATGATTGCTGGGAAATCGTCAATCGCTATCCCCTGGAATCCCCTACAAAGATCTGCAAGACTTTGAATATCCCTTCTTTTGCCGTCCTTGATGCCGTGCCCGCCTATCGGTCTGCGACTGTTCAGGGCAGATAAGACTTGATTTTTCTTCGTTAGTTCCCTAAACTCCCACCTTGCTATCATCTTTTTAAAGGCGGGTGTCTGTGGTATTGATCGACAAAACAAGATTTTTGGCGGTTATCCTTGTCATTCTGATCTGGTTATCCCCGGCTTATGCCCGGGAGGCGGAGATCCGGGATGTCCTGGTAACCCATCAGGGCGACACGATCACTGTCTATGCGAGGGTGACAAACTGTTTCACCAAAGGCATGGAGTCGGCCATAATGGCCGGAGTTCCGACTACCTTTACTTTTCTTCTGGATTTGAACCGGGAAAGGGACTTCTGGTTTGATAAAAAAATTGTCGGAGCGGTGATCAGGCAAACGATTAAATATGATACTGTGAAGAAGCTCTTTTTGGTGTCCTCGACAGATGGCAAGGCAGCGACGGCATTCCAGGATCTCGAGGGGGCCAAGCGGGCGATGGCGGAAATCACGAGGACCCTCGTTATCCACCGCAACGTCGACCGGCAAAGACCTTTTTATGTCATGATCAAAGCCAAGCTCGATAAGGTCAGGCTTCCCCTTTACATGGAATATGTCTTTTTCTTCATTTCCCTGTGGGATTTCGAAACAGACTGGTATCGTCAGGAGGTCGCCTTTTGAGAAGAGAAGGTCCCGCCATTTTTCTGGATGTCAAAGAACGCCGCCGTAGAAAAAGGGAGAGGATCCTGATTGTCGTCACGGTGATCGTCATTGTCCTCCTGACTTTCCTGGAGACCCATCTGACGAGGCAGGAAACAATTCTTCCCGTTTCCAGCAATGTCCTCATCTTCGGCCTCATCAATATTAATATCATCCTGATTATTCTGCTTATTTTTCTCATTATCAGAAATGTCGTCAAGCTTGTCTATGAACGGCGGCACGGCATTATCGGATCCCGGGTCAGGACAAAACTTGTTGCCGCTTTTGTCAGCCTGTCTCTTATTCCGACGATTGTCCTGTTTCTCGTTGCTATCAATTTTTTATCCTACAGTATTGAAAACTGGTTCAATCTCAGGATCGGGGACGCCCTCAACAGCACTCTCGAAGTTGCTCAGACCTCCTATCAGCACACTGCGGACTATGCAAAATTTTATGCCCGGCAAATCAGCGGCGATGTTACGGAAAACCGCCTCTATGAGAAAGAACGCGCTAAATATTTGAAAACTCTGGTAGAGCAGCGCCAGAAGATCTATAATCTGTGGGTTCTGGAGGTGTATTTCGACAGCCAGCGCGAAAAAATCACCATCAGGGATCCGAATAACCCCCATGTGGCGCCCGTGACCCTCTCTCCCAAAACCATCGAGGAGGTCTTCTCAGGGAAAGAGGTTTCCACTGTTCAATCTTCGGGCAGCGGCGACCTGGTTAACGGTATTGCACCTATCTATGCGCGTCTCAGCACGGGAGAAGTAATCGGCATGGTCGTGGTCAGCTATTATCTTTCCCGGGCTTTTGTCGATAAGCTGGCCATAATTTCCAAGACGTCGGAAGAATACAAACAAATGAAACTCCTTAAAACCCCTATCAAATTAAGTTATATTGTGACCTTGTCCATCGTCACGCTGCTCATCATCTTCTCGGCCACCTGGTTTGGCCTTTTTCTGGCCAAACAGATTACCGTTCCCATGACGATGAAATTGGCACCTTGGTCAATTCTTTCAATTCCATGACGAAAGACCTCAAAAAGAGTCAGCAGAACGTGGAACAGGCCAATATCGACCTTGAACAGCGTCGTAAATATATGGAGACGGTCCTCAGGAATGTTTCCGCGGGGGTAATCTCCGTGGATAAGGATGATATGATCACGATCGTCAACCGGGCTGCGGAACGGATGCTGGAGATCAAGACAGAAAAGGTCCTGCACCGGCCTTACCAGGAAATCCTGAAGCCGGAACATATGGTCATGGTTGAGGAATTATTGAAGGAGCTGGAGAAGAGCGACCATGGATTTGTCGAGAGACAGCTCGAACTCAATGTCAAGGGACGTCCCCTCACGGTGCTGATCACGACGACGATCATCAACGATGATGAAGGACACGATATGGGGATGGTGCTTGTTTTCGAGGACCTCACCCAATTGCAGAAGGCGGAACGGGCCGCGGCATGGAGGGAAGTGGCGCGGCGCATGGCCCATGAAATCAAGAATCCCCTGACGCCCATTCAGTTGTCCGCCCAGCGGTTACAGCGAAAATTCGGTGATCGTCTCAGTGAGGACGGTGAGGTCTTTCACGAATGCACGAAGACGATCATCGGCCAGGTCGAGGTGCTGAAGAACCTTGTCAACGCGTTCTCCCGTTATGCCCGCATGCCCGTGACCAGTCCCTCTCTTAATGATTTGAACGAAGTGCTCGTCGACGCAATCGTTCTTTTCCAGGATGCCCATAAGGAGATAACCTTCGAGTTCCAGCGGGGGGAGGGCATTCCTAAGCTCAATGTCGATCCGGAGCAGATGAAGCGGGTCCTGGTCAATCTTCTCGACAATGCCGTGGCTGCCTTGACGATAGGTGCGGGACGGATTGAAATAAAGACGTCCTACGATCCCAGTCAGCACCGGGCGGTTGTGGAAGTAATAGATAACGGTTGCGGGGTGCCGGCGAACTACAAAGGCAAAATATTTGAACCCTACTTTTCAACGAAACGGTCGGGAACCGGTCTCGGATTAGCAATTGTCAGCTCCATCATTAATGATCATCACGGCCAGATTAGCGTGACGGACAATGAGCCCCGGGGAACGATCGTGAAATTTGAATTGCCCGTCCCGGAAGGGGATACAGAGAAGGGATTATATGCGTAAAACCATCCTTATTGTCGACGACGAAGAGAGTATTTGCCAGTCTCTGGGGGGTATCCTCAGGGAGGAAGGTTATGATGTCCTTACGGCGGAAAGCGGTGAGGATGCCTTGAAAATTATTGACGAAGAGATGCCGAATCTTGTCCTTCTCGATATCTGGCTGCCCGGTATGGACGGGATTGAGGTGCTCAAGGTTATTAGCTCCGATTATCCCCAGATCCGGGTAATCATGATGTCCGGTCATGGAACAATCGAGACAGCCGTCAAAGCGACCAAACTTGGGGCTTACGATTTTATTGAAAAACCCCTGTCCATGGATAAGATCATTCTCTTAGTCAATCATGCCCTGGATATCATTTCCCTGGAAGAGGAGAATGTCCTCCTGAAGCAGAAGGTAAGCCAACAGCACGAACTGACCGGTTGCAGCATCTCCATTATGGAACTGAAGGAGGCGATCGGCATTATCGCTCCTACCAATGCCTGGGTCCTCATCATGGGGGAGAACGGGACGGGCAAGGAACTCGTAGCGAGATCCCTTCACAAATTAAGCCGCCGCAACGGGAAACCCTTCATTGAGGTCAACTGTGCCGCTATTCCGGAAGATCTGATTGAGAGCGAGCTTTTCGGCCACGAGAAAGGCGCTTTTACCGGGGCTACCCAGAAAAAGCGGGGGAAGTTCGATCTGGCCCATGAGGGAACAATTTTTCTGGATGAAGTTGCGGATATGAGTCTGAAGGCCCAGGCCAAGATCCTGCGGATCCTCCAGGAAAAGAAGTTTGAACGGGTGGGAGGGACAAAGATGATCCATGTCGATGTCCGGGTGATCGCCGCCACCAACAAGGATCTGGAAAAGGAGATGGAGGAAGGTCGTTTCCGGCAGGATCTCTACTATCGTCTCAACGTCATCCCTTTGCAGGTTTCCACCTTGCGGGAGAGAATTGAGGATATCCCTCTCCTCGTGGAACGCTTCCTGAACGATTTCTCCGTGAAGGAAGGGGAAGAGCCTAAGGTAATTGCTGAGGAAGCCTTGGAACTGCTCATGGGCCATGACTGGCCGGGTAATGTGCGGGAGCTGAAAAACATTGTCGAGCGCCTCGTGATTATGACACCGTCACGAGTCATAACGGCCGGCGATATTCCGTTGTTTGCCAAGGAGAGCAGCCATGAGATTGAGAGCAAGCCGACGCTCTCCAGAACATCGACGACTCTGGATTCAGACAGCTTGCGGGCGGCAAGAATCGATTTTGAAAAGCAGTACATATTACGTAAGCTCCGGGAATGCGAAGGCAATATCTCCAAGACCGCAGAGGCCATCGGCCTCGAGCGCAGCAATCTGCATAAAAAAATCAAGAGCTACGGCCTGGATGTCGAGAAGTAAGCTCGGCAATGGATAGGTTAATAGCTATTGCTTATCGCCTGGGGCCTCTTCCCCTCTGCCCACTGCCTGCAGATCGGAGAGGGAGAAGCGGTTGGCGGGCAGGAAAAGAAGTCCCAGCAGGACAACGACGCCGATGGACAGGAAGTGATAAATGATGGCGAAAGAGAGGGCCTCTGTTTTGGGAATGCCGTAGAGGGTCAGTCCGAGAATGCAGAAGAAGTGCCAGTTCCCAACAAAACCCGGTCCCGTGGGGATGGCGATGCCGATCATTAGAATTACCATGAGGACAAAGGCGGCAATAAAGGGCAGAGTTAAATGGAAGGCCAGAAACATCAAGTAAATTGCTATCCCGTCGATGATCCAGAAGGCGAGAGACAGCAGGGCGACCTGGGCCAGTAATCGCGGCTCCGCCATCATTCCGAACCCGTCGATAAATTGATGCAGCAGGCGATCCGCTTTTTCGGCCTGGCGAGCGGGTAACCTGCATATGAGGGGGGCGAGCAGTTTCAGGCAGGTCTCCCTTTTAAAGAGCATAAAAATCATAAAACCAAGGATACCCAGGGTCAAAACAATAAAGAGGGCGCTGGAGCGGATTAGCCACGGGGGCAGGGGGGTCATGAACATGGTCACGGTGAAGATGAAAAAGACCGTCAGGCTGTCAAAAACCCTTTCGATAAAGATAGTTGCCAGGGCGGAACTCATCCGGATGGGCGCTTTTTTAGTGATCAGATAGGGTCTGGCAAATTCTCCCAGCCGGGCCGGGAAGGAGACGATGGCCAGAAACCCGACATTGGTCACGGAAAAGAGATCGAATGGGCTGACCTTATGAATAGGGCTGAGGATGACGCCCCACCGGATGGAACGAATCACCTGCATCAGCACGATGATCACGATAGCGCCGCCCGCATAGGCAATATCGATGGACCTGAAACCTTGCAGGACACCGTCGAAGTCGATGCCCCGGAAGGAGAGATAGATCAGAAGGATACTGATTATTATGCCGACAATGAGCTGTTTCATGGAGACGGGGCATAACACAAATCGGAGGGATTCACAACGGATAACGCAAGGTAAATAGTATAAAAAGCCCCTTTACGGCGGACACCGTAAAGGGGCCTATCTACAAAAAGGACTATGTTCAGGCGAGGATCACGTCCGGAGACGGCGGGTCAGCTTACCCAGATCTTGATCACTTCTATGACCGGTGCCGTGAAGAGGGCGACATAGCAGGCGTAGAGGGCAAATGCCCCGACGGCTTCCCAGGCATACATTTTTTCAAACTTTTGTTTGATCGAAAAGATGATCAGGCCGCCGATAATAACCAAGCCCAGGTGAAAATACGGGAAATTCTCTCCTCCCGCTGCGGTGTATTCGGCAAGACCGAAAGTTGCTGTGAGCAGCACAAATATAACCGCAACGATGATGGTGGATAATGTCTTTTTCATGGTAGGTGTTCTCCCCTGATCGTTTTCTTTTAAAATACAGCTATGAAAGAACCGTGCCAGATGTCCTTTCTCCGATGATAATTGATAATAGCTCGAATTTAAAAGATATATTGCTTAACATTTGCTTGGCACATAACAAAAGTTGAAAGATTCGTTAAATCCATGTAAAAAAGCTTGTAAGAGGGGTTGATGCTATGAATCGACGTGATTTCCTGAATAATGTTGTCATGTCAGGCCCCTCGACACCGTTATTGCCGGTACGGATCAGGTGGCCGTCGATGCTTTCGGGACCACCCTTTTTGGTATGAAACCGGACACCCTCGGTTGTGTCCGCATCGGTCACCATGCCGGTTTGGGGAGCATGAATATCTCGAAACTCAGGGTCAAGAGGGTCGCAATCTAGAGGTACATTCTCCGGTGAAAAATATTCGCCGGTTCAGTCAGGCCCTTTTCCTCCTCCTTTTTCTCTGGCTCTTGCTGCAGACGGAATCGAAGGGAGCCAATGAACTGGGCTACCCCGTCAAGATCTTTCTCGATGCCGATCCCCTTACTACTACGGGACATTTATCCCGGTCTTGACCGTGATCATTGTTACGGCAATACTCGGCCGGGTGTTTTGCGGCTGGATCTGCCCGCTGGGGACCCTGCATCATTTAGCGGGGAAACTGAAAAAAGGAACCGTTCCTGTAAAAATTTCCGGTTTGTACCGGATAAAATATCTCCTCCTGATCTTCATCCTTGTCCTGGCTTTTGGGGGGGCCAGCTGGCGGGGGGGGGCGACCCCCTGGCTCTGTTAATCCGTTCTTTGTCCCTCGCCGTTTACCCCATGTTCAGTTATGCCCTGGGCTGCTTTTTCGATGGCGTCTTCGCAGGGAATATACCATTTATTACGGTTAGTTCGGAGATTATCTGCGGTTTCCTGAAAAGGACGGTCCTCCCCTTCGGTCAGCCCTTTTTTCTCGAGGGAATCTCTATTGGTCTGATCTTTTTCCTGACCTTGGCCCTGAATCTCCGGGAGAAGCGTTTCTGGTGCAAATATCTTTGTCCCTTGGAGGCTCTCCTCAGAATGCCGTTTCCTTCGGATTTGCCCGGAAACCGGCCGCTGCCGCCCGCGATCTTGGCAAGCGGCGCGTCCTCGGCTCGGTGCTGGCAGGCATTGCTGCTGCGCCGCTGCTGAGAATTACGCCTCTGGCCCGGGCCGGTATCACCCCACCGACCCTGATCCGCCCCCCTGACGGAGGAGATGTTCCTCAAGCGCTGCGTAAAGTGCTGAGAATGCATGAAGGTCTGCATCACCGGGGGGGCTCCAGCCCACTTTCATGGAAGTCGGGGTGGCAGGAATATGGTCCCCCGTCCTGGTTCCCCGTATCGGTTATTGTGAATACCGCTGCACCCTCTGCGGCCAGGTCTGCCCCACCGGGGCGATCAGAAAACTCGGCAGCGAGGAAAAGGCGGCCACAAAAATCGTCCTCGCCATGATCGATCAGGGGAGATGCCTGCCCTTGGCCCACAACATGTCCTGCCTCGTCTGCGATGAGGTCTGTCCCACTTCCCCCAAGGCCATCTGGTGGGAGGAGGTCCGCCTGCGGGACCGCTCCTTCTCTAATGCCGCTTCCAAATCACAGATGAAATTGAGGCGGCAAGGAAGGGCCGCCGCCGGCGTATATGGCAATACGTCGCGGCGCCGATGACGAAGCCAATGAAGATATCAATTTGATTTGGAAGGAGAATCAGTTGCTGCGGAGGTAACCAAGCAACTTATCCAGGTCGGGAAAGAAGGCATGATTTTCCCGCCATGTGTAGGTCATGGTCTCGATATGCAGGCGCTGCAGTTTGGCCGTCATCGCGGCATCGAGAGGTTCGGGCAAGGCCAGGATCAGCCGGGGTGGTCGGAGGTAATGGATGCTGTTCACCAGGAGTTCGGTAGCCCCTTCCCGGACGCTTTTGGGAAGGTTATTCGTCTGCACCTGGAAAACGGCCGTTATCTCTCCCTCCTTATTGACGGTCATGAGGTCCCGGAGGCCGTCATTGCCGAATTTCCAGCCGAGTTCTTTCAGGGCGAAGGCGAGATCCCTGATTATTAGTCCGTGATCGCATTCCGAGGCCATGTCCCGCAGCAATTCGCAGTGGCGCATCCCCAATAATTCCTCGCGGAGACGGAGGTCGTCAAAACCCATTTCCAGCTGAGCCGACGGCGGACCTGCCATATCCTTGATTATGTTTATCTTATTGACGAATTGGGCCAACTGGCGGGTGAAACGTGGGGAGAGGAGAAGTCCGACAACGGCGACGGACGCCACTTCCTCGCCGTCTTCCATATCGACCCACACACCCCGGTATTGTCTCTCGAAGAGGGCTTTGCCGATCCCCTTCCGGCCGCCGCCCAGCTTACCGCGGTGGACGACGAAGGTCCTCCCCTTGCTATCGGTGGCAAAAACTCCGCCGATGCGCCGGTCGGTCCCCTCTTTGGGAAAGTTGATCTCGCAGGTAATGGACAGGAGGGCAGCGGGCTTGGGACGGGTTGTTCCGAAGACGTTCCAATAACGGTTTTCTTCACCTTTACTGGGGAAGAACCACAGTCCGAGCTCCTTGGACCACCATACCCGGGCGCTATTACTGGCCCCCTGGTGGCCGATGGTAACGGGAATCTTTTCTTTAACTCTTGCCTTGAGTTGGCGGGCAAATTGTTGCTGGCAGCGGCGGATGGTCTTTGCGTCCTTAATAGCCTTGAGCATATCAGCCAATAATTATCATCTCGGGAAAATTACGCCGGTAATAAGGAGCATGGGAAATCGTATTTACACCACGTACAAAAAATAGCAGGGGCTGTCAAGGACAGAATCTGCTTACTGCCTAACGAAGCATATGAAAAATTGTTTTACGAAAAGTGACTCGCCGTGCAAAACATTTGCCGCATACTATTGACAGCCGACCTCTGAAAGATCGGCAGAAAAGGAATCAGCAGGCAACATATTGAAAATATAATATATTATGTGTACGCATCATCAGGCAAAAAAACAATACATATATAGTATCGTACTCTGCAAAAATATTCAATATTGTGATTCGTTTGCGAATGTGATAGTCGCGCACCGTCCTCTTTTTATCAGGGCTCGAATATGGAAAAAAGAATGCATCCGCAGGCAGTCCCAGGCATGATCGGAATCATTTTGCCACCATGCACGGCGGATAAGAGAGGCACAACAAAAAATAGAGGGAGGTAGGTTAATGTCGTACGCAGAACAGTATCAAAGCAAGCTTGTTAGCCCGGAAGAAGCAGTTAAAGTGGTAAAGAGCGGTGACTGGGTCGATTACGGATTTGGCCATACCAAGCCTGTTGGTCTGGACAAGGCCCTTGCGGCCCGTAAGGATGAACTCAAGAATATCAACATCCGCCATACGTTGAGCTTGAGCCCCCAGGCCTGCATCGAAGCCGACCCTGAGGCAGAGGTCTTCACATATCAGGACTGGCATTTCTCGGGTTACTCACGGAAGCTCCATGATCGCGGTCGCTGCTTTTATCACCCCATGATCTTCCGCAACCAGCCCCTGTTCTATCGGAAGAGCATCAAAACTGTCGATGTGACCATGATCCGGGTAACCAGGATGGACAAGGACGGCTTTTTCAGTCTCCACATGGGTAATGCGGCGGTGCGCGCAGCTCTCGATGTTTCCAAGAAGATCATTCTCGAAGTGAACCCGCTCCTTCCCTGGGCGATGGGCGGCCGTGAAGAGACGGTGCACATTTCGGAAGTCGATTACGTTGTCGAATTTGATTCCAAGATTGAAGTCATCACTCCCGCAGCCCCGACGGATATCGACAAGCAGATCGCCGCCCACATCGTTCCCATGATTCCCAACGGCGCCTGCATTCAGCTCGGCATCGGCGGTCTGCCCAATTATATCGGCAGCCAGCTGGCCGAATCGGATATCCAGGACCTGGGTTGCCATACAGAGATGCTCGTTGACGCCTATTACCACATGTACACGGCGGGTAAGCTCACGAACAAGAAGAAGGGCGTCGACAAGGGCAAGAGCGCCTACGCCTTTGCCGCCGGCAGCCAATTCCTCTATGACTGGATTGACATGAACCCCTCATTGGCGTCCTATCCCATTTCCTACACGAACGCCCCCCATGTCATGTGTCAGCACGACAATATGATGTCCATCAATGCCTGTGTCGAAGTGGATCTCTTCGGCCAGGTTTCTTCCGAATCCTCAGGACCGCGCCATATCAGCGGTACGGGCGGCCAGCTCGATTTCGCCAACGGCGCCTATATGTCCGACGGCGGGATGTCCTTCATCTGCTGCAACTCCTTCTACAAGGACAAAAAGCCCGGCGAGATCAAATCCCGGATCGTACCGACGCTGCCCCCGGGCTCGATCGTGACGGTGCCCCGCACCCAGGCCCACCTCATCGTGACCGAATACGGCGTGGCTGACCTGGCCGGTAAATCCACCTGGCAGCGGGCGGAAGCGCTGATCAACATCGCCCATCCGGACCTGCGCGACGGGTTGATAAAAGATGCGGAACAAATGACTATCTGGCGGAAAAGCAATGAATAATTGTTGGTGATGTTTTCGACGGTGAATAAAAAAGGTTAGCGATTAAAATTTAGTAAAAGCCCCGAGGCGGTGTTTCCGTCCCGGGGCTTTTCTCGCTCATACAAGACGAAACTTCGACATCTGCTCCGGTTCACGTCCAATCATTATTTTTAAATCTTCTATTGACTTCTCCTGCATATTGTGGTCAAGTGCGCCGTATCATACTACATGTTGTACATCATGCATTTAACTCACTTCTAATTATTACCGAGAGGAAAAAGAGAATGAAAAAAAATACTTCCATGGCGATCACGCCCGAATTCACAAAAAATGCCCTGACCGTTCTGGAAAGACGTTATCTTAAACGGGATCAGGATGGGGTCGTTCTGGAGACGCCTGCCCATATGTTCAGACGCGTGGCCGGTGCTATTGCCGCGGCGGATCGGAAATTCGACGCCAAGGCGGACACGAAGAAATTGGAAGAAAAATTTTACGATCTCATGGCCCGTCTGGAATTTCTTCCCAATTCGCCCACCCTGATGAATGCGGGGCGGGAGCTTGGCCAGTTATCGGCCTGTTTTGTTCTGCCCGTCGGCGATTCCATGGAAGAAATATTCGATGCCGTAAAATATACCGCCCTGATCCATAAATCCGGTGGCGGCACGGGTTTTTCGTTCTCCAGTTTGCGGCCGGCCAATGATGTGGTTTTGACGACGACGGGCATCTCCAGCGGTCCTATTTCCTTTATGCGGGTCTTCGACGTGGCCACGGAGACAATCAAGCAGGGCGGCACCCGCCGGGGCGCCAATATGGGTATCCTGCGGGTCGATCATCCCGACATCATGGACTTTATAATGTGCAAGGCCGACAAGAAACACTTGAATAATTTTAACATTTCCGTCGGCCTGACGGAGATCTTCATGATGGCGGTGGAGAGTGAAGAGAATTATGACCTAGTCAATCCGAGGAGCGGCAAAATTGCCGGGACCCTCAATGCCCGTAAGGTCTTCAACCGGATTGTTGCTCAGGCCTGGGAAAATGGCGAGCCGGGGATAGTATTTCTTGACCGCCTGAATCGGGACAATCCGACTCCTCATGTCGGAGCCATTGAATCAACGAATCCTTGCGGCGAACAACCCCTGCTTCCCTATGAGTCCTGTAATCTGGGGTCCATAAATCTGGGCAAGATGGTTAAAGACGGGCAAATTGACTGGACGAAGCTGGAAGAGGCGGTTCATCTTGCCGTTCATTTTCTCGATAATGTTGTGGAGGTCAATAAATATCCGCTGCCCCAGATTCATGACATGACCTTGGGAAACCGGAAGATCGGTCTCGGAATCATGGGCTGGGCGGACATGCTTGTTCTCCTTGATGTCTCCTACGATTCTAAGGATGCCATCGCCCTTGCCGAGAAGGTCATGCGATTTATCCGGGACGAAGGGCACGCCGCATCCCGGGAACTCGCAAAAACGCGGGGCCCCTTTCCCAACTTTAAGGGTTCCGTTTACGACCGGCACGGCTTGGCGCCCATCCGGAATGCGACGATCACGACCATTGCCCCGACGGGCACCATATCCATCATTGCCAATTCCTCATCCGGTGTTGAACCCCTTTTTGCGGTGTCTTATGTACGTCAGGTTATGGACGACGACATCCTGGTGGAGGTCAATCACCGTTTCGAAACGATTGCGAGGGAAAGGGGATTTTACTCCCTGGAACTGATGCAGCGGATCGCCGAGCACGGAACCATTCATGGCATGGAAGATATTCCCGCTGATATTCAGAAAATATTCGTTACGGCCCATGATATTTCCCCGGAGGTGCATATCGCGATGCAGGCCGCCTTCCAGAAGTATACGGATAACGCGGTGAGCAAAACGGTAAATTTTTCCAATGACGCAACCATCGACGATGTTGCCCAGGTCTATCATCTGGCCTACACGATGGACTGCAAGGGAGTGACGATTTATCGCGACGGATCGCGGGACAAGCAGGTCCTCTCGATGTTGAAAAAGGAAGAACAAGCCCTGCGCATGTCTATGGATGAAGAAAAAGCGCTGGTCAAGCGGGAGCGCCCCAAGGTCCTGAAAGGCTGGACATATCAGATGCGGACCGGCTGCGGTCCCCTTTATGTGACCGTCAATGAAGATAAGGCAGGAATCTTTGAATTATTCACGACCATGGGCAAGGCCGGCGGCTGTGCGGCGTCACAGAGCGAGGCCATCGGGCGCATGGTTTCCCTCGCCTGGCGCAGCGGGGTTCAGGCGCGACAGGTTGTCAAACAGTTACAGGGGATCTCCTGTCATTCCCCTTCCGGATTCGGTGATAACAAGGTGCTTTCCTGCGCCGATGCCGTGGCCAAGGCGATCCAATCCCATCTGGCGGACAATGGGGGGCAGGAGATAGTCAAGGAGAAGCTGACCTTTGTCAAAGGGGCCTGTCCGGAATGCGGAGGGATTGTCGAGCACGAGGGAGGCTGCGCCGTCTGCCGCTTATGCGGCTACAGCGAGTGCCATTAGCTGAAGTACCGACGGCCCGTGACGTCGGTGGCAGGGGCGCCGCTGAAAACGGAAACGATCGCACTTGAGGCCGTGGTGTTGCCGATTCCCATATCGCCCGTGCCGAAGAGGTCGGTTGAGGATTCAAGGGAAAGGGCTATCTCGATTCCCGCCTCGAGGGACCGGACCGCCTCCTCCCTGGTCATGGCCGGGCCGGATGCGAAGTCCCCCGTTCCCGCGGCAATGCGTTTTGAGACAATCTTGCCATCCCGGACAAGGTCGCTCAGATCACCGGCAACGCCCATGTCCACAACGACCACCCGGGCGCCGACAAGCCTGGCCAGGCTGTTGATTCCTGCCCCTCCGTTGACAAAATTGCGAACCATTTGCGGAGTGACCTCCTGCGGGTATTTGCTCACCCCTTCCCGGGTAATCCCGTGATCGCCGGCCATAGTTACCACCGTCTTCCGGGCGACAGGCGCCTTCAGGAAACCGGTCATTCCGGCCAGATCTTCCGCCAGGTCCATCAGACTGCCGAGGGCCCAGTAAGGCATGGTGAGTTGTTCCAGCCGCATCCTGGCGCGCTTGCGGGCGGCGCCATTCTGAGGCGTAATCTTTTGGATGGTTGATGCAAGTAACTGCATATAAAACTTCCTCCTTGCCGATATAACGGCAGGTATTGCTTGTCACAAGTCTGACGGTATCCGCTCCTTCGGCAAGATGATGATCGCAAAGCCTCTAACCACGATTGATTGTGAAGGTGTCTTGCCTCCCTTTGTCCCAGCCGTCCCACGGGTACGCGTCACCTTTACCGTCAGATTCCAGATTATTTCGGTTTTCGCAGGTCTTCTGGCTCTCGGGTCGTCGGCCCTTCGCGGTCTTCCCACCGAAGTTGACCCCGGCAGTGACCAGTCATTATCTATTGCGAAGAGCCTCGCCGATTACAGCGGCGGGTCCGCCACGGATTTGCATCGTGTTCCGGTATGCTTAAAACCAATTGCTTGCCGTCTATCCTCAAAAAAGGATTATGTCAAGCATTTTCCCTGCCGCATTTCGTCCCCCGGACTTCGGCAACGGTCGTCGGGCTCTCCACGGTCATCGTTGTGCCTTTGTCGCTGAAGAGATGAATGGCATAGACCCTGGCCCTGCCCCCGGCCATAGGCAGGTTGGTTTGCTTTGCCGAGGCGTTGTGGTCCCTTGACGCCGACATTCATCAATTCCCTGGGCAGGTCGTCTGCCGGCGCTCCGTGGCCCCGGCTGTCGGCGGCGAGGCTGACACTCGTTATCCCCCCAGGGGATGACCGAGGTCAGGACGATGAGAATGAAAAGATTGTGAGCCTGAGTGAGCATACACCTGTCCTTGTTCACAGAAGTTCGAAATCTTCAAACTCGATCGGTTCGGCAAACAGGGCCGTGGCCTCGATTCCGATCTTTTGAGTCATCTTCTTCGAGAAAAGGCCGAAGAGCGGGGCGGCGACGACGATCAGCCATCTCCCCGCAATCCGTTTGGTTATCCCGGCGGCAATCCGGAGGCCGATGAGTCGGGCGATTCTCTCGATGACCGGGGCGCTCAGGGCCTTGATGATGAGCCGCATCCCGACCCGGCGCACCAGTTGATTGCCGACGGTGAGGCCCAGGGCGTTGGCAAAGATGAGCAGGACGATAGACTGGTTGATGGTTTCCAGGTTTTGGTAATATTTGGCGATCTTATAGACGAGATTTGGCTGCACCTTGGTCACGGCGACGATTTCGGGCAGGATGGTCGCCAGTCCGAAAGGTCCGGGGACGGCGCTCAGAGTGGTGCTGACCCAGAAGGCCTTTTGAGCGGCCTCCCTGATCATCTCCACGGGCGTTCCCGTAACGACGACCTCCTCCGGTTGGGGGGCAAACTTCAGCAGCAGGTCAAAAAACCAGTGACCCCGCCGTAGATCCTTTTCCATGTTTTCCGGCTTCATTTTAGTAATCCCCAGGTATCTGGCCGGTTCCGTTGCTTTAAAGGCCACCGTGCCGTCTTTGCTTCCGCTTTGGATGAGTTGCCCCGGAAAGTTGGCTTACAGAGCCCGCCCGGCCTGGAAGACCTTTCCCCCGATGAATGATTCGACCAGCCGTTCGTATTTTTCGTGGATCATTTTCCGGTCAAAGTCCCAGAATTCCCGGAGCATCTGGTACAGTTCCGCGTCGCTGAAATAGCGCTGACATTCATGGAAGAATGGTTTTTCCTCCTTGGCGATATGACGGGGGTAGAAGGACGCCAGTTCCTTCAACAGGGCTACGACCTCCAGGACGGCCTCCTGGTTTCCAGGGACGTATCGCTCTTTGGCGGCGACAATTTTGCCCACGGTTTTGCGGGCATATATATGTTCCTCAATGAGTTCGTCCATAATCCGGGCGTGTTCCGGTGTCAGCTTTTTCTTTACCAGTTCCCGGAAGAGGATGGCCTCTTCCGGGCCGTGATGGGTCCGGTCGGTGTAAACATGGATGAAATCGACGGCGGTGTCGATGAAGGCGGGCTCCACCCGCCGGGTCTTTTCCATCTCTCCGGCCTCTTTGACCACTACTTGGAGCATCTTCTCGATCAAGCCGTGTTCCCACATTAATGGTCCAATCGGTTTCATGATCCTTTCCTCCTCACTGAACAATTATTACCCACGATAAGATCGCAAAAGATACGGTCTTCTGTGGTCATCGGGACTGCTTGCGGCGGGAGCGACTTCACGGCCAGGTCACGTATTCTTTCCGAAAATCAGCCTTTATATCCTACCCAGGATGTTTCTCATGAGGCCCGTTTCTATCCCCGATCTTGCCTGGGCCGTGAAACGGATCATGGATCAGGCGGCGCCCCCCAGACAATGGGAGGGCGCCGCCGCAGGGTTGATAGTCGGCTATTGACCTGCGGCCTGTCCGGCAACGAAGCCTTTTGACGGCGTTCCCGCGATCTGGACGAGGTAAGCCGCGCCCAGCGCTTTGAGGTGGTCGCTGACATTGTCGAAGTAGTTGAAATGGATCTGTTCCTCATCGACGATGACTTCAAAAAGCTTCATGCTCGTGCTGTCGCCATTTTCCCGGCAGGTGAGGAGGAACTGATTGTAGGCGTCGATGGTGTCGTCTTCCAGTTTAGCGTCAAAAGGGAAGACGGCATCTATCTGCTGCCCCTTTTCCACCTTGCCCTCCAGCCCCGTGGCCGGTTCGCCGCCGAGTTCCTTGATGCGTTCGGCGAACATTTCCGCGTGTCTCATTTCGTCGATGGCGATGAGTTTGACCTTGGCCGCCAGCTCGCCGTAATCCATGTCGTCCAGGTTGTAGTGCTGGTTCATGTACTGATGGATGGCCAGGAGCTCCATGGACCGGGCCTTGTTCAGGACCTCGATAACCTGCTTTTTCCGTTGTTCCCGTAAATTTTGTTCCATATGAAACCTCCTTAAAATTTGTCCGGGTCAAGGAGATGCTTTTAATCCCCGCCCCCTTTGTTTCTGAAGACAAGCTCCGGCTTTTTCAGAAAAACCTCCGTGTCCGGGGGAACCGAATCGGTGATCCAGACATTGCCGCCGATGACCGTTTCTCCTCCGAGGACGGTGGCATTGGCATAGATGATCACATCATCTTCGATGGTCGGGTGGCGCTTCTGATGGCGCAAGGCCTGGCATTCTTCCCTGCTCAGGGACAGGGCCCCCAGCGTCACGCCCTGATAGAGCCTGACGCGATTGCCGATCTGTGTAGTTTCGCCGATGACGACGCCCGTGCCGTGGTCGATAAAAAAGCTTTCTCCGATCCGGGCGCCGGGATGGATATCGATGCCCGTACGACTGTGGGCGTATTCCGTCATGATCCGCGGGAGCACCGGGACGCCCTGATGGTGAAGCCCGTGGGCGATGCGATAAACCGTTATGGCAAAAAGTCCCGGGTAACTGAAGATGATTTCATCGTAGCCGCTTGCCGCCGGGTCTCCCGCGTAGGCCGCCCGGATGTCCGTCCCCAATAAGCCCCGCAACTGCGCTGTTTCGCGCAGAAAGTCGATGGCGTTCTGCTGGCCGCGCTCTTCACAGTCCGTGCAGGACTGGTTATAACGGATACATTCGTGTCGTATGGCCAGCATTATCTGTTCGGAGAGGATTTCAAAAAGGGCGGTCACTTCCTGCCCGAAATAGTATGCCACGTTCACCTGATCGACCCGGTTCGGGATGAAATAACCCGGATAGAGGATCCTCCTTGTCCTTTTCAAGATGTCGACGACCGCCTCCCGGGAGGGGATCGGTTCCGGGCCGACATGGTCGAAGCAATCCTCCCGGGTGCAGGAGGAAACCAACTGATCGACGATGGCCGGGATTTCTGCGCGTACGCTCTGCGCCGCGATCAAGTCGGTTCGGCACTTTGTCATTTTGCAGGTGTCGTCCATGGGCAGCTCCCCTGGCTATTCGGGTGTACAGGCCGGTTCGCCGGGACGCCAATAGGGCGACATGCTGCGCAGTCTTTCAATTATGGGGGGCAGCCTGTCAATGACAAAGTCAATCTCCGCCTCCGTGCTGTAGACGCTCAGGCTGAAGCGGACGGAGCCGTGGGCCATCGTGAAGGGAACGCCCATGGCGCGGAGCACATGGGACGGTTGCAGCGATCCCGAGGTGCAGGCGGAGCCGGAGGAGGCGCAGATGCCGTGTTCATCCATCAGCAGCAGGATGCCTTCTCCTTCGACGAATTCAAAGCTGATGTTGGTCGTATTGGGAAGACGGTGTAAAATATTTCCGTTCACCCGGCTGTTGGGGATGCGGGACAGAAGCTCACCTTCCAGTTTGTCCCGGAGGTACTTCACCTTGGTGTTTTCGGTTTCCATGTTTTTTGCTGCAAGATCGCAGGCCTTTCCCAGGCCGATGATGCTCGGGGTGTTTTCCGTGCCTCCCCGGCGCTGTTTCTCCTGGTGCCCGCCGATGAGAAAAGGACTGTATTTCGTTCCTTTACGGACATAGAGCACGCCAATCCCCGTGGGGGCGTGGAGTTTGTGCCCGGAGAGGGAAAGCATATCGATGGCGTTCGTTTTCATGGTGATGGGAACCTTGCCGACGGCCTGAACCGCATCGGTATGGAACAGGATGCCCCTGTCGCGGGCCATTTCGGCGGCCTTTTCCACGGGGAACATGACTCCTGTCTCGTTATTGGCCAACATCAGGCTAACCATTGCCGTATCGGGGGTCAGACTTTTTTCATATTGATCCAGGTCCAGGAGCCCGTCTTTATCGACGGGCAGCTCGGTGACCCGATAGCCATGGCGGACCAGATCCATACCCAGGGACTTGACGGCGGGATGCTCAACCCGGCTGGTGACGATATGGCGCCCGTTGGGGTTTGTCGCCAGGGCGGACCGGATCGCGGCGTTGTCGCTTTCCGTTCCGCAGCTCGTAAAGATGATTTCTTCAGGCATGGCGCCGATGAGAGCGGCCATTTGTTCCCGGGCCGCGCGGATTTCCCTCGCCACCTGACCGCCAAAGAAATGCATGCTGGAAGGATTTCCGTAAAGGTCACGGAAATAGGGAAGCATGGCTTCCAGAACTTCCGGCGCAACTTGCGTTGTGGCGTTATTGTCCAGATATACGGTCTTCATGGGGCCACCTCCTCGATCACCAGGTCCGGCGAGACGAGATCCCGCAGCTTCAATTCCACAAAATGCTTCAGGGTGATATCCGAGGCTTTGCAGGCGGCGCAGGCCCCGCGCGTGGCGACGAGGACACGGTTACCGATCACGTCGATCAGCTCGATGTCTCCCCCGTCGTGTTTCAGGGACGGTCTGATTTCCCGCTCGATGGTCTCTTCGATCATCCTCATCTTCTGAATGTTGGAAAGCTTCGGTCTGGCCGGGGGCTGTGTCTCGGACCGTACCCGTGCGATGATCTGGGCGATGGCATCATGGCAGTTCCCGCAACCGCCGCCCGCTTTCGTGTAATTGGTCACGTCTTCCACCGTGGTCAGGTTGTTTTCCCGGACCACCCGCTCGATTTCGCGGTCGGTGACGCCAAAACATTCTCAGATGATCTGTGCCCCCGGCTCCTTGACGGGAGCGCCCCGATAATTGGCCACCGCCGCTTCGAGGGCTTCCTTTCCCATGACGGAGCAATGCATTTTTTCTTCGGGCAGGCCGCCCAGAAAGGCCGCGATATCCCTATTGCTCACCTTCAGCGCCTCATCCAGGGTCATCCCCTTGACCATTTCCGTCAAGGCCGAGGACGTGGCAATGGCGCTGGCGCAGCCGAAGGTCTTGAATTTGGCATCCTTGATGCGCTTATTTTCGTCCAGGCTGAAAGAAAACCTGAGGGCGTCTCCGCAGGCGATGGACCCCACTTCCGCCACTCCGTCCGCCTTTTCCACTTCCCCCACGTTGCGGGGATTCAAAAAGTGATCTTTGACTTTATCGGTGTATTCCCACATGAGTTTTCTCCTTTTCCGGCCAGAAAATAGACCTTTGATATTTTAATTGTCGGCATGGTTATCCTTTTTTGTTTTTTCTTTCTTTACCGCACCTTTTACGGCAGCAGGGCGGCAGGTCATACCCTGGGCGCCGGGGACCATGGCCTTAGGCGGCGATTCCTCGTGGGAGCCCTGGCAGTTCAGGCCCGTCTGCTCGTGTCTCTCTAGGCCGGCGGCGGGCGAGGCCGCTTGCCCGGAATTATGCAGGGACATTATCAGCAAGGAACAAATAAATACGAAAACGATGGCTAAAGCAATAAAATCAATGATTCTGCTTTTCCGTTCCATTACCGCCTCCTCCCTGTTATTTGTAACATATTGGAAATGGAACTTCAAGGCTGTGCCAACCCATAGATCCGGAATATTTTCGATCTGATCGAGTTATCCATCAAGAATGATTACTTCACACCCAAAGGACTCGGAAGCGTGGCCGCCGCGCCGGATAACCGCGTAACCATAGCCTTTACCGCCGCCAATTGGGGTCCCGATTTCCGGGCGAAGTTTGCGCTATCGTAGCCCCACCAGTCCCAGCAGCCGTTGGGGGCGTCAGTGCTCGTTTGCGGGTATAGGACGACGATGTTGTTCGTATCTGCCCAACGGTTGTAGCCGGCATTGAGCACAAACTGCTGGTCCACCGTGGCGGTGTTCTGCTTGCAGCCGTGGAAAACGACATGGAGCTTACAGGTGGCCCCGGCCGCGCAGGCCTGTGGGATGTACACCCATCCTGTCGTTGCCATGCCGTGTCCGGAGACGAAGGCCCTTTGATCAAATGCTGTAAGGCTGCCCGACAGCTTGCCGTTATTGCGTGGGTTCAGGCGGCCGTACAGGTGCTTGAGCATTTCACCGGCGAGATCGAAATCGCAATCGTTGATAAAGGGCGGGGCTGTGGTTGCGCAATTGCCGCCAAAATCATCGGTGATCATCGCGTGGCCGGAAGGGATGGCGTTTTTGTGGAAGGTGTTTGCCACTGGTACAAAGCTCCCGTAGTAAGTCTGGAGGTCGTCCATTACGGCGGCTTTCACCGTGTTGTCGGCCGTCCCGGAGAACAGGTACACCTTGGAAGTGCCGAGGTTGCTGACCGGATCGATGAGATTGCCCGTGGCCCAGTCGTTGGTGATATTCACGAGGGACGGAATCTGGATGTCGCCGCTGTGCGCCATGCAGCGGCCGATGGCATTGGCGAGGGATCCTTCGCTACAATAGTAGGGTCCGCCGGCCACGACCCCGGCGCCACGTTTGAAGGTGGCTGAATAGGCAACATGAGCTTGCACGGCCATGAATCCGCCGGAGGATAGGCCGGAAACGCTTACCTCGGATGGGTCGATGGTGAGACTGGGCAGGGGAGGGGCCGATGGTGTGGTGCGGCAAGCGACAAGGAGGGCAAGGGCGATGAGGCCGCCGAGCAGTTTGAATCTTAAATGCATGTTAGCTCCTTTTGCTGATGGTTTGTCATGTTACGATTATGCCCTCATTGTTAGCAAGGCAGGCGATCTTTGTCAAACTCAATCCAGCCGTTTATGGAAGCGCAGGACTGCGGCGGTGAAAACCGCCAGGCCCAGGACGGTCAGGGCGACATACTGGGGCCAGAGGACGTCCATGCCTACGCCTTTGAGGAAAATGACCCGGATGATCACGAGGATATAGCGAAAGGGATTCAGGAAGGTTAGCCACTGGACGATGACGGGCATGTTGGCGATGGGAAAGACAAACCCGGAAAGGAGAAACGATGGCTGAATGAAAAAGAAGGTCGTCATCATGGCCTGCTGCTGGGTGGCGGAGATGGTTGAGATGAAGAGGCCGATCCCCATGGTGCTGATGAGGTAAAGAGGAGCGAGATCAGCATGACGACGAAAGCGACGATCCCGGGAACGAAAAAATGGCGGCTGTAGAGATTGGGATTGTACCCGGTCCGCAGGCGGGCATCGATGTGCCCATAGGTCATCTGGAACTGGTAGAGGTCCCGTAGAAACTGGCGATTCAGGCGTTCCAGGACCGTCATGACGTAGGAGACCCGGATCGCCGTCATGTTGCTTACAGTGCCGTCGGCGAGGATCTGGATATCCGCCGTTTCTCACCGGCTGATCTTCCGGGCGAGATCGGGGCCGATCTTGATGCCGATGTCCACTTTCCCCCGCAGGAGCAGGTCTTCCATTTCCTTGGGATCCGTGACGACATTGGTGATCTGAAAGAGGCGGTTGGCGCTGAAGGCGTCGACAACGGTACGGCTTTCCATGGTCCGGGAGTGATCGAGGATGGCGACGCGGATGCTGGTAAGGTCGAAATTTACCACATAGCCGAAAATCAGGATCTGAATAAGGGGGGCCATGACCAGAATAGGGCGGTTCCGCTTGTCCCGGAAGAGCTGTATGAATTCTTTGCGGACGAGTTCCCGTATCCGGAGGAAGTTCATGCTACATTCCTTCCCGCTTGAGGACGACGACATTGAGGATGGCGAGGAGCGCCGCCATGACAAAGAGGACGGCAAAACTCGGCCAGAGATAGGTGATGTCAAGGTTTTTCATGTAAATGCCCTTGAGGATGTCGATAAAGTACTTCGCCGGAACGATGTAGGTAATGGTCTGGAGCGCCGGGGGCATGTTCAGGACGGGAAAGACGAAGTCGGACAGGAGCATGGAAGGGAGGAAGGTGACGAGCGGCGCGATCTGATTGGCGATGAGCTGGGATTTTGTGGCCGAGGAGATGAGGAGCCCCAGCGTGATGGCGACGGCCAGATAGAGAGAGGAAGCGGTGATCATGAGCCAGAAATTTGCCTTCATGACGATCCCGAAAAGGACCTGTCCCATGAGGACGGCGATGAGGACATCGGCCAGGGTGACAAAAAAATAGGGGATGGCCTTGCCGACGATAAATTCCCCGGCGCTTATGGGGAGGGACTTGATCGTCTCCATGGTCCCGTTTTCATACTCCCGGGCGATGACGAGGGACGTCAGCATCGCCCCGACAATCATGATGATAACGGCAATGATGCCGGGGACAATGAAGTTTCTGCTCTCCAGGTCCTCGTTGAACCAGATGCGGATCCGTCCTTCGAGGGGCGGTTTCATCTGCTCCATGCCCTGGCGGTTCAAGAAATTATGGAGATATTTGGTGTTTTCCCGTTCCAGGAAGGCCGTGATATAGCCGGCGGATATATTGGCGAAATTGGGATCACTGCCGTCGAGGAGGATCTGTAGCGGCGCCTCCCGGTCGGCCAGAATGTTCCTTGTCCAGTCCGGGGGAATGACGAGGGCCAGGGTTGTCCGGCCGTGATCGAGCCAATCGGCGGCCTCCTCGGAGTTCTTCAGGTGGGCGACGACCTGGAAATAGGGGGAGGCGTCGAGGCGGCGGACAAGGTCCCGGCTTTGTTTGGTCCCGTCGAAATCAACGATTACCGTCCGGACGTCTTCCACGTCCAGGCTCAGGGCGTAGCCGAAGAGCAGGATCAGGGGGATGGCGAAGGCCAGGTAAAGACTCCGGTGATCTCTGATGAGGTGATAAAATTCCTTCCGGGTTATGGCGTTGATTTTCCCTAAGTTCATCTTTTAGCTCTTCATCAGGGTGATAAATGCGTCATTCAGATCCGCATTCTCTTTGTCCGGGCATGTTCTCCGAATGATTTCGTCCGGGCTTCCCGCCGCGACGATGGCTCCCTGGTTGATCATGACAATCTGCTCGCAATGGCGGGCTTCGTCCATGTAATGGGTCGTAACGAAAATAGTGATGCCCTGGGAGGCCAACTGGCGGATAAAGTCCCAGAGGTGCTGCCTTGTCAGGGGATCGACGCCGGACGTCGGTTCGTCCAGGAATAGAATGTCCGGTTTGTGCAACAGGGCGCAGCCGAGGGCGAGGCGCTGACGCCATCCTTGGGGCAACTCCCGGATCAGGCGGTTACGAACGTCGCCCAGTTGGGTCATTTCCAAAACCCAGGAGATCCGCTCCGCCCAGAGGGCCGGTGGGACGTTATATATACCGAGATAGAAGCGGATATTCTCGAAGGGGCTCAGATCCTCGTAAAGGGAGAATTTCTGGGACATGTAACCGATAGACTGCTTGATTTCCTCCGGTTCCTTGATGATATCATGGCCGGCCACGGTTCCCTGACCGGCCGTGGGGGTGAGGATGCCGCAGAGCATGCGGATGGTCGTCGATTTGCCCGAGCCGTTGGACCCGAGAAACCCGAAGATTTCTCCCCTCCGGACGCGGAAAGTAACCTTGTTGACGGCCACAAACTTGCCGAAGCGTTTTTCCAGGTCTTTGACCTGAATAGCGTCGCCGTTTCCCGCTGGACGGACTTCAGGTTTATTCATATTTTTTGCATCCCATGAGCCCATCCCCCTCCCAACCTCTCCCGGGCAGGGGGAGGGACAGGGTGGGGGTGGGCTAAAAACGTGTCTTTCCCAATGTCGCCACCCGCTTCCTGAAGGCGGCTGATCATCGCCGCCTCCAGGGTAGGGAAAGAAGATCGGATCGCCGCCGGCGTCGCGATATCGATTATCTGTGCATTGTGCATCATATCAAGATTGTTGCATTTTTCCCCCTCGTCGAGATAAGCGGTGGAAACGATGATTGTCATTCCCCCTCGGCGTATTTCACCCAGGATATCCCAGAATTCCTGGCGGGAAACGGGATCGACGCCGTTGGTCCGCTCGTCGAGGATAAGGAGCCTTGGCTCGTGGATCAGTACGCAGGCCAGTCCCAGTTTCTGTTTCATTCCCCCGGAGAGAGCCCCTGCCGGCCGATCGGTAAAGGGCAGCAGATTGGAGAAACCCAGACATTTTTCCCTCCTTCTTTCCCGCTCCTCGCGAGGTATTCCGAAGATATCCATGAAGAATCGGAGATTTTCATCCACCGTCAGATCAGGATAAAGTCCAAAGCGCTGAGGCATGTACCCGATAAGCCTCTTTACCTTTCTCTTCTCCGCTACGACATCCGTGCCGGCGATGAAGATCTTGCCTGCCGTGGGCTTGATCATGGTGGCGACCATTCGGAGGAGGGTGGATTTGCCTGCTCCATCGGAGCCGACGAGGCCGAAGGTTTCTCCTTTTTCGATGAGCATGGATAAGTCCCGGACGGCCTCGACTGCTCCGAAGCGCATGGAGACATGATCGATAGCAACAAAAGAAGCAACGGCCGGTTCCGATTTCATCTGAAATTCAACCTTCCTCCTCCCCCTCTTAACCTCCCCCTTGGAGGGGGAGGAAGCTTGGTTTGGTTGATGTCCCGCTTTGGGCGCTGTCCCGAATTATTTCAGCCAGGCGTCGGCGGGCATGCCGGTTTTTAGTTCGTAGCCCGGATTCGGGATCGAAACCTTGACAAGATAAACGAGCTTCGCCCGCTCCTTTTGTGTCTGGATGATCTTGGGGGTAAATTCACCTTCAGGGGATACGAAAGAAACGGTTCCCTTGAAGATGCGATGCGGGAAAGTATCGATCCTAACATCCACCGCCTGTCCCGGTTTTACCTTGCCGATGGCCGTCTCTTCCACGAAGATCTTCAAATCGACATTGGACAGGTTCACCAGGTTGAAGACCTCCCGGCTGGGAGAGACGACTTCGCCGGGTTCGATATTGCGGCTGGTGATGACACCGTCGCAAGGGGCGTACAGTTTCGCGTACGCCGTCTGGATGGTTGCCTGCTCGCGGAACGCCTTGGCAAACTGGACTTGGGCCTCGGCGGCTTCGATATCCTTCCTGGTGATCTCGATTTTTTGCAGATTGCTCTTGGCTTGATGGAGAATAGCCTCCCCTTCCATCAGCCGGGAAGACGCCGTTTCATAATTAAGACGCACGGTGTCCCATTCCTTTTGCGCGACGACTCGCCGCTGATAGAGGGTGTCATAGCGTTCTTTGTTCTTCCGCGCATCTTCCATAACCTTCCGGGCGCTGGCTACATTCGCCTCTGCCCGCACGACATCTTCGGGAAGAGTGCTCTTATAGACATTAAAGAGGGTTTCAGCTTGTTGTTGCGCCTTAGTGGCACGGTCCAGAGAGGCTTCGGCCTGATCATAACGGCTCTGTAATTCCGAGGCGTCGAGTTCGGCGAGGAGCTGTCCCTTTGTTACGGCCTGCCCTTCTTTGACATGGACTACGGTCACCCTGCCGTTTGCCTGGAAGGCGAGCTTTGCATCCTTGGCTTCGATGACGCCGGAATAATAGAGCTCGTTATGCTTGTTCTGCCATTGCCCGTAATAGACGTATCCGCCCACGCCGAGGAGCAGGATGATGAAGACGATCAGAATCACCCTCTTTTTCATGAAAATATCCCTTTCTCTTCCTATCTGATTTCCCCCATTGCCCTCTCCAAACGGGCCTGGTTGATGTAATAATCCCCCAGGGCCGTGAAATAATCGGATTTCGCCTTGGTGAGGAGGGTCTGGGCGTCCAGCGCATCCGTCGAGGTGGCTACCTGTTCCTTATAGCGTTCGCTGTTGATGCGGAAATTTTCCTCTGCCTGATCGATCGACTTCCGGGCGACAAATACCTGTTTTTCCGATTCCCGGACGAGGACATAGGCCGCTTTTACCTCAAAGGCGACTTTGTCCTTTTCATGGGCCAGCAGGCTGGTGGTCTGATTTTGCCTTGCCTGCCGGGAGTCCACTTGGTTTTTCGTCTTTCCCCATTCCCAGAAGGTCCAATCGGCCCTGGCCATGAGATACCAATTCTCCATACTCTTGTATGGACTGCCCTGAAGATTTCCCGTATCGCCATAACGCTCATAATGTCCCACGGCGCTGACGGTGGGCAAGAAGTCTCCCTTGGCCGCCTTGACGTATTCTTTGGCCTGTTCCACCTTGAGAGCGTAGGCCTTGATTTCCGGACGTTTATCAAAAGCGGTCAGGAAGCAGGCCTCGATGGTTTTCTCGAAGGGCCGGTAAGTCAGGATATCCTCCACCTCGACGGAGGCGTTGATGTCGCGCCGCAGGAGGGTGTTGAAGCGGGCCTTGGCTATTTCCAGGTTGTTTTCCGCTTTGACCAGGCTGTGTTCGCCGTTGGCCAACTGGACCTCCGACTGTAGGAGGTCGTTTTTCGGGATCAAGCCGACGTCAAAGAAGTTCTGCGCCTCATTACGATGTGACTTCAATTGTTCCACCGCCTGCCGGGCGACCTCAAGCATCTTCTGGGCCTTGAGAATATTGAAATAAGATGCCTTGACCTCTTCGACGAGGGTCTGGGTCGTTGTGGATTCATCAACCCTGGCGATGTCTTCGCCTTTCTTGTTGGCCTCGTAATTGGCCGCAATGGTTCCACCGGCGAAAATCGGTTGCCGGACCTCCATGGCCCAACTGTAGTTGTCCTGAGTGCCCATGGTGACCTGACCGCCCGTAGTCGCAAGAGGACCAAAGGGTGAGTTTATCGACGTCGGCGGCATATTAACCCAGGGCGAGTCATTGAGCCGCGTGTAGCTGTAGGAAGTGCTCAGTTTGGGAAAGAATCCCGTGAATGCCTCTTTTTTCTGGGCCTCCGCCCCCTTGACCCCTTCCTTGGCCGCTTGGATGACCATAGTCTGGTTCATGGCCATAGCGATGCTGCTTGACAGGGTGAATTTTTCTGGAGGCTTCCCCTGAGGTCCGTTTTGCGCTATTGCCGATACTGCCGCCGGGCCAAGAACGATCATGACCGTTACGGCCAGGAGGATGGGAGATAGCTTGGGGATGGGCAGGTTCTTGGGATTGACCAAGGGCACGTAACGGAGCACTTTCCGGTTTCTACTCCTGGATGGAGAGCTTAGTCCCGCGGCAATGTTTTTAGGGTTTGGCATCTTCATCTTACGACACCTCGTTTTGTTTGTTTTTCTTAACTTTAACTTGCTTTGTACAGGACGATGGCACCCTCGACCATCATGGGGAGGATGAAGGGTGTCTCGTCGGCGAAAGTCCTCTTGGTTTCCCCTCTTCATGGAAGTCACAATGGTGATGAGGCGCGCAAAATCCTTGACCACCAGCTTCGGCAGATGCTGTCCTCCCGAGGCGACTTCCCTGGGGAGAATGGGTCCCATGAATGTCGGGGTTTCCTTCCACAGGGCCGGCAAAACCGCGAATATAGGCCAGCAGCTTTTCCTCCGGCGTTGAAGCGGCCTCGATCCGCCCCGAGATAGAATCGGCCAGATGGCCGATGGCGTTATGGAGGACTTTCTCCCCTTAAAGGGGAGGGAAAGGGTGGGGATGGGGTTTCATCCTATCCCTTTTCGAGGGCTATTTTGAGGACATCCATCATGTCCTCGACAAGATGAAAGTCGATGTCCTTGCGAATCTTGGGGGGAATATCGGCGAGGTCCTTCTTGTTCCACTTAGGCATAATGATGGTCTTGACGCCGGCGCGATGGGCGGCGAGGACCTTTTCCTTGATTCCCCCGACAGGGAGGACGAGCCCCCTGAGGGTGATCTCGCCGGTCATGGCCAGATCCTTTTTCACCGGTTTGTTGGTCAGCAGTGACGTCAGGGCCGTCATGATTGTTACCCCTGCCGAAGGGCCGTCTTTTGGTATGACCCCGGAGGGAACATGGATATGGATATCCACATCTTCAAAGAAATCCTTTGCTATGCCGAGGGCCTCGGCGTTGGTCCTGATGAAGCTCAGGGCCGCCGTCGCCGATTCCTTCATGACATCCCCCAATTGCCCCGTCAGGGTCAGTCCCTTTTTGCCTTTCATGGACGTCGCTTCGATGAACAGCAAGTCTCCGCCCACAGGCGTCCAGGCCAGGCCCATGACCACGCCCGGCTTAGAGGTTCGGGCGGTGATCTCCGAGGTGATCCGTTCCGGCCCCAGATATCGGTGCATGTCCTTATGGCGGATCGTCGCCTTTTGCAGAACCCCTTCCGCGATCTGGCTTGCCACGCCCCGACAGACGGAGGCGATCTCACGTTCCAGGTTCCTTACCCCGGCCTCCCGGGTATAACCGCCGATGATCAGGCGGATGGCCCCTTTGGTAAAGGAAATCTGGCCCGGTTGGAGGCCGTTTTCCGTGATCTGCCTCGGAAGGAGATACTTTTCGGCAATATGGAGCTTTTCTTCGACAGTGTAGCTGACAAGTTCAATGATTTCCAGGCGGTCCCGCAGGGCTGGCGGAATGGTATCGAGAATGTTCGCCGTGGTGATGAACATGACGTGGGACAGGTCGAAAGGGATGTCCAGATAATGGTCCATAAACGAGAAGTTCTGAGCCGGATCGAGAACCTCCAGGAGGGCCGATGAGGGATCTCCTCGAAAATCGCTGCCCACTTTGTCGATCTCGTCGAGCATGAAAACGGGATTATTGGATTCCGCCCGGCGGATGCTCTGGATGATCCGGCCCGGCAGGGCGCCGATGTAAGTGCGCCGGTGTCCCCTGATTTCAGCCTCGTCCCGGACTCCTCCCAGGGCGATGCGGACAAATTTCCTTCCCAGGGCCCGGGCAATGGACTGCCCCAGGGACGTTTTCCCCGTACCGGGAGGTCCGACAAGACAAAGAATCGGCCCTTTCGCGTCGGGTTTCAATTTCCGGACGGCAAGGTACTCTATGATCCGCTTCTTCGGCTTTTCCAGACCATAGTGATCCTCCTCCAGGACCTTCCTGGCCTTCCTGATATCTAGATTATCTTCCGTCCCTTCGCGCCAGGGCAGCGTAAGAATCCAATCCAGATAAGTCGAGGCAACGGTGTATTCGGCCGATGACGGATGCATTCGGTCCAGACGCTGCAGTTCGCGATCCGCCTCCTTTTTCGCTTCCGCGGGGAGGTCCTTCTTGGCCAGTTTCTCCCGGTATTCGTCTACCTCGACCTTTGTCTCATCCTCTTCGCCAAGTTCTTTCTTTATGGCCCCGAGTTGCTGACGCAGATAATAATCGCGCTGGCTTTTATCCATATCGTCCTTGACCTGGGACTGGATCTTGTTTCCCAGTTCAAGGATTTCCACCTGATGATTTACGAGGCGCGTGATCTCTCTGAGTCGCTGCTTGACCTCGATCAGTTCCAGGATCGCCTGTTTTTCTTCCGTCGGGACGTTGATGATGGAGGCGATGAGATCGGCCAGTATGCCCGGATCGGTAATGGTCTTGGCCATGGAGCCGAATTCCTGGGGGAGGAAGGGGGTCAGTTTCACGATCCGTTCGAAAAGTACCACGAGGTTCGCCATGAGTGCCTCGACCTCGATATCCTTAGTCTCCTGATCTTGAATGGATTCAATGCGGGCCTGAAGGTATGGCTTGCCGGCAACTAGTTCCCTGACATGGAAACGTTCGATACCCTGCACGAGGAGCTGGGCTTTGTTATCCGCCGTTTTGGCCATTTTCAGGATGACGGCGCTTGTCCCGATGGTGTAGAAGTCTTCGACCTGATAAGTTGTGTCCGGTGGAGATTTCCTCGCCAGAACCAGGCCGATGATCCGGTCTTTCGCCATGGCTTCATCAACGAGTTGCAGGGATTGCTCGCCAAGAACCTCCATCGGCAGCATCATCTTCGGAAAGACGATCATATTGAAGAGGGGAAGAATGGGCAACGTTTCCGGGATGTGAATGATTTTCAAATCGTTCGTTGTCGTCTTATCCGTCATGGATTGATTCCTCCTCTCGGTCCCAGCACGGGAATGCGCCTTTCCCGCTCTACGGGTATTTTCCCCAGGCGGATTTCGAGCAGCCCGTTTGCATAAATAGCCTGTACCGTTTCCGTATCCACAGGCGCATGCAGGGCCAGGTGTCTTTCAAAGTAGCCGTAAGGTATTTCCGCAAGATAGTAGCGCGTCGTTCCGGAAAGATAATGCTGGTCTCGCTTCCCGGATATTTTGATGGTCTTGCGGCTCACCTCGAGGCGGATGTCTTCCTTGGCCACTCCGGCCAGGTCAAGGAGGACGATAATAATCTCCTGTGTTTCATAAATATCCGTGTGGGGGCGCCAGGCATGTTCACAAAGGGTAAACGCGGGGCTGGCGATATGAAACATATCGTCCAATACATCCTGGATTTCCTGTTCGAACTTGCCGCTATCATTCCTGAATTTAATCTTGATGTAGCCCATCGATGCCTCGATCCCCTTTCATCGTAAATCTAATTCATCATATGCATCTATATTGACTTGTCAAGACGCAAAGCAACAATGAGCATGATGAGACTTTTTTATAATCATGTCAATAATAATATAAAATTGTGTAAGCATGGTTGCCTGCCGACCAAAAAGATATGCACTGTCTCCATATTTACCTTATGGGTCTATATCGTTCTTAATAATGTTAAACATTTTTTATAAGCAAGCCGGTTCCTTCCCCTTCGGATGCTGCTATGAACGCAGAGGGAGAACTGTATTAGTTAAAAGCGATCCCTTATGAAAACAATCTTCGTCACCGGCGGTGCCGGCTATATAGGCAGCCACACCTGTGTGGAGCTTCTTCAGGCAGGCTATGATGTCATTATCGCGGATAACCTTTGCAACAGCAAGATCAGTGTCCTCGACCGCATAGAAACCATTACGGGCAGTCGGCCCGTTTTTTACCATGCCGACTGCCGGGACCGTACCGCCCTGAAGGCAATTTTTACCGCCCATCCCTGTGATGCCGTAATCCATTTTGCCGGTCTCAAGGCTATGGGCGAATCCGTGGCCCTGCCCCTGCATTATTATGACAACAACATCGGCTCGACCGTCGCCCTCTGCGAGGTGATGGCCGCCTGCGGCCCCAAGCGCATCGTCTTCAGTTCTTCCGTAGCCGTTTACGGCGATCCCGCTATGGTCCCCATCCGAGAGGAGTTCCCTCTTGCCCCTGCCAATCCCTATGGCCGCACCAAGCTGATGATCGAAGCGATCTTGCAAGATCTCCGCAATTCCGATCCCGCTTGGCAGATCATGCTCCTGCGCTATTTCAATCCCGTAGGGGGCCATGAAAGCGGCCTTATGGGCGAAGATCCCGCCGGCATCCCCACGAACCTCATTCCCTACATCAGCCAGGTTGCCGTCGGTAAGCTTCCCCGGCTCAGGGTCTTCGGGAACGATTACAATACGCCGGACTGGACGGGCGTCCGGGACTACATACATGTCGTGGATCTTGCGTGGGGCCATTTGAAGGCCCTGGAAAAGATTCACGATACGGCCTTCGCTACCTATAATCTTGGCACGGGCAGGGGATACAGCGTTCTGGAGATGATAAAAGCCTTCGAAAAAGCATCCGGACGGTCCACTCCTTATGATATTGTCGACCGCCGTCCCGGCGATATCGCTGCCTGCTATGCCGATTACAGCCTTGCGAGGACCAATATGGACTGGATAGCCACCCGGGAGCTTGATGCCATGTGCGCCGACGCCTGGCGCTGGCAATCCCGCAATCCCGACGGTTATCCTGACAAAAATTCGGGGGACCCTTTATGACAGCGGATGAACTATACCATACCCGGTTAGAGAACCGTTTTCTCAAGGAAACGATCGCCGCCCTCAGGGAAGAACTCGAGAAAGAAAGGATTTCCCGTGATAACGATATTCAGAAGGCCTTAGCGGATGCCCACGCTAATATCAGCGAACTGAAGGAAACGGTAAACTCTCTTCGTCACGCAATGGAAAAAATGTCCATCGAGCATGAAAAAGATACGCAGAAGCTTATCGCTGGTAGCCATGATGAGGTGATGCAATTGCGAGGTATGATCGATGCGATGAGACACGCAATGGAAAAAAGAAAAATTCAATATGAAGACGAGGTAGCAACCATTCGCCGTATTGATCGGGACGAACTGCGGCAACTTCAGGAAGCGATTTGCACCTTGCGTCAGAAACTGGAGGGTTATGAAAAAGGATAGGTCTCTTGACGCGGATGTCCGCCTTCATAAGGCGGAACTGCTCCTCAATGTAGCCCAGACTATGGCGACCTATGAAACCCTTGATGAGATGCTCAGGGTGCTGGTGGAAATTACGACTAGAGAAATCCGTGCGGATCGAGGGACGATATTCCTGAACGATGCGGAAACAGGGGAGTTATATTCGTGGATTGCCCAAGGTACCTTCCAGCGAGAGATCCGGATCATTAACAATACAGGCATCGCCGGTCATGTTTTCACCACCGGGGAGAGCCTGATCGTCCATGACGCTTACAGAGACGACCGGTTCAACCGCTCCGTGGACGAGAAAACCGGTTATACAACGAAGAGTATCCTCTGTGTGCCCATTCGCACCATGAAGGGAGAGGTCATCGGCACCGCTCAGATGCTCAACAAAATAAAAGGACGGTTTTCCAAAGAAGACATGACCATGCTCGAATCGATGACAACCCAGGCGGCAATTACCTTGCAGATCATCGGGATTGTTGACAAAATGACAAAATTCCGGGCCAAGGAGATGGAGTTTTTCGACCTTGTTTCCAATGTCACGGCGGAAATCGATCTGGGAAGCCTTCTCAACAAGGTCATGTCTGAGGCGACCAATATGCTTAACGCCGAGCGCTCGACCCTCTTTCTCAACGACGAGAAACGAAAGGAGCTGTTTTCCAAGGTTGGAGAGGGGTTGGGAGCCATGGTAATCCGCCTGCCCAATCATATGGGCATCGCCGGCGCCGTCTTCCAGTCCGGTGAAACGATCAATATCCCTCACGCCTATGCGGATCTGCGTTTCAATCCCGCTTTTGACAGGAAAACAGGTTTCTTTACCAGGTCGATCCTCTGCGTTCCCGTTGTAAACAAGACGGGAAAAACCATCGGGGTAACCCAGGTTCTCAACAAACGGGGGGGCCTTTTACAAAGGACGACGAATCCCGGCTCCGGGCCTTTACGGCCCAGGTTTCCATCGCCCTCGAGAACGCCAAACTCTTCGATGATATCAAGAACATGAAGAATTACAGCGAGAGCATGCTCGAGAGCATGTCCAACGGCGTCATGACCCTCGACGAGGAGGGCCAGATCATTACCTGCAACGCCGCCGGGCTGAGGATCATGCAAATCGAGGCACAGGACGTCATTGACCGGGCGGTTCGTGATTTCTTTACGGGCAGGAACGTCTGGCTGGTAGAGAAGATCACCCGTGTCGAGGAAACAAGGAAATCGGAAATGACCATGGACGCCGAACTGGAGTTCGCAGAGACCAAGGTTTCCGCGAACATCGCCATTCTTCCCTTGACGAGCGTGGACAAAAAAAAGCTGGGCGTCATGATCATCATGGACGACATCAGCTCAGAAAAAAGGGTAAAATCAACCATGTCAAGATACATGGATCCCGCTCTTGCCGATCAGCTCCTAGAAGGAGGAGAGGAGATCCTGGGTGGAAAAAGCACCCTGGCCACGATACTTTTTCCCGATATCCGCCAGTTTACAACCCTGACGGAAGAACTGGGAGCCCAGGGAACGGTATCCCTGCTGAATGAGTATTTTACCATCATGGTGGAATGTATTCAGCGCGAGGGCGGGATGCTCGACAAATTTATCGGCGATGCGATTATGGCCGCCTTCGGCATTCCTCTTGCCCATGACGATGACGAAGACCGCGCCATGCGGGCCGCTATTGCCATGATCAACGCCCTCAATCACTGGAACCGGGAACGGGTCGCCCAGGGAAAGCGGCCGGTAAAAATGGGGCTGGGGCTCAATACCGATACAATAGTGTCCGGCAATATCGGCTCACCGAAACGGATGGATTATACCCTGATCGGGGACGGCGTCAATCTCGCCTCGCGACTGGAGAGCCTATGTAAAAAGTATCACGCCAGTATCCTCATCAGTGAAAATACGTACAGGCGCCTGCGGGGAACCTACCGGATCAGGGAGGTGGACCGGGTGGTGGTCAAGGGTAAGAAGGAAACCGTCGGCGTTTACGAAGTCCTCGATTACCACAGCGCCGAGAGCTTCCCCAACCTGATGGAAGCGGTTAATCATTTTCAGGAGGGGCTCCAGAAATACAGAAATCAGCAATGGGACCGGGCGATTCAGTCCTTTGGCAAAGCGGGGGAGCTCAATCGGGCCGACGAAATTTGCCGGATGTATATCGACCGCTGTAACTTCTGGAAAGAAACGCCTCCGGCCGCGGACTGGGATGGCGCCTGGATTATGGATTCCAAATAGGAATAGTTGTTTTTTGGTTGGCTGAAAAATCAAAAGGGGTTAGAGAAAGTCTCTAACCCCTTGATTGCTGGAGCCGATGGCCAGAATCGAACTGGCGACCTGCTGATTACGAATCAGCTGCTCTGCCAGCTGAGCTACATCGGCGTGAAGTGTGATTCCCATATCCCAACCCTCTTGACTTGTCAAGACATAAGGCCATTTGCCTTGACAATACACAGGGTTTTCATTAGAATTAGAAAGTATTTCGTTCAGGAGGGATAACCATGAAGGAGCTGATGAAAAAACTGTTGGTCCTGTCACCCCTCAGGATTTCCATTTTCCTGGTAATCATCGCTCTGGCGCTGTTCTTCATGGACCTGCCTTTTCTTCGCTTCATGGAATTAAAATCTCTGGATTTGCGGATGGTTTCCCGGGGGCAGTTGCCGGCGGGAGGGGAAGTAGTCATTGCCACCGTAGATGAGAAAAGTCTTACGGAACTCGGCAGATGGCCATGGTCAAGGTCGGTGACGGCGCGGCTTGTCGATGCCCTGAAGGGTTACGGTGCCAAGGCCGTGGGCTTTGATATTGTCTTTGCCGAGGCGAAACAGAATGCAAGTATCCAGACCCTATCGGAAATCTATGCGGATGCAAAGAAGATAGGCATTCAGGATGACCGTCTTACGGGGCTTCTTGAAGGTAAGGTAAAAGCGGCCGATAACGACGCTATCCTTGGCAAGTCCATCGAAAAGGCGAAAAATGTCAGTCTCGGCTATTTCTTCCATACGACGGCAAAGGATGTCGGTTTTATCACTGAGGAACATATAGAGGCAAGTTCCGCTCTGATCGGCGGCTCCATGTATTCCATGGTGCGGACGAAAGGCCAGGCGGGAACATACAATATCATCCAGGCCTACGCGCCTGTTCCGAGCATCAGGGTAATTGCCGAAGCGGCCGAAAACAGCGGCTATTTCAATGTCTTCCCCGATCCTGACGGCGTCATCCGCTGGTCGCCCCTGGTTATCAAATTTCAGGACAGTTATTATTATCCCCTTTCCATAGCCATGCTCATGCAGTACCTCGACTATCCCATGATCGCTCTCGACCTTGCCGATTTCGGTGTAGAGGGTATCATCCTCGGCGAGCTGCGTATTCCTACCGATGAAAGCGGCCGCTTGCTGATCAATTACCTGGGTCCGGCCAAGACCTTCCCCCATTACTCCATCACGGACATTCTGAACGGCCGTCTTTCCCCCGATATCTTCAAGGGCAAGATCGTCCTGGTCGGCGGTTTCGTTGTGGGCAACACCATCGTTTTTGCCAAATTCAATACGTGGATCAATATGATTTATCCCGTGTTGACCATGATGACGATATATTTGGTCATCACCGTGTACCGCTACTTTACGGAGGAGCGGGAGAAGAAGAAGATTCGCGGGGCCTTTCAGTATTATCTTACGGCGTCGGTCATCACTGAGATCCTCAAGGACCCGAGCAAATTGAAGTTGGGAGGCGATAAAAAAGATCTGACCGTCATGTTTTCCGATATTCCGGGTTTCACGACGATCTCGGAAAAGTTGACCCCCGAGGAACTTGTAAGCCTTCTGAACGAATACCTGACGGTCATGACGGATATCGTCTTCAAATATGAGGGACTTCTCGACAAGTACATCGGCGATGCCATTATGGCCGTCTTCGGCGCCCCCCTGGAACAGCCGGACCACGCCCTGCACGGCTGCCGGACCGCCCTGGAGATGATGGCGGAACTGAAAGTGCTTCAGGAGCGATGGTCCCGGGAGGGAAGGCCTTACGTGGATATCGGCGTCGGGATCAACAGCGGCGATATGGTAGTCGGCAATATGGGTTCGAATATGCGCTTCGATTATACCGTCATGGGCGACAATGTCAATCTCAGCTCCCGCCTCGAGGGGATCAACAAGGAGTACGGGACACATATCATCATCAGCGAATATACCTATGAGGTCGTCAAGGAAGAGATGTTCTGCCGGGAGGTAGACTCCCTCCCGTCAAGATCTATGAACTGATCTGCGAGCAGAAGGACGCGGCGGAACACGAAGAATATGTCAGGCGCTTTCATGAAGGTCTGGAAAGGTACAAGCAGGCCCGGTGGGATGAAGGTATCGCGGCCTTTAGAAGCATCCTGGAGCTCCGTCCCGACGATCCTCCGGCAAATCTTTACATCCAGCGCTGCCATGACTTGCAGGAACATCCTCCGGAAGGGGAGTGGGATGGCGTGTTCACCATGACCAAAAAATAACGGCTTCGTAAAAAGACCCGGATCTTGCGTTGCGCTGTGCATAACTCGTCCCTGCGGCGTACGCCAAGTACGCCGCAGTCCTCGCGATTTGCGCGCCTTGCCTGCGGATCTTTTTACGGAGCCGTCGATTATGGCCAGTTTTTCAAGTTTTTTATGAGTTTATCAAGATAATAAGGAAAAGCATAAATGCCTTATCAGGAAGTTAATAAATACCGTAGTTGGGTCGAGGTTGACCTGGATCATTTTGCGAGGAACTGGAAGGAGATGAAGCGTCTGGTCCGACCGGGCGTGAAGATCCTCCAGGTGGTCAAGGCGGATGCCTACGGTCACGGGGCCATCGAAATTGCCGAAGTGGCCCTGAAAAACGGCACCGCCTATCTTGGTGTGGCCAACGCCGATGAGGGTGTCCAACTCCGGGTCAGCGGTGTCATTTCCCCCATTGTGATCCTCAGCCCCTCGCCGGAAGGGGAAATCGGCGATATCATCAAATACAATCTTATCCCTTCCGTTTCGGATCTGCATTTCGCCAGGTCCCTTCAGGATCGCTGTGAGAAGGCTCATGTCCGGATATCGGTTCATGTCGAGGTGGATACGGGCATGGGAAGAGGGGGGACCCCTTACTACGAGGCATTTCAGACCATTAAGGATATCCTTGCTCTTGCTAACCTTATCATCGAAGGGATTTTTACCCATCTTTCCTCAAGTGAGACCATAATCGAGTATAACGAGGGACAGGCACAGCTTTTCAGTCGCCTCCTTGAGCAACTGGAGGGGGCGGGTATCCGTATTCCCATCCGCCATATGTCCAACAGCGGCGCCATCCTGAACTACCCCCATTTCAATCACGACATGGTGCGTCCGGGGCTCATGTCTTACGGAATCTATCCTTCCCCGGAGACAAGGGATAAAGCGGACCTGTTGCCGGTGATGTCTTTCAAGACGCGGGTCGTGCTCCTGAAGGATTTCCCGAAGGGATACAGCATCGGTTACAATCGGACTTACATTACGGATAAACCGACCAGGATTGCAACGATACCCATAGGTTACGGTGACGGCTACGGGGTTATCCTTTCCAATCAGGGAGAAGTCCTCATCCGGGGGAAGCGCGTACCCGTCATCGGGCGGGTTTCCATGGATATGTGCACGGTGGATGTAAGCGGGATCATGGATTGTCAGGTTGGCGACGAGGTCGTCCTCATGGGACGGCAGGGGCAGGAGTCGATATCGGCCAATGAAATTGCCGGTCGCGTCGGGAGCATCAGCTATGAAATCCTGTGTGCCCTGGGGAAACGGGCCCCCAGGATATTCATCCATAAAGGAAAGGCCGACACCGTCCTGCCCCGGCTGCGGCGCATATATATTCCTGACGAAGAGCGATCCATTGACCGGATTGACAGTATCATCCGCCAGTGTTTTCAAACCCGGGCCCGGAGCGAGGAACTGGGGGACGCCATCTATTACGAGATGTTCGAGACCCTCTTCGGGAAAGAGGATCGACAGTTGGAATTGCGGGAAGACTTTCGTTATGATATTAGCGTCGCCGAATTCGCTGCCGGAAAAGAAAAGACAGGGGCCAGGCGTGAGGATGCCCTGAATGTGATCACCCGCGTTTCTTATAAAAAGACCTTGAAAAACAACGCCTTCGTTATCGGCTGTGCCTTTGACGAAGAACAACTGGCCGCGTTTTTTGAAGATCCCCGGTGCGAATATCGCTGGCTCATGAGCCGGGGGGAGCATCAGGCCATGGAACGGGATTTTCGTGTGGCCAGGGTGAGCATCGATGATGTGGACGTTCCCATTATCAGCACCGAAATGACCTCCCGGGGTTATGAGGTCTGGTGCCGCCATGAGGCCCTGGGGGAAAAACTTAATACCCAGATGGAAGTGGCCATTGAAATATTTGCAAAGAAATCACGGACGAATAACATCTTTTCCGTCTATGTCGTTTATCCGACCCGGGGGCTGGATATTTCTTTCAATTATGAACAAACTGGTTTCCGGCATGTCCGGGAGGTGAGTTTTTTTGCAGGCAAACATCCTTATCCGGAAGTCATTCGGGAAAAAGGAAAATATATCCGTCTCCGGGCGCCGAATCATACCTGGGTCTTTCCGAACAGTGGTGTGACCTTCGTCTGGGATGCATAAGGGGGTAGTTTGGGATTGATGAATAAATTACGGGTGGGCATTATTCTCGGAGGAATGTCATCGGAGCGGGAGGTGTCCCTCAACAGCGGTCGGAATGTCTACGATAATCTCGATCCGGAATACTATGAAGGGGTGCCGCTGTTTATGGACGATGACGGCGGTCTCTGGGAAATCCCCTGGCAACTCGTATCCCAGAATACGACCGTCGATATTACGGAACGTCTCGCCAGCGAAGCCCGGAGGATGCCCTATGAGGCTTTGAAAAAGAGCATTGATTTTGCTTTCATTTCCCTCCATGGTAAATACGGCGACGACGGCTGCATCCAGGGGCTCCTCGAACTTCTCGGGATTCCCTATACGGGACCGGGGGTCCTGGCCTCTGCCCTGGGGATGGACAAGCATATCCAGCAGAAAGTATTAGCCGCGGCGGGGATTAATGTCCCAAAAGGTATGGTTGTTTATGAAAATGAATGGTTGCGTACCCCGGAACAGGTGCGGAAAAAATTAGGGGATAATTTTGCCTTGCCCTTTTTTGTCAAACCGGTGCGGGAGGGATCGAGTGTCGGGGTGGGCAGGATCGATGATATGGTTGACCTGGATGGTGTTATCAAGGAGGCCTTGCGCTGGGACCGGGCGGTCCTGATCGAGGAATTTCTCGAAGGCATCGAGTTTTCCTGCATCGTTCTGGAGCGGGACGGCGAGATCGCGCCCCTGGATCTGACGGAGATTTATCCCCAGAGCGCCTTTTATACCTATGACGATAAGTATATGCCGGGACGCTGCCGGAAATTCACGCCTCCGAAAAACATCCCCCGGGAAACGGCGGAGATGATCAAAGCGGAAGCCACGCGCGCCTTTGAAGTGCTCGGGTTTCGATCCTATGGCCGTATCGACGGGTTCTATCTGAATGACGGTAGGATTTTCATCACCGACCCGAATTCGTCCTCGGGCATGGCCCCATCTTCATTCTTCTTTGAACAGGCGGCCAGCGCCGGGATGCTGCCGTCGATGATGATCTCGACATTGATCGAGAACGCCCTTGCCATTCACAAGGGGAAAAAGGGGCCGCTTTAAGAAAAAACAGGCAATGGGCGAAGGGAATATGAGAATTATTTACATATTACCTTAGGTATAACTAACGGAAGTACTTCCATATTTACCTCCCCTGCAAGGGGAGGACAGGGTGGGGATGGGGTTGATCATGGCAGATGAAATAATATCAAAAAAGCTCAGGGTCGCGGTTATCATGGGGGGAGTGTCCTCGGAGAAGGAGGTTTCCCTGGAGAGCGGCCGGAATATATTCAGCAAAATGGATAGGAAGAGATTCGATCCCCTGGCGGTGTTTATGGACTCTCAGGCCCGTCTCTGGGATATCCCCTTGAAGCTCCTCATGAGAAACAGTACGAGGGATATCGAAGATGATCTGGAAGCGGAGGCCCGACCTATTCCCTATGAATCCCTGAAGGACTGCACCGATCTCGCCTATCTGGGTCTCCACGGCAAGTATGGTGAAGATGGGTGCCTACAGGGACTTCTCGAATTATTGCATCTTCCCTATACGGGGTCGGGAGTACTGGCCTCGGCTGTCGGAATGGATAAGTATGTCTGCCGCCGCATCCTCTCCCTGAGCGGCATTGACGTTCCCGCGACCATTCCGGTTTTCAAGCGGGCTTGGGATGGGGAAGGGCGGGAGAAGATTCTTGCCCGGGTGGAAAAAGAGACAACCTTCCCGTGTATTGTCAAGCCTACCCGGGAAGGTTGCAGCACGGCCGTGAAGAAGGTCATCTCCATTGAGGGCGTCGCTGCGGCCATAGAGTCTGCCTTGGGCTGTGACAACGTGGCGCTGGTGGAGGAATTTCTCGCCGGGACGGAAATCACCTGCGGTGTTCTGGGTGACGATCCTCCCTTGGCCCTCACGCCGTCGGAAACGATACCTACGGACGACATTCTTTCTCTCGAGGACAAGTTTCTATACGGGCAGGGGGAAAACAAGACTCCGGCCAGGGTTCCCGAAGATGTCCTGAAAAAAATTCAGGAGACGGCGATTGCCGCCTTTCAAGTCCTGGACCTCAAAGGCTACGCCCGCATTGATATGTTTGTCCGGCCAGATGGGCGCATAGCCGTTCTCGAGCCGAACACCCTGCCGGGGATGACGCCTTCGACGGTATTGTTTCATCAGGCCGCCGCCGCCGGAATCACCCAGGCCGATTTCATCAGCCGGGTCATCGACGCGGCGATTAAGGCACACAGCTCTAAACGGGGTCCTCTGTAATTGCTGCGTCCTACCGTCATGGTCGGTTCTTTGGACAAGTACGGCAAATTTTTGAAATCATTTGCAAGAATAGTTTGCAAGAATAGTTCTTGACAAGTTGGCGAAAATGCATAATTTACGGCAGCTGAGGTTTAGTGCGGGGGTTGTTGTTTATCCAGGTTAACAACAATAAGCGGCACGTTTTGACGGAATCGTGGTGAAGGGCGATGGGCCGGTATTTTAATCCTGCACAAATATCCCTGGCTGGTTCGGTCTTTCAGCATGCAGAGAGACTGACGAGTGAATATTTTCGCTTGAGTCCGGAAACGATCAAGGCCCATCGCTATGACGTGAAAACCCTGGCGTTCCTGGAAGAAGATGAGGTCAGGAAAGGGGCTTTTGCCCACCTCTGTAAGTATCATTACCATAAAGAGGAGGGGCAAGAGCAGCAGGGGGGATTTCATTTTTACCGTATCTGTCTCCAGGATGACCGGATTCTCGACGCCGTGGAGCGGGCCCACTCCTTTATTCGTCTGAGCCCGCTCATGCTATACATCGCCGCCCACGAACTGGTTCATGTCATCCGGTTCGACAACGGGGAGACGGCGTTTGACCTTTCTGTCGAAGAGAAGCGCCAGGAGGAAGAAAAGGTCCACAGTATCACTCGCGACATGCTGCAATCCTCGTTGAATCCGGACCTGAAGCTGGTTCTCGATTGCTTTAGCAGCCGCTATCAAATCCGCGATATGTTTTCGTAAAATAATGATTGGGAGGTTAGCTTATGCCAATTTATGAATACAAATGCAGGAAATGCGGCAAGGACTTTGAGTTGTTTCAGAGGATTACGGACCCTGCCCTTAAATCTTGCCGGTTCTGCAAGGGGCCCGTTCAAAAACTGATGTCCCTGTCTTCGTTTCACCTGAAGGGAAGCGGCTGGTACGCTACCGATTACGGCGGAGCCAAGGCGCCCCATACCGAGACTAAGCACGAGGAGTCGTCCTCAACCAAGACGGCGGTTACGGAGACAGCAAAAGCGGAGTCGCCCGGCGAAACCAAGACCGCAGAATAATCAGTATTTTAAACAAACATTTCAATAAAACACCAAACCGGAGCGTCGCAGCATCCAGCCGTCTCCGGTTTGGTGTTTTTATTAATCAAGATGCTTCCTTTTCGTTATTTGCCGTCTGTTTTCTGTTCTTGGCCGGTCTCTGCTGACGCAGGCGCTGGACGAGGAATTGTTCGACCGACTCCTGGGACCATTCGCCCTGCAGGACCTCTTTGAGGGTTTCCAGGAAAATCTCCACTCGGGCGGCGCTCTTGTGCCCCCCGGCGCTGCCATACTTGCCGAAGGCCTTTTCGGCAATGCTGCCGCAATCCTGGCGGTATCCGTCCCCCCGAAAGACAATGACCAACCTGTCCTTGATGACCCCGGCGATCACGACATAGTAGATATCGGCGATGCGGAGATAGAAATCGGCGACCTGGACGCAAACGTCGGGGCTTTCCACCTTGCCCAGGAAGCTCGTAACCCGGTCACGATAGCGGCGCCGGTGGAAGTAGGCGTGTTCAAAATACTTCAGGTAGCGCTCGGGAATCTGGTTGAGCTCAATGCGACGGATGAGCTGTCGGTTTGCCCGGGAGGCGTTGAGGTAATAGGCCCCAATATCCTCGAGAATGGAATCCCTTTCAAAATTGTTGGTATCGCTTTTAATGCCGTATAGTAACGCGGTGTAAAGCATTTTGGGAATGCGCACCTTGGCGGCAAGGAGGTATTCCGTCATGATCGTGGACAGGGCTCCGTAATGGGGCCGCACGTCGGCCAGTTCGGCATGCCAGGACGATGTGACGGGATGATGATCGAGGACGATCTGGGGATGGACGGCGTCGCAGACCTTGCCAAAGAAGGTCGGTTGGGCGTCGACCAGGGCCAGGAGCCTGTATTCCTGAAGATTGACCTTGTGGAGGAGCTGGACGTTCACTTTCATCGCCTTGATAAATTCTTTATTCTGCTGGCGAAGGACCTCTTCGGTGGCCACGAAGGCAAATTTTTTCAAGCCTCCCGCCTGCTTAAAGATTTCCCTAAGGGCCATTGCCGAGGCAACGGCGTCGGGATCGGGGCTTCCATACGTGAGTACCGCCAGGGTATCGTCCGGTCTGGCCATTGATCTGAGCTTGAAGACGTTGAAAAGGGTTTCTTCTTTTTTGACGAGGAGTGATTCGATGCGTTTCATAGGCTAACGAGGATTTTTCCTTTTTTTTCGACCGTTACTTCACCGATGACGGCGGCGTCCGTCAGGCCGGAACGATGAAATCTATCGAGGAGACCGGCGGTCTGTTCCGGAGCAACCGACAGGAGCAGGCCGCCGGCCGTTTGAGGATCGCAGAGGATATCCACTAACCACTCCGGACAGGCAGGGCTTGCCTCGATACAGGACATGCGGAATTGCCGATTGCGGTGGAGGCCTGCGGGAAGGATTCCCATTTCGGCGAGTTCCTGAAGGCCCGCGAAAAAAGGGACCGCCGAGGCAAAGATATGAATTCCCACCTCGCTGTCTTCGATCATCTCGCAGGCATGGCCAAGAAGACCGAAACCGGTGATATCGGTGCAGGCATGAATATCGGTTGTCTCCACGATGATTTCCGCCGCTCCTTTGTTGAGGGTTGTCATGGCTGCGATGGATTTTGCGATGATCTCGGTGCCGGCCACACCGGCTTTGGCGGCGGTGCTCACGATCCCCGTCCCCAGTGCCTTGGTCAGGATAAGCTTATCCCCCGAGCGGGCGCCGCGATTCATGAGCACTTTTTCAGGATGGATAATTCCGGTCACAGCGAGGCCGTATTTGGTTTCATCGTCTTCGACGCTGTGTCCCCCCACGAGGAGGACGCCTGCCTCCCTCATCTTGTCCAGGCCGCCGCGGAGGATATCCCGGAGGATGGAGACGTCAAGCTTCTTGATGGGAAAACATACGATATTCATGGCCGTCAGGGGCTTGCCTCCCATGGCGTAAACGTCGCTCAGGGCATTTGTTACGGCGATCTGGCCGAAGGTATAGGGATCATCCACGATGGGGGTAAAAAAATCCACCGTCTGAATGATGGCAAGATCGTCCCGGAGCTTATAGACGCCGGCGTCTTCAGAGTGCTCCATGCCGGCCATGAGATTAGGATCCGTCATGAAGGGAAGATCTTTCAGTGCTTCGTGAAGGTCCCCCGGACCTATTTTGCAGGCTCAACCCGCGCCGCGAACGGTTTGGGTCAGCAGGGGGCGATTTTCTTCAGTCATTAAACATTCCTTGGTGTGTAGGTATGTGCATATGCTTATATGGTGAGGATTATCCGCCGAATTTTCTCAGTTGTCAATGAGGAAGATGTCCTTGACGGCTCCGCAAAAACTCCTTATGATTTGAGAAATAGGTAAGTGAGGATATGCTTATGTCAGCTATGATTCGCTATTACAGCACGAACAGAAATCTTGCCCCTGGTGCCGGTTTTGCGCCCTTCTGGAAAACCGTCTCCTTTCGCGAGGCCCTGCTTATGGGGCAGGCCCCGGACGAGGGGCTTTTTATGCCGGAAATGGTTCCTCCCCTGCCTATGGATGAAATAATGGCTTTGAAAGGGAAACCCTGCCGGGAGGCTGCTTGTTTGGTGGCCGGTCGTTTTCTGGGCGGAGAGCTCGACGCCGATAAATTGCGGTGGATCAGCGAAGACGCCTATAATTTTGACGTGCCCCTGGAGCAAGTGCTGGACCGTAAATATGTCATGCGCCTGGATCAGGGGCCCACGGCATCTTTCAATGATTTTGCCGCTCGGATGATGGCCCGGCTCATGAGTATGGTCCGCGATCCCGAAAAACGCCTCAACGTCCTGGTTGCCACTTCGGGGGATACGGGCAGCGCCGTTGGCGAGGCCTTCAAGGGTGTGCCCGGTATCGAGGTTACGATTCTCTATCCCCGGGGCGAGGTTAGCGGACGTCAGAAGAAACAGCTTGATACGATCGGTCAAAACGTCCGGGCCATCTCCGTGGACGGGAAGTTCGATGATTGTCAGGACCTGGTCAAGCAGGCTTTCGCCGATCCTGCTCTGGAAAATTTCAATCTGGTATCGGCTAACTCAATAAATTTTGGACGTATTCTCCCACAGACAATCTACTACGTCTATGCCTACAGCCAGTTGGCGGTCTCGGGAGAAGAAATCGTTTTTTCCGTCCCTTCCGGAAATTTCGGCAATGCCCTGGGCTGCGAATATGCCCGCCGCATGGGATTGCCGGTAAGGACTCTGGTGATGCCCACCAATGAAAACGATGAGTTCCCAAGGTTTTTTTAAGCATCGGGGACCTACGAAAAGGTGTCCCCCTCCCGAGCCTGCCTCTCCAATGCCATGAATGTAGGCCATCCGAGTAACCTGGCCCGTTTCTTCGATCTCTTCGGGGGAACGGTGGACAGGAACGGGGTTGTCCACCGCTCCCCTGACCGGAAAGGAATGCAAAGGCATATCTACTCCGTCAGCATTACCGATGGGGAGACGAAGAGGACCATCAAAAGGATCTATGAAACCTATGGGGTTCTCTTGGAACCACACGGCGCTGTTAGCTGGCGGGGGATGGAGGATTATCTGGAGAAGCGGGGGGAATTTCCCTTATGCATTTCCCTCGAGACAGCTCACCCGGCAAAATTCCCGAAGGAAATAAATGAGCTCCTGGCCATCGACCTGGAGCTGCCCCAAAGTATGAAAGATGTCGATGCCAGGGAAGGGGAGCCGGTATTTCTTGATGCCGATCATGATGCCTTTAGAACTTATCTGCTGGAAAACCTGAAAGGTTAAACCTTTTTGAACCAGTGCCGGCGATTGTGATCTTTGCGGGCCGCTTTCAGGATGTCGAGCTTTTTAGGGGGAAGGATGCCCAAAAAGAATCCGGCACGACGGGAAAAACTGCCTTTCAGGAATAACGATCCTGGTATTGCTGCCGTTTGTGTCCGTGTCGAATCCCCTTTGCTTATTTCGTCATGACAAATTTCTGTTCTTCTTTGGGAACATACCATTTGATAAAGTTATGGGTGATTCCCTGCGGCGCCGGTTCTACGCCCCGGAAGCGGGCATGAATCATGGGCAGGGCGTCGGGGATATAGAGGAACAAATAGAGCTGTTCCTCGGCCAGGATCTCCTGGATGCGATCATAATACCTTTTTCTTTCTTGCTGGTCAAAGACCTCCCGGGCCTTTTCAATCAACCCGTCCACTGCGGCGTTTTTGAAGGAGATGAAATTCAGCTCCTCCGGACCTGTCTTGCTGGAATGCCAGACATCATAAATGTCAGGATCCGGGGGGATTGTCCAGCCGAGGATTGTCGCATCGAAACGCCGTTTGTTGATAAAGTCGTTTACGAAGGCCGCCCATTCGAGGACCCTGATCTTGACCTTGATCCCCACGTCGGCGAGTTGTTTTTGGATGATCTCGGCGCATTTTGCCCGGACTTCATTTCCCTGGTTGGTGATGATCTCAAAGGTAAAAGGTTGGCCATCCTTATCCAGAATTCCGTCCCCATTGGTGTCTTTCCATCCCGCCGCGGCCAGCAGCGCTTTGGCCTGCTTTGGATCGTAGGGATAGTTGCGCACCTGGGGGTTATAGGCCCAGGTGCCCGGTTTGTAAGGACCTGTCGCCGCTTTCCCTAAGCCCAGCAGCACGCCCTGGATCATTTCTTCTTTGTTGACGGCGTGGGCGATGGCTTGCCGCACCCGCTTGTCGGCAAACAGGGGATTTTTGAGATTGTAGCCCATAAAGACGTAGGAGAAGGAAAGATACTTGTACTTGTTGAAGTTTTTCAGAAAGAGATTGTTTTCCGTCTGGCGGGTGTACTGAAGCGGCGTCAGCCCCATCTGGTCGATGCCGTTGGCCCGTAGTTCCAGGAACATGGTGGCCGTATCGGGGATAATCCGCATGACGTATCCGTCGATAAAAGGTCGGCCTTCGAAGTAATCAGTATTGGCAACGAGGACGATCTTTTGCCCCGACAGCCATTCCTTGAAACGGTAAGGACCCGTGCCGACGGGATGCCGGGAAAGGGGAGATGAGGTGATGCTTTTTCCCTCCAAGAGGTGTCGCGGCAGGATCCAGGCCCCCCAGCTCATAAGGGCCGGGGCAAAGGGTTTGTCATAGGATACCCGGAGGGTGTAATCATCGGTCACGGTGACTTTTTTTATTTTGAGAAAGTCTCCGGCATAGGCCGTGGGTGTCTTCGGATCGATGGTGGTTTTGTAGGTGAACAAGACGTCCTGCGCCGTAAAGGGGTGGCCGTCGTGCCACTTGACGCCCCTGCTGAGATGAAAGACGATTACGAGGCCGTCGGGCGAGATCTCCCATGATTCGGCAAGATCGCCGACAATCTTGAGATTTTTGTCGTATTTCACGAGACCGTTATATACAAGGACGGCGATCTGGTGGGAAGTGGAGTCGCTGGATAGGATGGGAATGAGGTTGCTGGCGTCGCCGATAGAGCCTTCGACGATAATGTCTCCAAATGCCGATCCCGTTCCTGTAGCGGATCGTGCCGGCAGGTCGGGATTTTGGCTGCTGCACGCAGGCAGCGTTGCAACCAGCAGGAGGCACAATGCCCAGTTCAAGAGGCGCTGCTGGATGCCTTTTTTCCCCTTGCTACGGTTCTTCATGGGCAGCGATCCTAATCGATCGGCGGGAGATTTGCAATGGATAAATATGACGAACGAGGAATGACTAGTTCTCCCCCTCACAATTAATATTAGTATTAGCATCGACTAAATTAAATCCGGAAATAACGGAAATTGTTGAGATTAGCACTATATTGTAGGTAACGGTCGTATGACAGGCGAACTGGATAACTTGGCATATTTTACATTTGACAATTTACGAGATTATTAATAAGTAATACTCAGATTCGGGTCAGTTAGCAGCTTACCCTTAGACGACAGGAGGAGTCATGCAAATGTTTCTTAGGAAAGAAATTGCTTTCGGCCTGATCAGTATTCTTTTAATTCTTCTGGCAACCACCCTTATCAGCCCGGCGAAGGAATATCGGGTGACGGACACGAACGGCTCCGGCCCCGGATCTTTAAGCCAGGCCATAGAGGATCTCAATCAAGGTGGGGATGAAGAAGAAAATAAGATCATCTTCGCAATAGTTCCCGGATCCGCCCCTTTTATGCCTACGGTATCTACGCTGATAAAAGCTTCAGGATCGACACTCTTTCCGGCAACGTGAGCGGCACCCTGATTGGTCTTGGCTATAGTAAGGCCTATGGAATCTGTGCCGATGATAATATCACGATCGGTACGCTCTCGGGCAACGTGAGTGGAACTGGGGTAACGCTCGGGCTCTTTGGTGGCTATACCTCTGCCTATGGTCTCTATGCCGGCAACGGTATCAGCATTATCAACCTTTCAGGTAACGTGAGCGCAACGGGGACGACAGTCGGCGGTGGGGCCGGTATCGGGTTAGAGGGAGGGGCCGGGATCGGGGTCGCCTCCGCCTCTGCTTACGGACTTTATGCCCGTAATGATATTAAAATTGACATCCTTTCAGGAGCCGTGAGCGGGACCGGGAGCGCGGGTGCAATAGGAGTCGGAAGGGGAGGCGGAGCCAGACAGCTTGCCCGGTATGTATACCTTGGGCACGGCGTAAGTATCAGTGGCGCCTTGGCCTCTGCCTATGGTCTCTATGCGGACAAGGACATCACGATCCACACCCTCTCAGGTAAGGTGAGCGGGACCGGGACGGCAGTAGGAGTCGGATTGGTAGGTGCGGCATCCGCTTCGGGTTACGGTCTTTACGCACAGGATAATATCACTATCCGTAGACTATCCGGTACGGTGGAAGGAACAGCAACGGTAGACGGTTATGGAAAAGCGTTAAGTACGAGGACATTTACCTGAAGGCATATTCTTC